>JAKISS010000061.1 GCA_021648485.1 Gammaproteobacteria bacterium
TCACCGCCGTGTTTTTCGGCCATGACTTTGGTCAAAGCTGCTGTCAGCGTGGTTTTGCCGTGATCAACGTGGCCTATGGTGCCTACGTTAACGTGCGGTTTATTGCGTTCAAATTTTTCCTTGGACACGGTAACTACCCCTTATTCAACTGTTCAAATCAAATTTTTAAAAATCTTGTTTGGTAATCGCTTCCGCAACACTGTTGGGTGCCTCAGCATACTTCTCAAACTCCATGGAGTACGTTGCGCGACCCTGGGTCGCTGAACGCAAATCCGTGGCATAACCAAACATCTTTGCTAACGGAACCTCGGCACTGATTATCTTGCCCGCAGGTCCGTCATCCATTCCCTGCACGATGCCGCGACGCCGATTCAGGTCACCCATCACGTCACCCATATAATCTTCTGGTGTGACCACTTCAACCTTCATCATTGGCTCCAGCAATACTGGCTCTGCCAATAAGGCACCATTTCTAAAACCCATGGAACCCGCAATCCTAAAGGCCATTTCGCTGGAGTCAACATCATGGTAGGAACCATCATATAGTGTCACTTTGACATCTACCATGGGAAAACCGGCAATCACCCCGTTTTCCATCTGCTCTTCAATACCTTTGTCCACAGCACTGATGTATTCGCGCGGGACAACACCACCAACGATGCCATTAATAAATTCGTACCCGCTGCCCTGTGGCTGCGGCTCCAGCTTGAGCCACACATGCCCATACTGACCACGACCGCCAGACTGGCGTATAAACTTGCCTTCGGCTTCGACACTCTTGCGAATCGTTTCGCGGTAAGCCACTTGTGGCGCACCAACATTGGCTCCAACCGAAAACTCCCGCTTCATGCGATCAACAATAATTTCCAGGTGTAACTCACCCATGCCGGAAATAATTGTCTGTCCGGATTCTTCATCCGTATGCACCCGGAATGAGGGATCTTCCTGCGCGAGCTTACCCAGCGCAATACCCATTTTCTCCTGGTCGGCGGTGGTTCGCGGCTCAATAGCCACCGAGATCACCGGTTCGGGAAATTCCATGCGCTCCAGCGTGATAACTTTAGCCGGATCACACAAAGTGTCACCAGTAGTTACATCCTTCAGTCCAACAGCAGCGGCGATATCACCAGCACGAACCTCTTTAATCTCTTCGCGAGAGTTAGCGTGCATTTGTACAATGCGTCCAAATCGCTCTTTTTTACCTTTCACCGGGTTAAACACAAAATCGCCGGTTTTAACTATCCCGGAATACACCCGGAAAAATGTCAACGTGCCCACAAAAGGGTCGCTCGCTATTTTAAATGCCAATGCTGCAAAAGGCTCGGCATCAGATGCGTGCCGCTCGGCTTCGCTTTCATCCTTGTCATTTAGATGACCACAAATTGCCGGGACATCCGTGGGCGCAGGCATGTAATCAATCACTGCATCCAACATGGCCTGCACACCCTTGTTTTTGAAAGCAGAGCCACAAAAACACGGTACAATTTCATTAGCCAAAGTACGCAGGCGAATACCCTGCTTGATCTCTTCTATGGAAAGCTCTCCCTCTTCGAGGTACTTTACCATCAATTCTTCATTGGCCTCAGCAGCAACCTCCATCATTTCTTCGCGAAGCGTTCCTGCCTGTAACTGCAACCCTGCCGGGATATCACGAGACTCGTAAGTTACACCGCGATCTTCCTCATTCCAGTAGATGGCCTTCATGCTCAGCAAATCTACCAGACCTACAAATTCTTCTTCACTGCCAATGTTCAGCTGCATTGGCACGGGGTTAGCACCCAAGCGATCTTTCAACTGGGTCACTACGCGTAAAAAATCTGCGCCCTGGCGATCCATTTTGTTCACAAATGCGATACGTGGCACATGATATTTAGCTGCCTGTCGCCATACTGTTTCCGACTGCGGCTCCACACCGCCCACGGCACAAAACACGGCACAGGCACCATCCAGTACGCGCAATGAGCGCTCTACCTCGATGGTAAAATCAACGTGCCCCGGCGTATCAATAATATTGATACGATGCTGCGGAAACTGTTGATCCATCCCGGACCAAAAGCAGGTAGTGGCTGCAGAAGTAATCGTAATTCCGCGCTCTTGCTCCTGCTCCATCCAGTCCATGGTAGCTGCACCATCATGAACTTCACCAATTTTGTGCGACACACCAGTGTAAAACAACACGCGTTCGGTGGTGGTTGTTTTACCTGCATCAATATGGGCCATTATGCCGATATTGCGGTAGCGTTCGATTGGCGTTTGACGTACCACAACCTTTATTCCTATTCAAGACTGTCTTGCCTTAATCTGAATAGAAGACAAGTATCTCGTTATCGTGTTGTTAATCCGCCGACACATTTGCCGACTCATAATCATCAATGTTAAAGAACAACCCTCACGGAAATGTCCGCGCAGGGGTAAAACCTGATATCTGTTACCAACGGTAGTGCGAGAATGCCTTGTTGGCTTCTGCCATGCGATGTACATCTTCGCGTTTTTTCACTGCTGAACCACGGCTTTCCATGGCATCCATGATTTCGCCCGCAAGGCGGCGGTCCATCGATTTTTCACTGCGCTTACGTGCGGCTTCTACCAGCCAGCGCATTGCCAATGCCATACGGCGATCCGCTCGCACTTCAACAGGCACCTGATATGTCGCACCACCCACACGGCGGGATTTCACCTCAACCATGGGACGCACATTTTCCAGGGCCTTGCTTAAAACTTCTACGGCTTCGCCTTTAGATTTTTCAACCACTTGATCCAGCGCACCATAAACAACACGTTCAGCCACAGCCTTCTTGCCATCCATCATCAAAATATTGATAAACTTGGCCAACATCAGATCCTTGTATTTTGGGTCTGGCAAAATAGTACGTTTTGGTATTGCTCTTCTTCTAGCCATTTGATTACTCGATCTCGTTCATCAATGTGAATAGTTATTTCGTCCGTCTTCCTGTTAGGACTTGGGACGCTTTGCGCCGTACTTGGAGCGACCCTGGCGGCGATCCGACACACCCGAGGTATCCAGACTGCCACGGACGGTGTGGTAACGCACACCTGGCAAATCCTTAACGCGACCACCACGAAGCAGAATCACAGAGTGTTCTTGCAGGTTATGGCCTTCACCGCCGATGTAGGTCGTTACTTCATGACCATTGGTCAAGCGAACACGGGCCACCTTACGCAGTGCCGAGTTCGGCTTTTTCGGCGTGGTGGTATAAACACGGGTACACACGCCGCGTTTTTGTGGGCAAGCGTCCAGCGCCGGCACATTACTTTTTGCAATCTGGCGCTTACGGCCTTTGCGAACTAACTGATTTACCGTTGGCATTTAAGCAACTCCAATCCCGTTCAAATAGGGATTCAATAAAAATAATTGTCTTGTTCCCCGAAACTCATCCTGCAAAGGCGGGAGTTCGGACAAAGCAACGGGCGGGAGAGACCCCGCCTGTTTCCAAGGAGCGCGAATTTTAGGCGCATGACCCCGAGCTGTCAAGCCCGAGCCTTGTCCAATATGAAATGAATCCGCAGAAGGGCACATTAATCAGGCTTAACCTTTTCACGCCGCCTATACACGTCAAACAAGACAGCAAGTGCAATCATACCAAACTCAACGGGTTTGACCCATCTGGCCTGCTCATAACTGGCAAGGCTTGGGTCACCCGTGTTGAGCCCGGTGAAATACGACAGCAAAACAGCACCGGAGGCAACCCACGGCCAAATGTCACGGTTAAGCGAAGCAAATGGGAGAATCCATAACAGATACCAGGGGTTGATCACTGGCGACAAAACAAGCAGGCCGCCCAACAGTATATCCCCACGAATATTCGTTTGACCGGATGCGCGATAATGACGCACATAAACAAGATACATCACAACAAATATTGCGCCGCACAGCAATCGCGCATTGACCGCAGGCAAAGTCTGGGATAACACATAGTAAACAGCAGCGTTATATTCCCAGAACTTTCCGAAAGTACCCAGTGTTGTCAAGTCAGTCGCTCCACTGACCAAAAACGGCAAATAAATCATCAACACTAGGATAACGAATAAAAACACATACGTTTTTCGCAATCGCATCAAGATGAACGGTGCGATTATCCAGGCAAAGGGTTTAGCGCAAACGCTGAGCGCCAGCGATGCCACACTGAGCAAGGGACGGTCTTTGACGAAAAATATAGCCGCCACAAGCAGCATCGCGCCTGCGACATCGGGATGTGCAGTGAAAGCGATTTCCTTGATGACCAGCGGGTTCCACGCATATAACATCAAGTTTCTGCGATCAGTCATTTGTGCAAGCAGTAAAATCAGTAACACATCCACAATGGAATAAACAAGCTGCAACCCCATCACCTGAGCCGGCCATACCCAGTGTGCAATCAAAAAACTGAATTGAAGCGTCGGCGCATAAATTGTTGGGAGGTCTGGATAGTTGACACCATTCAGCGCATTTTGATATTCCGCCGGGATATTTTCATCCGCAAAGTAATGGCTCGGCGGATGTTGGTATGGATTATCAAGCCCCGAAAGAACAAACCCATCCCATATATAGCGAAAATAATCGTCCTCAAATTGAGGGGTGACGCTGACGCCGATGACACGAAACAGCACGGCAAACACTAGGATATAGGTGAGCGGAGGAATACGAGCGCCGCGTGTCGCCAAAAATATTGTGGCGGCATACACAACAAACGCGATGCCAAAATAACCGATATAGCGCTCTACCTTTATCGACGAACCTGCAATTTCCCGTGATAAATACCAGTAAAGCAGTACGCTCACCACTCCGCCCAGGAATAACCACGCGTTGTGATGAATTGAAAGCTTTCGCTTCACGCTCAGCTTAATCTCCGGGAGACATTCCGAGAATGAACGTCGTCGCGAGAAACCGTCATCTTGAAGCCATTTTATTGCTCGCGTGTCGCTACGGCTTGTCGTTTAGCCCGGCACTCTTGCCTCCAAAGTAAAAATATCATGCCCAATATGCCGTGCGCCGCACCCAGACTGCCACGAATTGTTCCGCTGATTTTTGATTTTCCAATACGCCTTCTTGTATCAACCGCGCATTCCACAAGCTTCATATTGGCCTGAATGGCTTTCACTTGCATTTCAACCGTCCAACCGAACGTTCGATCCTGCATGGCGAGACGCTTCAGCGCATCCGTACGTATGGCCCGGTAGGGTCCCAAATCTGTTATGGGCACACCCCAAATCCACTGAATGAGCACACTGGCGAGCCGATTACCAAAACGCTGAACCACCGTTAGCGCCCCTTTCTCTGTACAACCCAACTGCCGGGAGCCAATAGCCAAATCCGCACCATTCACGATGGCATCGATGAGTGGCCGACATTGATCAGCATAAAATGCATTGTCACCATCAATGAAAACGACGATGTCGCTTGACGGAAGAACCGACAGCGCCGCGAAACAAGCGTTGCCGTAGCCCAGTCGCGACTCCTTGACAACAATCGCACCAGCCCGCGCCGCAACCTCGGCAGTATCGTCAGTGGAACCGTTGTCACAGACAATAATATTGTCGAAAACAGGTTCGTGAGTGTCAAAATGCAATTGTGCCAGCGCTTCAACCACTTGTGATATTGCTCGCGACTCATCCCGGGCCGGGATGATCGCGGATATTGTTTGCCGTAGATACATAGGGTCACAATGCTAAAACGTCATACCGAGTGAAATACTCGCGATTTCGTTTAACCCGGTATTGCGTCCATCGACAACCTGTCCATAACCAAAGCCGACTTGGTAGCCACGCACAAACTGATAAGCCACACCTAGTTCGACAATATCTGCGTCTTCCGCAAGTTCAGTAAAATTTCCCACAAACTCAGGATCACTGATATCCAGACTTCCGTTCGCTCGAACAACAGAATATCCGACACTGGTGTGCAGTTGATTCGTTACACTGTAGAAACCACGCACCGAGGAAAACAGCTCATTATCAACACCTGAATCGCGGTAACGATAACCAGCATCCGCAGCAACGGACAACGCGGGTGTAATGACTTTCCCAACAATCAAAGATATCTCCGCACCGGATGCACCGTCACCAATAGAATTGATTTTTCCAGCGGTGTAATTTCCCGCCAGCGTAACACCCATCCGTAATGCGACACTGGGGCCAGAGTCATGTATAAACTCGTCACGGAGCCGCCAGGTAAGTCCCAGCAATGTATCTGTCGTACCGCTCTCATCCTGCCGAGGGGAAAATTCAAAATTTGAATAACCCAATCGCGCATCCATAGCCATGTTATCGGCAAGACCGTAAGCAAAACCCACCCAGGCTGTTGTTTGATCCAGGTCGTCTGGCAATGGGCTTTTAGTTTCACCTGCATACAGCTCATTTGCGGACTGTGTAACATAGCTCAGCTGTATTGATACTGTTCCTGGGGAAATAAGCCACGGATTGCCAGCTGCGGATGCTATCGATGAAAAAATAAATAAACCAACACAGAAAAAACAGGTGTATTTCATTATAAAAAATCCTTGTAAAATAGATAACGCAACCCAAGCAAGTTAAAAAACTAACTTGTGCGAAATTGGTTGTTGCTTGATATAAACGAGGGGCCGGAACATGGTTATAATCTCGTTAATTCGATTCACTTCTTAAGTGTTCACATACCACCTATTCCAACTTGAAGCGCTTACGAAGATATACAACGACCGATTTCTGCTCGTCTTTGGATAGAGAGTTTAATATGGAGTCCTCTGCTTTGATTTTCTCAATGACATCAAAAGCAAAGTCTTTATTGACGTTACTGCCGGGGAAAGGACAGGATGAACAAATGACTTTATGACGAACGACAACCTTTCCCCGGCTGTAGTCATCAAGTGTGTGTGTATTCGCGCCTCCAC
The DNA here is from genome assembly GCA_021648485.1 of Gammaproteobacteria bacterium. GTDB lineage: Bacteria > Pseudomonadota > Gammaproteobacteria > SZUA-152 > SZUA-152 > SZUA-152. The sequence goes on from JAKISS010000061.1 coordinate 6,867, forward strand.
CATACGACCCCGATGCAAATACGGCAGTTGCCATTAAGCTTTGGAAAACAACCCCAATAATGAAAAAACGTTTTACTCGCTTCATTATATATTCCTTTATCTAGATCAAAATTTTATAACGCTATCTAACGTTTCGAGTTCTGGAAAATATCACCTGCACATATAGATTAAGCATCATGAGCCGACACATAAAGCAGACAATATGAATTACACAGGAAACGTTGACGTGATTCGTCACGAAAAGTTACAGATTCTCGTAAAATTATTTTGATACCGTATTTATACTCACGGTGCTCAGGGTTTAGATTTAAGCATGCGCCATATTTTCTTCATGACATCACCAAAAATAGCCGCTATTGCAATAATTTTTTTATAACAATTGTAATATTTTATAATCTTTAGCGACTAGACTATCCACGGCCTGACAGATAAACACATAACATTCTGAACACTAAGCGTATTTACTCATCCTGATTGTTTAAATGTACAGTAATTGCTCAAAACCCCCTTAGGTTTGCGCGAAAACTTTCATTCAAAAACAAGGAGCGCGAAGCATACAGATGTAAGTGAACACTTTTTTGCGCAGCCATCAGTCAGACCAAACGAAACCCAGGCAATTACCTTTCAGTAATTACCACCAACCTACACAACTGGAGGCATGAATGTTTACACACATGACAAACCGGCTTGGAAAACTACTGAGTATCTTTTGTTTTTTTCTTCTGGCACAAGTCGTTTACGCAGCACCTGCTGCGAAAATAATTACATTTTGGGTAGACAGCAATGAAGCAAACTCCAAGACCATAAGCCATGATGCTTGGCAAGGTTTACTCGACAAATATCTTGTTAGTACATCCAATGGCGTTAACCTGTTCAAATACAGTGCAGTACCGGACACTGACCGTGAGGCACTTAAGCACTATATAAAAACACTGGAGACTATCGACCCGCGCCGCTACAACCGCAATGAGCAGATAGCCTATTGGATCAACCTTTACAACGCTCTGACAGTCGATGTTATATTGGATGCCTATCCGGTGAAATCCATACTCAAGATTGGCGGCTCCTTTTTCTCACCCGGCCCATGGAATGAAAAGTACCTTAATATCTCCGGACAAAAACTCAGCTTAAATGACATAGAACATGGCATTTTACGCCCTATATGGAAAGACTCCAGAATTCACTATGCTGTTAATTGCGCGAGCTATAGCTGCCCAAACCTCAGCGCCAGGATTTTTACAGGCGAGAATATCGATGATCAACTGACAGAGGCTGCCAAATCCTATATAAACAATCCAAGAGGGATTGCAGTGGAAGGCGAAGATCTTTTGTTATCCAAGATATTCGATTGGTATCAAACCGACTTCGGAACTAACGAAAAAGAGTTACTAAAGAAATTAGCTAAACATGCCGAGCCCGCACTGGCAAAACGGCTGGCCGAACATAATGGCGATATTGATTACGGATATGACTGGGATCTTAATGAGGCAAAGTAGCCGCGTTTAAATGTGGTTCAGGAATATACACCTTCCTCAACACTCCTTTTTTCCCCAAAAAAACCGACCAGGCTTTAACCTAAATTAATCAGTTAAATCTACTGCGAGCGCCTAAGGCACAGAATCTAAAGCATTTTTCAGAACATGTTGAACTCACCGTATGGGTGATACACTTTCGTCCAAAATAACCTGAAAAACGCTTTATCTTCCGCACCTTAGTCGCTCTCGCTACGGTTTAACTGATTAATTTAGGTTTAACGCAAAGTTCGTTTCTGGTTTCCACAAAGCGTGAGAATGAGGAAATTTGGGAGCCTATGAAGCGACGGAGCGGAGTACGCGGCATTACCTCGTATCTCCGCCCGTCACCTCTACAACTTCGACCCTAACTCACAACTTCCTCAGCACCATCCGAACCTTCCGCTTCACTAGCCGGAGCCGGCATTGCTTCTTTGGCAGCCCGCAAAGCAGCAGAGGCAGCTTCAGACTCGGCTTCTACTGCGGCCGCCGCCTTACGCTGACGTTCTTGATGATGCGCCAAACCCGTACCTGCCGGAATCAAACGTCCCACAATGACGTTTTCTTTCAAGCCCCGCAAACGATCCACCTTGCCACTCACCGAAGCCTCAGTGAGCACACGAGTGGTCTCCTGGAAGGAAGCCGCAGAAATAAAGGACTCCGTGGCCAGCGAAGCCTTGGTGATCCCCAGTAACATAGGCTGATAGGTTGCGGGCATTTTACCTTCGGCCTCCACTCTCTCGTTTTCTTCGAGAATACGAGTTCGCTCCAGCTGTTCTCCTCGCAGCAATTTGGTATCACCTGGAGCTTTGATTTCAGCACGGCGTAACATCTGGCGTACGATCACTTCTATGTGCTTGTCGTTGATCTTTACACCTTGCAAACGATAGACCTCCTGCACCTCATTGCCGATATACGTTGCCAACTCCGGAATACCTTTCAGACGCAAAATATCATGGGGGTCCGGCGCACCATCAGCGATAACCTCACCCTTCTCCACATGCTCACCTTCAAACGCGGTGATATGACGCCATTTGGGAATCAACGCTTCGTAATGATCTCCCTCGGTTGGAGTGATGACCAAGCGCTGCTTGCCCTTGGTTTCCTTACCAAAAGAGACGATACCCGAAATTTCCGCCATGATAGATGGCTCTTTCGGCTTACGCGCTTCAAACAGCTCGGCCACACGCGGCAGACCACCGGTGATATCGCGTGTCTTCGAAGACTCTTGTGGGATACGTGCAATCACGTCACCCACATTGGCCATTGCACCATCTTCCATACCAACAATGGCACCCGCTGACAAAGCATAATGCGCAGGAATGTCGGTGCCCGCAATGCTCAAATCATCACCTTTATCATCCACTAGTTTAACCATGGGTCGCAGGTCTTTGGCTGCTGCGCTGCGTTGCTTGGGATCAATAACCACCAGACTGGACATACCAGTGATGTCGTCGGTTTCCCGCTGCACGGTCACACCTTCATTGAAATCGATAAATTGCAGCTTACCCGCTACCTCGGTAATCACCGGGTGTGTATGGGGATCCCAGGTTGCTGCGACAGTACCGGCAGCAATAGCGCTGTTATCATGCACCGCAATTTCCGCACCATAGGGTACCTTGTAGCGTTCACGTTCACGGCCTTGTGCATCAAGCACAGTCAGCTCACCAGAGCGGGACACCGCCACCAGATTGCCATTGGTCCGTTCTACTGTTTTGATGTTATGCAAACGCACAGTACCCGCAGATTTCACTTCAATACTGTTAGCTGCCGCAGCACGGGAAGCCGCACCACCAATGTGGAAAGTACGCATGGTGAGCTGAGTACCGGGTTCACCGATAGATTGCGCAGCCACCACACCGATGGCTTCGCCTTGATTAACACGGTGACCACGACCTAGATCACGACCATAACATTGCGCACAGATGCCATAGCGGGTTTCACAGGTAATCGCAGAACGTACCCGCACCTGATCCACACCGTTGGTTTCCAGAACCTCCACCATATCCTCATCCAGCAAAGTGCCAGCGGGAAACAACACAGTATCGGTAGTGGGAATCAGGATATCCGTTGCCGCTGTCCGGCCCAGCACGCGCTCGGCCAACGGTTCCACCACATCACCACCTTCCACTAACGGTTGTTTGAGCAGGCCTTCTTGCGTACCACAATCAACTTCCAATACCACCAAATCCTGAGAGACATCCACCAAACGACGAGTCAGGTAACCGGAGTTAGCCGTTTTCAGCGCGGTATCAGCCAAGCCCTTACGAGCACCATGAGTAGAAATAAAATACTGCAACACGTCCAGACCTTCGCGGAAATTAGCCGTAATCGGTGTTTCGATAATTGAGCCATCCGGCTTGGCCATCAGACCTCGCATACCGGATAACTGACGAATCTGCGCCGCACTGCCACGAGCACCGGAGTCAGCCATCATATATACCGAGTTGAAGGATTTCTGTTTGACGGTCTTGCCTTCAGCATTCACCACATCTTCAAAGCCCAGACCATCCATCATCGCCTTGGCAATAGCATCGTTGGCCACAGACCAGATATCCACAACCTTGTTGTAGCGTTCACCGTTAGTCACCAAACCAGAGGCGTACTGGTTTTCAATTTCTTTGACCTGCCCTTCAGCTTCAGCCAGCAGTTCATATTTGGCGGGCGGGATCTCCATGTCATTAATACCGAAGGATACCGACGATTTGGTAGACTGCCGGAAGCCCATGTACATTATCTGATCAGCAAAAATTACCGTCTTTTTCAGGCCAACCTGGCGATAACAGGCATTAATCACGCCAGATACAGCCTTTTTGGTCATGGTTTTATTCACCAGATCAATACTCAGACCACGAGGCATCAGTTCCATCAGCAAAGCACGTCCCACAGTCGTCTCCACCACGCGGCGGCGTTCTACCTCTTTACCGTCATCATCCAACGTTACATCCAAAACGCGCACTTTGACCTTGGCATGGATCGACGCAGCACCTGTTTCGTAGGCACGGTGTGCTTCATTGATGTCAGCAAACACCATGCCTTCACCTTTGGCGTTGATACAATCGCGAGTCATGTAATACAGACCCAGCACCACGTCCTGCGACGGTACAATAATTGGCTCACCATTAGCGGGCGACAACACGTTATTTGACGACAGCATCAGCGTGCGTGTTTCCAACTGAGCCTCAATGGACAGCGGCACATGCACGGCCATCTGGTCACCGTCAAAGTCTGCGTTAAATGCAGTACACACTAACGGGTGCAACTGAATGGCCTTACCTTCAATCAGCACCGGTTCAAATGCCTGAATACCCAGACGATGCAGGGTCGGCGCACGGTTCAACATGATCGGATGTTCGCGGATCACCTCGGCGAGAATATCCCAAACTTCCGGGCCTTCACGTTCAACCATTTTTTTGGCGGCCTTGATAGTAGTCGCCAAACCACGCAATTCCAGTTTGCTGAAAATAAACGGCTTGAATAATTCCAGGCCCATTTTTTTCGGCAAACCACATTGATGCAGTTTGAGAGTAGGCCCCACCACGATGACCGAACGACCAGAGTAATCAACACGTTTACCCAGCAAATTCTGGCGGAAACGACCCTGTTTGCCCTTAATCATGTCGGCCAGAGATTTCAGCGGGCGCTTGTTAGAACCAGTAATGGCACGACCGCGACGGCCGTTATCCAGCAACGCATCCACAGACTCCTGCAACATGCGTTTTTCATTACGCACAATAATGTCCGGTGCATTCAACTCCAACAGGCGACGCAGACGGTTGTTACGATTGATGGCACGACGATACAAGTCGTTCAAATCAGAAGTCGCAAAACGACCACCATCCAGCGGCACCAGCGGACGTAATTCCGGCGGTAATACCGGCAATACAGTCAACACCATCCATTCCGGTCTGTTGCCGGACTCGATGAAGGCCTCGATGAGCTTCAGACGTTTGGTGTATTTTTTGTATTTTGTCTCCGACTTGGTGGCACCGATGTCTTCACGAATCTGGATCACTTCAGCTTTCATGTCGATGGCTTTCAGTAATTCAAACACCGCTTCGGCACCCATGCGGGCATCGAACTCGTCACCATATTCTTCGATGGCTTCCAGGTATTGCTCATCGCTCAGCAACTGGAAACGCTCCAGCTCGGTCATACCCGGATTCACCACTACGAAGGCTTCAAAATAAAGCACACGCTCGATGTCACGCAGGGTCATATCCAGCAACAAGCCAATGCGTGAAGGCAGGGACTTGAGGAACCAGATATGTGCTACCGGACTGGCCAGTTCGATATGCGCCATACGTTCGCGGCGTACCTTGGCCAGGGTAACTTCAACGCCGCATTTTTCACAGATCACGCCACGATGTTTGAGCCGCTTGTATTTGCCACACAGGCATTCGTAGTCTTTCACTGGGCCAAAAATCTTGGCACAGAATAAACCGTCACGCTCAGGTTTGAACGTACGATAGTTAATAGTCTCCGGCTTTTTCACTTCACCGTAGGACCAGGAACGAATTTTTGCGGGCGAGGCCAGACCAATGCGAATCGCATCGAAGTCCTGAACCTGACCCTGGTTACGCAAAATTTTGAGTAGATCTTTCATGGTTTCTCCACTTTTAAAACCTGATGCCGACGATTAGCGATCTTCTTCCAGCTCGATATCAATACCGAGGGAACGAATTTCCTTGACCAGCACATTAAAGGATTCGGGCATACCCGCTTCCATATGATGGTTGCCATCCACAATGTTTTTGTACATTTTGGTACGGCCAGCCACGTCGTCTGATTTCACAGTCAACATTTCCTGCAAAGTGTACGCTGCGCCATAAGCTTCCAAAGCCCACACTTCCATTTCACCGAAGCGCTGACCACCGAATTGTGCCTTGCCACCCAACGGTTGCTGAGTCACCAGACTGTACGGCCCTGTAGAACGGGCATGCATTTTGTCATCCACCAAATGGTTAAGCTTGAGCATGTACATGTAGCCAACGGTTACCGGGCGATCAAAATATTCACCAGTACGACCATCAATAAGCCGGGTCTGTCCACTCTCGGGCAAGTCGGCCAGCTTCAGCATGCGACGAATTTCTTCTTCGTTCACACCATCGAACACCGGTGTGGCCATGGGCACACCTTTGCGCAGGTTGTGACTCATTTCGAGCACTTCGTCATCATTGAGAGAATTCAGGTCAACTTTTTCACCCACACCACCATTATAAATTTCGTCAAGGTAACTACGGATATCTTTGGTCGTACCGTTGCTATCCAGCATCTTGCCGAGTTTCAATCCCAAACCGCGTGCTGCCCACCCCAAATGGGTCTCCAGTACCTGCCCCACATTCATGCGTGACGGCACACCCAGCGGATTCAACACCACGTCAACCGGAGTACCATCAGCGCGATACGGCATGTCCTCTTCCGGCACGATCATGGAAATAACACCCTTGTTTCCATGACGGCCCGCCATTTTATCACCCGGCTGAATGCGACGACGCACGGCCATGTACACTTTGACCATCTTCAACACACCCGGTGCCAGATCATCACCTGAGGTGATTTTCTGCTTCTGCTCTTCAAACTTGGCATCCATTTCTTCGCGGTGACGAGTCAATTGAGCAGAGAGTTTTTCCAATTGCGTATTGGCGTCTTCATTGCGCAAGCGCACTTCAAACCACTTTCCGCGCTCGATTTCAGCGAGGTAAGCATTGGTCACCTTGGCACCGGCTTTAAGCTGGTTCGGACCACCATCGGCAATCTTGCCGGAAAGCAGTTTTTCCGCACGCTGATAAATATCGTCCTCCATGATGCGATACTCGTCCTGCAAATCCTTTTTCACCGAAGCGAGATCGGATTCTTCTACCTGCAAAGCGCGTGTGTCTTTGTCCACGCCATCACGGGTAAAAACGCGCACGTCAATAACCACGCCATCCATACCCGAGGGTACGCGCAACGAAGTATCTTTCACGTCGGAGGCTTTTTCACCAAAAATTGCACGCAACAGTTTTTCTTCCGGCGTCAATTGAGTTTCACCCTTCGGTGTCACCTTACCCACTAGAATATCGCCTGGTTTCACCTCAGCACCTACGTACACCACACCAGCTTCGTCCAGGTTGGCCAACGCGCCTTCACCCACATTAGGAATATCGCTGGTGACTTCTTCCGAACCCAATTTGGTATCACGCGCCATGCAGGTGAGTTCTTCGATGTGAATCGTGGTGTAACGATCTTCTTTCACCACACGTTCAGAGATGAGAATGGAATCCTCAAAGTTGTAACCATTCCAGGGCATAAAGGCCACCAGCATATTCTGTCCCAACGCCAGCTCGCCCATATCAGTGGACGGGCCATCAGCCAGCACATCACCCCGCGCCACCACATCACCGGGTTTCACCAGCGGTTTTTGGTTGATACAGGTATTCTGGTTAGAACGGGTGTATTTGGTCAGATTGTAAATATCCACACCGGGCTCACCCGCAGCGGTTTCATCATCATTGACACGCACCACAATACGGCTGGCGTCCACCATATCCACCCGGCCGCCACGCGTGGCGATCACGGTAACACCTGAGTCGATAGCAACAACACGCTCAATACCCGTACCCACTAACGGCTTGTCCGCACGCAACGTCGGCACAGCCTGACGCTGCATGTTCGAGCCCATCAATGCACGATTGGCATCATCATGCTCAAGAAACGGAATCAGTGCTGCGGCAATGGATACAATTTGGCGTGGTGATACGTCTATGTAGTCTACTTTGTCCGGGAAGGACATCGTCGTTTCATTCAGGTGACGAGCCGCCACCATATCATCAATCAATTTACCCTTTTTATCGAGCGTGATATTGGCCTGAGCAATCACATACTGACCTTCTTCGATAGCAGACAGATATTCGATATCCCCCGTCACTACACCATCGACTACTTTACGATACGGCGTTTCCAGGAAACCGTAATCGTTGGTACGCGCATACACTGCCAGCGAGTTAATCAGACCGATATTCGGGCCTTCAGGTGTTTCGATGGGGCAGACACGACCGTAATGCGTCGGATGGACATCGCGCACCTCAAAACCAGCACGTTCACGGGTTAAACCACCCGGGCCCAGGGCCGAAACACGACGCTTGTGGGTGACTTCCGACAGCGGGTTGTTCTGATCCATAAACTGCGACAACTGCGAACTGCCAAAAAATTCCTTGATAGCAGCAGACACCGGCTTGGCGTTGATCAGATCCTGTGGCATCAGACCTTCGCTTTCGGCGATGCTTAAACGTTCTTTCACTGCACGTTCCACGCGCACCAAGCCAACGCGAAACTGGTTTTCTGCCATCTCACCGACAGAGCGTACACGACGATTGCCCAGATGATCGATGTCATCCACTACACCATTGCCGTTACGAATATCGATGAGCATTTTCAGCACATCGACAATATCATCCGGACTCAATACACCGTCGCCAGTGTTTTCCACACGACCAAGACGGCGATTAAACTTCATACGGCCCACAGAGGACAAATCATAACGATCCGGATTAAAAAACAAATTCTGGAACAGCGTCTCAGCAGCATCCTTGGTAGGTGGTTCACCAGGACGCATCATGCGATAGATTTCCACCTTGGCTTCGAGGTTGTTGGTGGAATTATCTGCACGTAAAGTATCCGCAATGAACGGGCCACGATCAAGGTCGTTGGTGTAAACTGTTTCAATACTTTTAACGCCCGCTTCCTGTAGTTTAACCAACAACTCTTCGGTGATCTCTTCGTTGGTATTGGCAACGATTTCGCCACTTTCTTTGTCCACCACAGCGCTCGCCAGAGCTTTGCCAATCAAATACTCAAACGGCACAGGCAACGTTTTAATGTCGGCCTTTTCAAGCTCCTTGATGTGCCGCGCAGTGATACGACGCCCTTTTTCTGCAATAACTTTACCTTTGATCTTAATGTCATAGGCAGCGGTATCACCCCGCAAGCGCTCAGGTACCAGTTTCAACTTGGCTTCTTCTTTACCCAGCGTGAAGGAATCATTTTCGAAGAACATCGCCAGGATTTCTTCGTCGCTATATCCCAAGGCATGCAGGATAACCGTAGCTGGCAGTTTTCGACGACGATCAATGCGCACATGCACCAGGTCTTTGGGATCAAATTCAAAATCCAGCCAGGAACCGCGATAAGGAATCACCTGAGCATGGTAGAGCAACTTACCCGAAGAGTGGGTTTTACCCTTGTCGTGATCAAAAAACACACCCGGCGAACGATGCAGCTGGGAAACAATAACGCGCTCAGTACCGTTAATCACAAAGGTACCGTTGTCGGTCATCAAGGGAATCTCACCCATGTAGATTTCCTGTTCGCGGATTTCCTTGATCGGCTTCGGATTTTTCTTGGAATCCTTATCGTAAATGATCAACTTGACCGTGACGCGTAATGGCGCGGAATAGGTCATACCACGCAGCTGGCATTCCTTCACATTAAACGTCGGAGTGCCCAGACGATAATCAACATACTCCAAGCCCGCACTACCGGAATAACTAACAATGGGCAGCACACTTTTCAGCGCACCATGCAATCCATAGTCACCACGCTCAGCCAAAGGCACATCGGTCTGGAGAAATTTACGGTACGATGCCAGCTGGATTTCCAGCAGGTACGGTACCTCCATGACTTTAGGAAACTTGCCGAAATCTTTACGGATACGTTTCTTTTCAGTGAAGGAGTAAGCCATCTGCGTTCCTCTATTATGACAACCTGATAACGCACAAGCGCGCCATCAACGAATAACGCTTCTCAGTAGCGACAAAAGGCCGGTGACAAAAGTCACCAGCCAATGCCGCTGTTGAGAAGTCTGGCCGGGACTTCTTGAAATAAAGAACGCCCCGGGTTTCAGCACTCAACAAGCGAGTCTTATTTAAGCTCGACTTGTGCGCCGGCTTCTTCCAGCGTCTTTTTGACCTCTTCAGCTTCGGCTATCTCAACGCCTTCTTTCACTGCAACCGGTGCGCTTTCCACCATGCCCTTGGCTTCTTTAAGCCCCAGGCCAGTGATGCCACGAACGGCCTTGATCACAGAAACCTTGTTGTCACCGAAGCTGGTCATCATGACATTGAACTCGGTCTGCTCTTCAACAGCAGCCCCAGCGTCAGCAGCAGGAGCTGCAACAGCCACAGCAGCCGCTGCAGACACACCAAATTTTTCTTCCATTGCTTCAACCAGATCCACCACTTCCATGACGGTCATGTTTGAAATGCTTTCCAGAATATCGTCTTTACTCACAGCCATGATATCAATCTCCTAATACTTTCAACTCATCGGGCTTTTGATTGCCCGAAAATAAGTGTTTTTGTTTTCAACAATAAATCGTAAATCGTCGTAAAAAAACGCACACATTTCGTTTAAAACGATTACGCAGCATCTTTTTGGTCGCGAACCGCAGCTATCACACGAACCAGCTTGCTCGGCACTTCGTTCAACGTACGTGCCAGCTTCTCTACCGGTGCATTCATCACCGACATCAGCATGCTGATTGCCTGGTCCTTGGTTGGCATACTGGCCAGACGTTTAATATCGCCTGCATCCAACAATTGCCCGCTAATAGAAACCAGCTTCACTACCAATTTGTCATTTTCTTTTGCAAAACCAGAAATGACACGAGCAGCGGCACCAGGGTCTTCTTGCGAGAACGCCAAAACCAACGGACCTACCATGGCATCACTCATACATTCGAAGTCAGTACCTTCAAATGCGCGACGCGCCAAGGTGTTTTTTACTACGCGCAAATAGACATTTTCTTCACGAGCCTTCACACGCAAAGCCGTCATATCATCCACTGTCAGCCCAATATACTCGGCGGCAATAGCAGAATGCGCATTAGCTGCGACTTCGGCGACTTCGGCGACGACTGCCTTTTTCTGATCTAAGTTCAGAGCCACTGAAACACCTCCAGTCGTTAACACTGTTTATTAACAAAGAATGGGTTAGACGTTTGTCTTTCCCGCTTGTACTACGTGCCGGTTTTCACCAACACTTCCTTAATACAGCGTGACCCAGGGAAATCTGCCGGGGAAACACCATCTGCGCAGGCTGACTGCCATCATTAAGCTTGGCGGATAAAAACATCCACCTCACACCTGCGGTCTTTGGTGGCAACGGTTTTTTCAAGACAGGTGTCTTAAAAAAAACCGCACCCTCAAATTCTGTTTTGTTGTATCGTGGCGGCCTAGACTGGCAGTGACGACTTATCCACCACAATGCCCGGACCCATAGTGCTCGATACGGTCACTTTTTTCATATACACACCCTTGGCAGAACTCGGCTTGGCCTTCAGCAAATCTGCCAGCAAGGCTTCCAGATTCTCACGCAGAGCCGGTACTTCAAAGCTAAGCTTGCCAATGGGACAATGAATAATACCTGCCTTGTCGATGCGATAACGCACCTGACCTGCCTTGGCATTTTTCACTGCGGTGACCACGTCAGGCGTCACCGTACCCACTTTGGGGTTTGGCATCAGACCGCGAGGACCAAGTATCTGACCCAGCTGACCCACCACACGCATGGCATCCGGGGAAGCGATAACCACATCAAAATCCATATTGCCTTTTTTCACTTCCGCAGCCAGATCATCCATACCCACGATATCTGCACCGGCTTCTTTGGCCGCATCGGCATTGGCACCCTGAGTAAATACCGCCACACGCACGGTTTTACCGGTGCCATTCGGCAACACAGTGGCACTGCGCACCGCTTGATCAGACTTGCGCGCATCCACGCCCAGATTGATGCTCACATCAACGGACTCGGCAAATTTTGCTGAGGGTAGATCCTTAAGCAGGGCTAACGCATCATCAATGGCATAATTTTTACCCACTTCCAGCTTTTCACTGATTGCTTTGGCACGTTTCGACAATTTAGCCATTATTTCACCCCCTCAGTTTCCAAGCCCATACTGCGAGCAGTGCCGGCAATAATACGCACAGCAGCATCCATATCAGCAGCATTCAGATCCGGCATCTTGGTGGTGGCAATTTCTTCCAGCTGGGCACGATTGATCTTACCCACTTTGTCACGATTCGGTACACCGGAGCCTTTGGCAATACCTGCTGCTTTCCTCAACAACACGGAAGCCGGCGGAGTCTTGGTAATAAAGGTAAAACTACGGTCACTATAAACGGTGATCACTACAGGAATTGGCAAACCCTGCTCCATGCTCTGCGTCTGCGCATTAAACGCCTTGCAGAACTCCATGATATTAACGCCATGCTGACCCAATGCCGGACCCACAGGCGGGCTCGGGTTGGCCTGACCTGCTGGAACCTGCAGCTTGATGTAGGCCTCAATCTTCTTTGCCATGTTTTATTACTCCCAAGTGGGTGCAAGCGCCTTACGGCTCCCCTGTTTAAAATAGTGCTAATGCTTAGCGTTAAATAAAAACGCTTCGCGCTGTCAGTTTATCCTTTTTCGACTTGACCAAATTCCAGTTCAACGGGTGTGGAACGGCCAAAAATCAATACTGATACACGCATCTTACTTTTTTCGTAATCCACTTCTTCCACAACACCATTAAAATCATTGAAGGGGCCGTCAATAATGCGCACCATCTCGCCCGGTTCAAACAATACTTTGGGCCGTGGTTTCTCCACACCTTCCTGCACACGTTGCAGAATGGCATCAGCTTCCTTGTCAGTAATTGGGGTTGGCCGGTCACCGGTACCACCAATAAAACCCAGCACTTTGGGCACGTCTTTTACCAAGTGCCAGGAATCATCATTCAATTCCATTTGCACTAACACATACCCGGGGAAAAATTTGCGCTCGCTGCGGCGCTTCGTGCCCTCACGCATTTCAACGACTTCTTCCGTAGGCACCAGAACTTCACCAAAACTGTCCTGCATGTCCATACGATTAATGCGCTCCATCAAAGAACGCTGAACCTGCTTTTCAAAACCCGAATAGGCGTGTACCACGTACCACCGCATTGCCATTTATCGTCTTCCTCGTTAACCGGCCAGCGTTACCTCTGGCCTGTCGCAATCAATTGGTTAAGGCACGAACCACCCAAGCCAGTATACTGTCGAGCGCCCATAACAGCAGTGACATGATAATCACCACCACCAGCACGATCATTGTGGTCTGCGTTGTTTCTTTACGCGTAGGCCAAACCACCTTGCGCACTTCGATAATCGCATCACGCCGAAACGCCCAGGCCGTCTGACCTAGCGCTGTCTGCAAAGCAATTATGCCGCTGATGCCTACCGCCACCAACAACGCAATAACTCGCATCCACTGCGGGTAATCCTCAAAGTAATAGAAGCCGCCGATTGCCGCAGCTATCGGAAGCACTGCCACCGTCAATAAAAACTTATCCAATGTCGATATCCCAAACTGCGTACAACAAAATTTGTTTTCAGCCTACCTGCCACCCAGCACCTTTCCACTTAAAACTTAAGCAGTATGCACAGCCATTAGCCGTAGCACGCTACAGCCAGAAAGCCGCAGCAAACCATAGTGGCAGGCCAGGAGGGAATCGAACCCCCAACCTGCGGTTTTGGAGACCGCTGCTCTGCCAATTGAGCTACTGGCCTAAAAAACGTTCATATTCCTGCATTAATACAAGATGCAACGAAAGTTCACGGGCGCGCGATCATACCGTACGCCCGCGAATGAGTCATCTCTTTTTTATAACAACCCTGCTTTACTCGATAATTTTTGCGACCACACCCGCACCCACGGTACGGCCACCTTCACGGATCGCGAAGCGCAGACCTTCTTCCATGGCAATGGGGCCAATCAACTTTACTTTCATGTTGACATTGTCGCCAGGCATGA
>JAKISS010000062.1 GCA_021648485.1 Gammaproteobacteria bacterium
GACGGGCAACCTCGTCACGGATTTTTTACAATCTGCCCAACGTCTGTGCGGCCAGTTTTCACCGTCCGTCAACAATCGCAGGCTCTCCAAAGACTAAAACACAAGATATTGTGTGTGCGGCATAGGATAGGTGCAAGAATGAGCACTGTCAATGCAACCTTCAATGGATATATTTAGAACTAATAAGCAATAAAAACAATGTATTATATTATTCTGATAGCGTAATTTTGTATATATAATTCTGTCAGGAAGAAAAATAAAGTTTTTCAAGGACACAACATGTAGTGATCAATAAATAAGCAGTGCAGCCTGTATTTCTTCAAAAATTCAGCAATAAAAATCATTTTTACCCCTTGATTCACCTTCTTTCATCCTTACATTTGGGACAGGAGGTGCGATTTTTTTAACCCACCGGTAAAGAGTGTTCACCACCCTGTACAAACCAACAAAAAGGAGAACATCATGAATATTATTCAATACGACCCCTGGCGCAGACTTCAGCAATTACAGCGGGAAATGGGCAGCCTGTTTGACCCCCGCCTCAACACAGATGATGACAGCGCAAGCATGGCGACCAGTGACTGGGTACCTGCCGTGGATATCAAGGAAGAAGATGACCGGTTTTTGATCATTGCCGATGTGCCCGGCGTTGAACCCGACGACATCGAAGTCCATATGGAAAACGGTGTGCTTTCTATCAAAGGTGAACGACGCGAGGAACACAAAGAAGAAAAAGAAGGTTACAAACGTATTGAACGTACATACGGCAGTTTCCACCGTCGCTTTAATTTGCCCGACACCGCCGATGCCGAGGGCATTACCGCGAAAAGCCGTAATGGTTCACTGGAGGTCAGCATTCCCAAACGTGAAGAGCTGACACTGACTCGGCGCATCACTGTAGAGCATTGAGCAACCGGGTCTGATGCTGGCGAGTGATATGTTATAAATGCAAAGGTCGCAAAGAGCTTACTGTTTTTCTTTGCGACCTCTGCGCTGGATACCCGGTGATTTTTAGAACCAAGTGTTTTTTAATGCTTGATTCACATTTCAATACTCACTCTTTTAATAAGGGGCATTGTTGATTCTTGGCTCAACATCCTGTTTAATCCGGCAGAATGGTCTCTCCCCGCCACAAATCTTCCAGAGTTTCGCGTTTACGCACCACGGTATATTGATCACCATCCACCATGACTTCGGCGACCCGTGGCCGCGAGTTATAGTTAGAACTCATACCAAAACCGTAAGCCCCTGCTGAGCAAACCGCCAGCACATCACCCGCTTCGATAGTGAGCTGGCGCTCCTTGCCCAAAAAATCACCCGTTTCACAAATCGGCCCCACTACATCGTAAACATCAGCGTGGCTGTCATTATCGTGTGACTCAAGAGGAATAATGTCCTGCCACGCGCCATACAGGGCAGGTCGTAACAAATCATTCATGGCAGCATCCACTATGGCAAAACTTTTTGCCACGCCCGGCTTAATATACTCCACTTGTGTCAGCAAAATACCCGCATTACCGGCAATGGCCCGCCCCGGCTCCAGAACGATTTCCAATCTCCGCTCTTTCAACGGAGTCAAAATTGCTGCGGCGTAATCGGCAGGACTCGGCGGTACTTCATCACGATAAGTGATGCCAAGCCCTCCTCCCATATCAATGTGTCGCAGTTTGATACCTTGGGCAGCAAGGTTGTCAATCAACAACAACACACGATCCAATGCATCCACAAAGGGGGAAATATCGTTGAGCTGTGAGCCGATGTGACAGTCAATACCCTGCACATTGATGTGTGATAACTCAGTGGCGTACTGATAAACTGCTTCGGCATTTTCAATATCGATGCCGAATTTATTTTCTTTCAGTCCGGTAGAAATATAGGGATGAGTTTTTGCATCCACATCAGGATTCACTCGGATTGACACGGGTGCGCGCATACCCACTTCACCAGCAATTTCATTGAGTCGCTCCAGCTCAGCCAGAGATTCCACATTAAAACAGCGAATACCCAGTTCCAGCGCATAACGCATTTCGTCGGTGCTTTTGCCCACACCGGAAAAAACCACTTTTGACGGCTCACCCCCTGCGGCAATCACCCGGCGTAATTCTCCCCCCGAAACAATATCAAAACCGGAACCCAGTCTCGCCAGAACATTTAATACCGCCAGATTGGAATTGGCCTTTACGGCATAACAGATCAGATGTGCATGTTCTGCAAAAACGCTATCAAAAGCATGCCAATGGCGCTCCAGGGTGGCGCGGGAATACACATAGCACGGCGTGCCAATGTCATCGACGATACGACGTAGATCAACGTCTTCCGCAAACAAGCATCCGCTGCGATAATCAAAATAATTCATGGTTTTTTTACGGCTCTTTCTTTATATTCAACTGACTCAACAACCCCGGCTGACACTGTAGGCTGTACCAAACTTCCCTTTTGGCCGCAGGCAGTCAACAGGCTACCAGCACCCAATATCGCGATCACCCAACAAAGTAAATATTGCGCCCAACAAAATTTCATGAATAATCCCCATAGAGATGCACATTATAAACTGCCGTCCGCAGGAAACACAGCACCGGCAGCGATACCCTATTAAAGGAGAGAACCCCGGTGAATACAGGTGAATTTAACCAAAAAGTCGATGACACCCTATCAGCCATTGAAGACGCGCTGGACATATGCAATGCCGAACTGGACTGGGACTTTGCTGGCGGCATATTGACCATCGAATGCGACAATGGTTCTCAGGTAATCATCAATCGTCAAGCTCCTGCCCAACAAATCTGGGTCGCCGCCCGCGCCGGAGGCTTTCATTTTGATTATCACACCGATGAAGACTGCTGGAAACAGGATGGACTGGAATTGTTTGCCTTGCTCAATAAAAGTCTGAGCGAGCAATCCGGGGAAACAGTTAAACTGGTGGCCGACGCATGAATAACGCACTCATCGATCCACCTATCGAAATCGAAACTGGCACCGCACCTACGGCATCGGTCATTTGGCTACATGGCCTTGGCGCTGACGGTAATGACTTTGTCCCCATTGTCTCCGAACTGCCATTGCCTGACGCGCTCAATATCCGTTTTATTTTCCCTCACGCGCCCGTACAACCCGTTACCTGTAATGGGGGTTACACTATGCGTTCCTGGTATGATATTTTTTCACTGGAGGATTTTGATCACGAAGACGAAGCAGGACTCATCGCTTCCCGACAAATACTCACCTCGTTGATCGAAAATGAAACCCGGCGTGGTATCCCCACACAACGCATTATCATCATGGGCTTTTCGCAAGGAGGAGCCGTGGCACTGTATACCGGCCTGCGTCATACACAAACCCTTGCCGGCATCGGTGCTTTATCCACCTATTTACCATTACACAAAACAACCCGCGATGAACGCAGCATGAAAAACCAGGACACTCCGATTTTTATGGCACATGGGCACCGCGATCCCGTCGTAAAATATGAATATGGAAAAAAATCCTGCACGTTACTGAAAGAGCTGGACTACGACATTCGCTGGAAAAGCTATGATATGGAGCACAACGTGTGCAACGAAGAAATTATCGACATAGGCACATGGCTTGTTGACTGCCTGAAATCGTAATTTGAAACCTGATAACAGACATGCCCTCTTTAATACAAAGCTGGGGGATTTATAGGTTTTTTGTTCTGCTCTATTCAACCCAGAGTAAAACCGTAGGGTGGAACAAGCGCAGCGGTTCCACCAACAGGCTAAGGGACGCGCATGAAACAGGAAAAACCCTCGTGCAATAACCACTCACCGGAAAACAGCGATTCAACGTGGCCGTCGATAGTTGATCAAACCTTAAATAGGTTCCTTTCCGTTTGGTGGAACCGCTACGCTTGTTCCACCCTACCCGGCTTAACCTGGTGGCTATACTCTGTGACCTCGAAACAATCAGAATATCAGTAATCAACCTATACCCATACTTGCCTCGTTTACACTAACCGTACTGTATCCTCTTTATTAAATACGACTGAATTACGTCGCACGCACCAAGAAAAACGTTATCATTTTTTGGTTCCCTGATTTTATGTAAATTTTTATCATTTTTTTAGCTCCTTAATGTACGCCGGAAAAATGTAATACTGCCAAGCCAGCCTGATATCACATGCTCTAATATGCATTTGCGGCAAGGATTTCCGCCGCCTGTAAAACAGAAGTATTTACAGTCATATTTTATTCAGGAGAATTAAAATGAATATCATAAAAAAACAGGCAACACTGGTTGCCATTGGTAGTTTATTACTTAGCACTACTGTTCTGGCTAACCCGCCTAAACCCAACGTGTTTGATGGTGGCAATAAATGGCACATTACTGGTTATTTTGATTCCACCAGTAACCATGTCCAGGCAGCAACGCAGGAAATCTGTTTCCTGCCATATTCTGTAGTGGGCACCAGTATTCAGGGAGTCTGGTATTCAACCAGCTTCCCTGACTGGAACGGTCGTTATTATCAGGAAGGCGACGAAGTCAAAATGACCGGTGATTTTGCCAAAGATACAGGGCATGACCATATGACGCTGGTACACACGACCTACGATGTTCCCGGGCGTGTACGCGGCATGGCATTCAAGGATTGGACTGAATGGCGGGAAGATGGCAAGTTTGGCAGAATCATTGGCTGGGGCAATGCCACAATGGTACGTGCCGGACGTTGCGCATATCCAAAATTCAGTAACGACAAAGCAGCGTTGGAGAACGAAGCACAGAAATTATCCAGCTCGCTACCGGAGCGTTTGACGGCTAAAGGTGAAATTGCGCAGTCTCCCGGACAGCCTGGTCTGGAAGCTCTGGATAATTATCTACAGCGTGCAGGCGTTCAATAATACTGACAAAGCTACCCGTAATATTGCGGGTAGCTTTTTACAGTGATTGGTATAAGAATAAACTTTACAGCACACACAACCATCCGAAGGAAATTCTCCACCGGTTTGCCGGAGAAGTAAGCGGAATAACACAACCATTTTTTAGGGGAAAGAAAATATGAGCGCTCTAATCGGAGATACCATTGTGTGCGGGCAACACACTGGCGGCGATATTCAACTGAAAATTTTTGGCGACGAATTTTATGCCCGCTATGAAACACTTGATGGATACACGGTTGTCTTCGATAAAGACCATGGCTGCTATTGCTATGCCTTGCTTGCATCAGGGCATTTTGTATCAAGCGGTGCGCCTATCGGCAAGCCATTACCGGACGGACTGAGAAAACATCTCAAAGAAGAGCCTGCGGTGTACAACGAAAAATTTGAGCTAAGCTACAATCGCCTCCGCCCACGGGAAACCGACCCGGATTTGAGCGCAACGCGCACGATAGGGCCGGATGATGGCTTGCTGGCAGGACGCAAGCTGCACCAGGGAACGGTTCACGGACTGACGATCATTGTTGATTTTGATGATGTTGTCACAAATATTTCCCGCGAGGCCGTTGAAGCAATGTTTAACGCCGAAAACTATAGCGCGAATGGAAACTACTGCTCGATCAATGAATATTTTAAAATTGTCTCAAGTGGAAAACTCAATTACGTCAACACGGTTATCGGGCCAATAAAACTGCCCAAAAGGCGAAGTTATTACATCAGTAACTTACTGGTCAAGGACGCGCTGGATATCGCTGTTGAAAAATTTAACATTAACCTTGCAGATTTTGATTCCCGAGGTGAAGGGATTGTAGATGCAATCAATTTTCTTTATGCCGGAGACTCCCAATATAGCGGTAATCTTTGGCCGCATAACTCTGTTCAACAATTACAATACGGTGCGACCCGCACCCACTACTACCAGCTCACCGGACTTGGGACATATGCAGTGGACCTGAGGATTGGCACAATCTGTCACGAAAACGGGCACTTGCTTTGCCGTTTCCCGGACATGTACGACTACGGCAAGCGTGATGGCGATTTTGAAAAAAGCCAGGGTATCGGTCGCTACTGCCTCATGGGCTCGGGCAATTACCTCAATCAGCACCGCACACCTTCACCAATATGCGGTTATTTACGCGAACTCGCTGGCTGGGTTGATAATGTGCATATTCTCAATTCGTCCGACACAATCACGGCCCCCCATGGCAGCTACAATACCATCTGGAAACACGAAACCACGCTGCCCAATGAATATTTCATCATTGAAAATCGCAGCCAGCTCGGGCTGGACAGTTACCTTCCATCAAGCGGACTGGCTGTTTACCACTGCGACACACTGGGCTCCAACGAATGGCAGGATGGTACCCGAAACAAACATTACCAATGTGCCCTCCTCCAGGCTGACGGCAGTCTTGATCTCGAAAACAATCGTAATGCCGGTGATGCCACAGATCTCTTTGGTGGTGTACCCGGTGTGGCCGTCTCTGATGTAACAACGCCCTCATCCCGAATGTGGAATGGCACAGATTCCGGTCTTGTCATTTCAGAAGTCAGCACTGCTGGCGATAACGTCACATTCACTGTCGGAGAAGCCAAAGGCCAACCCATTGCCGAGGCTGAAACATTTCCAAACGTACTCATTCCCGACAATGACCCCAAAGGAGTCACCAGTTTTCTGGATATCACACCCTCCGGTGAAATCACTGGTCTTTCTGTAAATGTAGAAATCATCCACAGTTGGATCAGCGACCTGAAAGTCTCACTTGTTACCCCAGACGGTATTGAAGTAGTGTTACATAATCACGAGGGCGCAGATGGCGATGACATCAAAAAAACTTACAGCAGCGCAACATTGCCCGCACTGGCGGAGTTGGCGGGAAGCAACGTTAGTGGAAGCTGGTCAATTACCGTTATTGATACCGCCTCCCAGGATGTCGGTCGACTGGTACGCTGGGACATTATGGCCGAATACCAACGCCGTTCCACGGTAATAACAGAAAGCATAAACCCGAATCTCCCGATCCCTGACAACAACGCCCAGGGGGAATCAAGCGAGATTCAAATCCAGCAAGAGGGTGAGGTCAAAAATATCACGGTCAACATTGATATTGTACACACCTATATTGGCGATCTTCAGGTTGAACTTTTTTCTCCGTCCGGGCAGGTTGTGCGGCTACACAATAATAAAGGAGGATCGAACAACAACCTCAAGCGGTTATACGACACCACATCAACACCTGATCTCAACGATATTCTTGGTGAATCTGTTCGCGGCAACTGGACACTCCGCGTACGCGACCTCGCAGCTCAGGATATTGGAACACTTGTTTCCTGGGGTATCACTCTTGAGTATTAACCCAAATTTCGGGGTTCATTTTTACTTATCGCAGAGCCCACTAACGACGATGTGGATTTAGGACTAAATCATTTTCGGTGTCAGCATATTGTTATGCCGGCATCTGGATATTTAAGCCCTCGAAAAATCACTCCAGTACATAGGCGGCTTATGCTGTAGTGGTGCTGACAAAATGGCGTGTTATAAACACGGGATCACAGAGAAAACACTAAAAACTCTGTGACCTCTGCGCTTATTACCCGGTAATTTTTAAAATATTCAATTCCATCATAACAAAAACTATTTTTTATATTTAACTACTTTTTTATCTTTATTTTTTTTAGCCTGCCTGATAGCTTTTTTTTGTGCTGATTTTTGTGCCGCATTTTTTCGGGCAACTTTATCCGCTTCCAGTTTTTTAAGTTCGGTAATCATTTTTTTCAACCGCTCCTCAGCTTTGGCCACTGCGGCTCGTGCTTTGCGCGCATGCTTGGCAGCCTTGCTGGCCCGGCTTTCGGCTTTTTTAGCACTTACGGCAGCCTTAGCAATTTCATCGTAAGATTTTTTAATCACCTTTTTTAATTTTTTTTGTTTTGTTTTCTCTTTACTCATAATAATACTCCTCATTTTGCGTGTAAAAATTACGACCAAGCCATCCAAACGATATGCCGTGATTGTTATTTATCAGGCCTGAAAAACTTATCAGCTCACTTGGTTCATTTCATGAATTCCCCAGGTGTTTTCATTTATTATGAAAATCAGTTATCTCATCTTTTTCATGGATTTGCCTTGCTGACCCGGCAATAAGAGGATCAAGCTTGCCAACCACATCATGATCTTTGTCCGGATAATCCAATTTGCTCAAAAAATGACGCATACAATTAATACGGCCACGTTTTTTATCGTCTGACTTTATCACTGTCCAGGGTGCATCTCTGGTGTCAGTGTGAAAAAACATCACATCTTTAGCCTCAGTATAGTCATGCCACTTACTAAGAGAGGCCATATCCACCGGGCTCAGCTTCCATTGTTTGAGCGGGTCTTTTTGACGTGATTTAAAGCGACGAAACTGTTCTTCGCGACTGACAGAGAACCAGTATTTGTAAAAAATCAGACCCGCATTAACCAGCATTCTTTCCAGCTCCGGGGCTTGACGCAAAAACTCAAGGTGTTCGTGGTCATCGCAAAAGCCCATAACCTTTTCAACACCCGCACGGTTATACCAGGAACGGTCAAATAAGACGATTTCACCTTTGGATGGAAGATGCTGGATATAACGCTGGAAGTACCATTGATTCCGTTCCCTGGCATTCGGCTTTTCCAGGGCAACCACTTTGGCTCCCCGTGGATTAAGGTGTTCCATAAAGCGCTTGATGGTACCCCCCTTTCCCGCAGCATCACGACCCTCAAAAACCACCACCACGCGCTGCTTGGTATCCTGAATCCAGCTTTGAACTTTGAGCAGCTCAATTTGTAACAGATGCTTTTCCAGCTCATAGGTAACCGTATCCATTTTAGTTTGATAGGGAAAAGAGCCATCTTCATTCCAGGCAATTCTCGGGCCTTCAACATTTAGATCAAAAATAATCTTTTTCTTCTCTTTGGCCTTTCTTGTGTTTTTATTGATGTCTATGTCTAACTGTCTTGTCATCGGCTTGTACACCAAACCCTGAGGGGTCTATAAAGAAATGAATATTGCTTATACTATAGCCCTATACGCAGACTATAGAAAGAATAAAAACCCTTATACAGGCCCAAAACAACCAGGATATTTGGTGATTATTTTTGTCCGGAAAAGATGGTATATTCATACTGATCAGGTGGCAAAAAAACCCAATAGGAAAAGTTGTTTCATTTTAGTGACTTGTAAAAACCACTTTAAAAAATCATTGTTTGTGTCGTAAAAATACCTTTTCTATCTCAACCAAAAACAATACCGTGGAGGCAACCAATACAATGCGTAACCAGATATCGACCCCAATAGCCACCGTGCCAAACAAGGTTTGCAGTAATGGCAGGTAGGTGAAGCCTAATTGAAAAGTAATAAGCACTGCTATAGCCATCAATACATAAGGGTTGCCGATAAATCCGGCACGATTAAATACCGAAGCGGTAATATAACGGGCGTTGAACAAATAAAAAATCTCAAACATCACCAGCGTGTTCACTGCAACAGTGCGCGCATGTTCAATATTCGAACCTCGCTGCATTTCCCAAAGAAAAAGCCCGAAAGTACCCCCCATTAAAATCAGTGAGACAAAAACAATGCGCCATAGCAAGTGGGCATTTAATAACGGTTCCTGTGTGTCGCGAGGGGGCCGATGCATAATATTCGCTTCTGGTGGCTCGAAGGCCAGCGACAATGCTAGTGTCACCGCAGTCACCATATTCACCCAAAGTATTTGCACAGGGGTGAGTGGCAATTGTTGAAACCCCAGTATAATAGCAGCAAGGATAATCAGCGCCTGGCCACCATTGGTCGGCAGAATGAACAAAATGGCTTTTTTAAGGTTGTCGTAAGCTGTGCGGCCTTCTTCCACTGCATGAATAATGGAGGCAAAGTTGTCATCGGCCAGCACCATGTCGGCAGCTTCTTTTGCCGCTTCGGTGCCATTTTGGCCCATGGCCGTGCCGACATCAGCGCACTTCAGAGCTGGCGCATCGTTTACACCATCGCCGGTCATGGCCACAATCCTGCCGTGTTCCTGCAATAATTTTACCAGACGTAATTTATGAACGGGGTTCACCCGCGCATACACATCCACTTTCTGCACCCGCTGACGTAACTCGGCCTCACTCATCCGTTCAAGCTGCTGCCCGGTGATGGCATCATCAGCGTTAACCAGTTGCAGTTGCCGGGCGATAGCGAGGGCAGTCGCGGCGTGGTCGCCGGTAATCATCTTCACCCGGATGCCCGCAGTGCCACAGGCTTGCACCGCTGCAATGGCTTCTTCACGCGGGGGATCTATCAGGCCAAACAATCCCAGCATGGTTAGGCCGTTGTCAACATCGTTAAATGCTAACTCTATCTGCTGATGTTCAACAGCTTTGGTGGCAATAGCCAGTACACGCTGACCTTGTTCTGCCAGTTTTTCGATAAGTGTCAGCCAGTATTTTTTATCCAGAGCCAAGTCGCCTGTCGAGGCTCTTTGCCGGGTACACATCTCTAGTACCTGCTCCGGCGCACCTTTGAGAAAAATGAAGGCTTTATTACGATGACTGTGATGCAGCGTCGCCATGAACCGGTGTCCAGACTCAAAAGGGATGAGATCGGTACGAGGATATCGGCCTGATTCAGTCTCAACATCCAGCCCCATTTTCATACCGGCCACCAGCAACGCACCTTCCATGGGATCCCCCTGTACCTGCCATTCATGGCCAGAACGTTCCAGCGAGGCATCATTGCACAGCATTGCAGCACGCATGGTTTCCAGCAAAAATGGCTGCTGCTCGGGTAATATTTCCGGATTTTTTTCTGACAGATTGTCTGCCGAAAGAACACCGTGGGGATCGTAACCAATACCGCTCAGAGTAAACAGTCGGTTGACGGTAGCAATACTGCGCACAGTCATTTCGTTGCGAGTCAGGGTGCCGGTTTTATCTGAGCAAATTACCGACACTGCCCCCAGCGTTTCAACAGCAGGTAATCTGCGGATAATGGCATTACGCCGGGCCATACGTTGTACGCCCATGGCCAGAGTGATGGTCATAATGGCTGGCAAACCCTCTGGAATTGCCGCCACAGCCAAGCTGACGGCAGCCAGAAACATTTCAGCGGGTGAATAACTCCGAAATAAAACACCAAAGGCGAAGGTAATAATGGCAACTCCCAAAATAACAGCTGTCAACCATTGGCCGAATTGTGCCATTTGACGCAATAACGGAGTTGTCACTGGTTCTACTTCTGACACCAGCGTGCTGATGCGGCCAATTTCGGTTTGTGTGCCTGTGGCTACGACTATACCGCGACCTTGACCATGAGCGACCAGGGTGCCGGAGTAGGCCATGCAACGGCGATCCCCCGTTACCGTTTGCTGTGCCACGGCATTGATATTTTTTTCCACAGCCAGAGATTCGCCAGTGAGCGCCGACTCCTGAATCTGCAAACCTTTGACGCGAAACAAACGCAGATCCGCAGGTACTTTATCGCCGGGCTGCAATAGAATGACATCGCCTGGCACCAGTTTTTCAGTCGGGAGGGTCAGTTGTCGCCCGTCCCGCAGCACCATGGCATTTGTCGAAAGCATTTGTCGGATGGCTTGCAATGCATCCTCGGCTTTGCCCTCCTGCACAAAGCCGATTACTGCGTTAAGCACCACTACGCCAAGAATGACACCGGCATCCAGCCAGTGCGCCAGCAACGCAGTCACAGCGCCAGCGGCCATTAATACATAAATCAACACATTGTGGAATTGACAGAAAAAACGCAGCAGCGGGTTACGTGTTTTTGCTTCCGCGAGCCGGTTCGGCCCGTATCTGGACAGACGCTTTTCGGCCTCGGCTTTTGTTAATCCATCGATACTCGTTTCGAGTGATGTAAAAATATTGCTTACATTTTCAGCATGCCAGCGTTCCGAGGATGATACAGACGCGGCCGACTGGGCATGGCGCCTGCCAAACAGGACCAGTAACCCGCTCAGGACACCCATGCCATCACCGGCAGACACCGCGCAACACCGTGGCCGTCAGCTCATTTTTGCAAACCTGCCCCTGCTCCAGCGCACGCACATTGGCAAGACTGGTCTGCGCAATATTCCGCAGCGCGTCTTCGGTAAAATACCCCTGATGCCCAGTGATCAACACATTGGGAAACGTCACCAGCCGTTCAAACACATCATCCTGAATAATATCGTTGGACAAATCTTCAAAAAACAGGTCACCTTCCTGTTCGTAAACATCCAGACCCAGATAGCCGATTTTCCCTGACTTCAGCCCCGACACCAGAATTGCCGCGTCAATCACCGCACCCCGGCTGGTATTAATCAGCATCACACCGTCCTTCATTTGTGTCAGTGCAGCAGCATTGATCAGGTGATGAGTGTCGCAGTCCAGCGGGCAATGCAGACTGATAATGTCGGACTGTGCATAAAGTGCTGACAGGTTCACATAGCGCGCGCCCAGCTGCACACATTCATTATTTACTTGAGGGTCACAGACCAATACACGACAACCCATGCCGGACAAAATGCGCACCACCACAGCACCAATGCGCCCAGTGCCAATCACACCTGCGGTCCGCCCATGCATGTCAAAACCCAACAAGCCCTCTAACGAAAAATTGCCTTCCCGTACACGGTTATAGGCACGGTGGATTTTGCGATTGAGTGACAACATCAGACCCACCGTATGCTCAGCCACGGCATAGGGTGAATATGCGGGAACCCGTACCACTCTCACGCCCAGTTTTTCTGCAGCAGGTAAATCCACATTATTAAACCCGGCACAGCGCAACACCACCAGCAGAATACCCTGTTGCTGCAAAGCCGAAAGAACATCGTAATCGAGAGTATCGTTAACAAATACGCACACGGCATCGGCCGATAATGATTTCAGCTCTGTATGCCGGGACAGAGGGTGCGCAAAATAAACCAGCTCAAAACCAAATTTCTCATTGGCCTCGTCAAAAAACTGTTGCTCGTAGGACTTGCTGCTAAAGAAGACGATTTTCATAGTCGGCCACCCGCGACACATCGTTGGAAATTTCATTGGGCCAACCACTGCATTGATGAATGCCCATACCTGGACTATAGCTGTAAATTTCGAGCTGACACGACCCAATTAATTGATACGACTCAACTAAGGATAATCCTAAATTCCACAGTTGACCGCTTACAGTAGAAGACAACGCACTGTTATGCTTATCATCACAACGGGCTCATTTTTCAACTCGTCCAACCGCAGATTCTAGGGTAACCGTTGTATCATCTGTTTTTTGCCAGGTCTTAACTCGTTAATTACCCCCTGATTATTTATTCTCATGCCTGCATCACGTTGCCAATAAACAACCCCGCAGCAAGCTGCGGGGAATTAAAAGCTAAATTACCCTGTTTTCAGCATATGCCGTTTAATTTTTGTATCGAATAATCGTAACGTTTCGGAAGGTGGCAACGTTTACAAAAAGTGTTTTCAATGATGCTGTTTATGATGCGAGTGAGATTAAAACCTGGGTATCTGTCAGGGGTTGCCGCATTTTTGAGCGATAAGTAAAATTACCATGGTAGATTGGTAATTATGCCATTAGCGATATATTTACATGCTACCTGATTGCGTTATGCTTCCAGGCTTTTCGAGAGAATTCATGACTTATCAAAGCACTAACCCTGCGAGTGGCAAAAATGTTGCGCATTTCACAACATGGACTAGCGCACAATTGGAAGCAGCATTAGTCCAGGTCAGTGCGGCAACCCCTGGCTGGGCGGACACATCGCTGAATGAGCGTTGTCAGCTATTGCACAAATTAGCCGCAGTGGTGCGTGCCGAGCAGGAGTCACTAGCGCAACTGGTGACACTGGAGATGGGCAAGCGTATCGCCGAGTCCCGTGCTGAGGTGGAAAAATGCGCGCAGGGTTGCGAGTTTTATGCTGAGCAGGCTCCGGTATTTCTTGCCGATGAACTCATCAAAACAGATGCAAACAAAAGTCTGGTGGCCTATCAGCCACTGGGCACAGTGTTGGCGGTAATGCCGTGGAATTTTCCGCTGTGGCAGGTGTTCCGGTTTATTGCGCCGACGCTGGCGGCGGGCAATACCGGTTTGCTCAAGCATGCTTCCAATGTGCCGCAGTGTGCGCTGGCCATTGAACGTCTGGTGCGCGAAGCCGGGTTTCCTGAAGGTGTATTTCGCACGTTGATGATCGATGCCCGTGAGGTGGCCGGGGTGATTGCCGATCCACGAGTGCAGGCCGTTACCCTTACCGGCAGTGAACCGGCGGGCCGGGCCGTGGCGGCGGCGGCGGGAGAACACCTGAAAAAATCGGTATTGGAGTTGGGGGGGGCGGATGCCTTTGTGGTGCTGGAGGATGCTGATCTCGATCTGGCGGTGCAACAGGCGGTGTTGTCGCGCTTTCTCAACTGTGGGCAGAGTTGTATTGCTGCCAAACGGTTTATTGTAGTAAATGCCATTGCCAATGAATTTGTGTCACGTTTTGTCGAGGCGGTAAGGCAGTTGCATCCGGGGAATCCCGCTGATGAGAAAACCACACTGGCCCCCATGGCGCGCATTGATTTGCGCGATGAATTACACGGTCAGGTACAGGCGAGTATTACTGCGGGTGCCGTGGCACTGATTGGCGGTGAGCCTGTGGCGGGCCCAGGTGCCTTTTATGCGGCAACGATTCTGGATCAGGTTATGCCGGGCACAGTCGCTTACGAACAGGAGCTGTTTGGTCCGGTGGCTGCGGTGATTCGTGTTACTGACGAGGCCGAAGCGCTGGCTGTGGCCAATGGTTCACGTTTTGGCCTGGGTGGCAGTGTATGGACTCAGGATATTGCACGCGGTGAGCAGTTTGCACGGCAGATGCAATGTGGTTCCGCTTTTGTAAATGGCATGGTGAAAAGTGACCCACGTCTGCCTTTTGGTGGTATCAAGGCTTCGGGGTACGGGCGGGAATTATCGCAGCATGGTTTGCGCGAATTTGTAAATGCGAAGACGTTGTGGGTGAAATAGTCCGTGAACGAAGTCAATCAACATGACGCAAGATAACCCGGCAAGTAATGCTGCAAACAATGCCGCAAACAATGTCACACAAAAGCCTCCATCCACCAAAATGTCGGCGCTGACCCGCACCGAATTCCTGCGTAGATTTCGCATACTGATCATTCTTGCCTGGACTATGCCAGCGGTGTTTGGCCTGTCATTTCTGTTGTACATCGAAATGTTTACCATGGCGCAAATGAGAGCCGTTCTTGGTTCTCTGCCCCAACCCGGCTTTGATGTGTTGTCGCTGGTGTTGGCTGTGTGGTACTTCCAGCGCCGTGTATCTTCTGTGGCCGACTATCTGGGGGCGGAAAATTTTCAGCAACAGGAAAGACGGGCAGATGCTGCCTTGGCGCAGGTGCGCAGTTTCCCGCGATATTTTTGGGGCATTTTTCTGGCATATCTGTTTATTGCACCCGTGACGGTGATTTACAGCGCAGAGTGGTACAGCGATTTTGAGGCCCAACCTGTGGACTGGTTTCGTATTAACCTGGTGGCGTTGACGGTGTCCATTATTGTTGGCTTACCCATTTTTTTTAAGCTGTTTGATTTATTTGGCCGGGCTTTACAACCCATGCGGCTGGAACGGCCTGTTATTACTATCCGTACCCGGGTATTTCTGATTGCCGCACTGGTGCCACTGCTGGTGGATACCACGCTGGTGCAGTATTACTGGACTCGCACTGGCTACTTCACCTTAGAGACCTTTGTTGTCTGGTTGGTCTTACAGGCTTTGGCGCTGGTGGGTGCGCAGATTTTTATGCGCAGTTTTGGTCAGGCATTACAGCCATTGGAAGTGGCCGCTGGAGAAGCCGGTGCTTTGCTGGCTCGCAAACCCGATTTGCGAGCCTGCTCTACGGATGAGCTGGGTGTGCTCACCGGACAGTATCAGAGTCTGTTGGAGCATCTGTATCTACAGGGGAAAATTCTTGAGGTGGGTAACCAGGTGTTGCGCAGTGTGAATACGGCGGCCAGCATTGGTGAATCTTACGATAATCTGGTGAAAATCTGCGCTCAGGCGCTGGATGCCGATGTTGCCTACTTACTGTTACAAAGCAAAGTTCCGGGGGAATTGATTATTGTTTCCGTCACCGGGGCTACCTACTGTGCAGAAGGACATTTTCGTTTGTCGCAAGATGAGCCTTCGTTACTGGTGACGGCTTTTAATGAGGGCCGTCTGGTTGAAACTGTCGATGCTGCGGAAGATTTTCGAGTCAGTCAGCGTCTGGCTAAACAATATGGGACGACCTCACTTATTGCTACGCCATTGATTGCAGAGGGTGAAGTCATTGGTGCGGTGGGTGCCAGCATCAAGGGGCGGACGCGCTATTTTACCCAACAGGATCACGACATACTGAACCTGTTAGCGCGGGAGGCGACAACCGTGGTGCATACCCAACTTCTGGAAGAAAAGCGTCAACAGGCAGAGCTGTTGTATCAGGAGGCGCACCAGCTGGCAGAAGTGACGCTGCAATCCATCAGTGACGGGGTGATTACCACTGATACCAAGGGGCAGATAGTGTATCTCAATCCGGTGGCTGAAAAGTTTACCGGTTGGTCGTCGCAGGACGCACAGGGCCACGCAGTGGGACAGGTGTTACGCCTGGGGGATGAGGCCGGTGCGCCATTGGTGAATCCGGTAATGCTATGCCTGGAAACCGGAGAAAGCTTCACCCTGCCGGGCTCGGTCACTTTGCGTCATCGCAATAACAACAAGGAATTTGCTGTGGAATTGCGCGTGGCACCGATTCGCGAAACCGATGCGCAAGTACGTGGTGTGGTGCTTACCTTCCATGACACCACGGATCTGAGCATGATGGCGGGCCGTCTGTCCTATCAGGCCAGTCATGATGCGCTGACCGGACTGCTAAACCGTCACGAATTTGAAGCACGTCTGGAGCTGGCCATGGTCGGGTGTGAACTGGATGGTCGTGAGCATGCTCTGTGCCACCTGGACCTGGATAAATTCAAAGTGGTGAACAGCACCTGTGGGCATGTTGCCGGTGATGAATTGCTCAAACAGCTTGCTGCACGGTTCCGTGCCATTTTACGTGAAGACGACAGTGTTGCACGCCTGGGAGGAGACGAGTTTGGTCTGCTGCTGGAAGATTGTTCACTGGCACAGGCAAAAGAGATTGCAGGCAAAATCCTCAAAATGGTGGAAAACTTTCGTTTTAACTGGCAGGGCAAATCGTTCAACGTGGGACTGAGCCTGGGGCTGGTGTCTATCAATGCGCACAGTGGCAGTCTCACCGATGTACTGAGTGCCGCTGATTCGGCTTGTTACGTGGCCAAGGATCAGGGCCACAACCATCTGCATGTCTTTGTGCAGGACGACCTGGAATTGACGCGTCACAAAGGTGAAATGCAATGGCTGCAATACATTCGTGAAGCTCTGGATAATGACCATTTTCAGTTATATCACCAGCGTATTCAACCGTTGTCCGACGTTGGCAACACGGATGATGGTTACAGCGAAATTTTGTTACGCCTGCAACGTGACGATGGCGAGATCATCACTCCCAGCCTGTTTTTGCCCGCTGCCGAACGCTATCATCTGATGCCCGCTATTGATCGCTGGGTGGTGTCTCACGCCCTGGCGCTGTTGAGCAGGCAGACTGCGCAGCTGGTGTCGTACTCGATTAACCTTTCCGCACAATCATTGTGCGAAGACAGTTTTCTGGAATTTGTACTGGCGGAATTGACAGCAAGCACTGTGGCACCCGAGCGGGTATGTTTTGAAATCACCGAAACGACAGCGATAGCCAACCTGACCCGCGCCATGCGTTTTATCACCGAACTGAAGAGCCGTGGTTGCCGCTTTGCACTGGATGATTTTGGCAGTGGCCTGAGTTCTTTCAGCTATCTCAAAAATCTACCGGTGGACTATCTGAAAATCGATGGTGTGTTTGTTAAAGACATCGATACAAACCCCATTGATTACGCCATGGTGGAAGCCATTAATCAGATAGGTCATGTTATGGGCATCAAAACCGTAGCGGAATTTGTGACTAGCAATGAAGTAATGAAAGCCGTGCAAGCCATTGGTGTGGATTTTGGGCAGGGGTATCATATCGCCCGACCGGAGCCGGTGATACTGGATGACAGCTCACTAACGGATGAGTAAAGTCTGCTGTAGTTGCCACTTCTTCTGATGGATATGTTAATTGCTTACGCCATACTGGGCATCTTTGCGGGCATTATGGCGGGTCTGCTGGGTGTCGGTGGCGGGCTGGTGATTGTGCCGGTGCTGGTAATGCTTTGGCAGGCCGATGGCCTTGGTGGCTCACAAATGGTGCAATTGGCGATTGGCACATCACTGGCCGTCATCGTGTTTACCTCCCTGTCCTCTGTTCGCGCACATCACCAACGTGGCAATGTTTTGTGGCCAGTGTTCTGGCGGCTGATGCCGGGCATTCTGCTGGGGGCCGGACTGGGTGCGACGCTGGCGTCTGCGCTGCCACAGGCAACACTCAAAATAGTGTTTGGCATGTTTGAGCTGTTAGTGGCGACACAAATGCTGTTGAGCCTGCGCCGGTCCGCGGGCGCACCCACAAAAAAGGATTTACCGGGCACGCTGGGTATGGGACTGGGCGGTGGAGTGATTGGTGCCGTGTCTGCATTGGTGGGTATCGGAGGAGGCATTATGACCGTGCCTTTTCTTGCTGCCTGTAAATTGCGCATGCAAAAGGCCGTAGGCACGTCGGCTGCCTGTGGCCTGCCCATCGCCGTGAGTGGCGCATTGAGTTATATGCTGCTGGGGTGGAGCAATACACAGTTGCCGACAAATTCTGCTGGTTTTGTATACGTCCCGGCGTTGCTCGGTATTGCCATTACCAGCATGTTGTTCGCGCCCTTGGGAGCCGCTTTGGCTCACCGTCTGCCCACCTCGGTTTTGAAAAAAACCTTCGCCGGTTTTCTCGCTTTGCTGGGCATCTGGATGCTTGGCTCACCGTCGTTGATGACCCTGTTGTTGTGACGTTGGTCACACTGTTTCTGTGTACTGTTCCGATAAAGCGGGTGAAGCAAAAACGCTTCATTGGAATTTGCAGACAACAAGAGAGGAGCCCCCATGAGACATAAAAACCTTATTATTCATGCTGTCGTATTGTTGACAATACTGGTATTGGCCGTGGCCTTCACACCGGTGTATTCACAAGGGAAAAATGCGTATAACGCAGGTTTGTTGGCGTCTGAATCAGGTGATTATGCCGCTGCTGTGATGGCATGGCAGCCGCTGGCCAGTCAGGGTGATGCCGCTGCTCAGTTTAATCTGGCGCTGATGTATCACCGTGGGTTGGGTGTCGCACTGGATGAGCAAAAAGCGGTGCAGTGGTATCAAAAATCGGCATCCAATGGCTATATCAAAGCACAGGAATTCCTGGCTGCGGCCTATCGTGAAGGCTGGTTCGGCCTGGAAAAAAATGCGCAAAAAGCCGAATATTGGAGCCAACAGATTGAAAGCAATGATCTTTAACTGATTGATTTAGGTTTAAATAACGACACGACAACAATAGATCTCCTGGTTTCCAGCCGTAATATTTCCACCAAAGACAGTCAGCTGGAAAAAGCCGCAGTCACAGCGTCGCTGCGGCTTTTTTGTGTTGCAGACAAAAAAACCATCCCTTGTCAGAATTGATCATAAATGCAGCAGAAATGCGCATGGTGTATTCTTGATCACCTTACGTACATCGTGAAAATAACGTTGACGATGTACTCAGCGGGTAACAAGTTGTTGCTACACTCGGAAGAAGAGAGGGTAGTGGGTATTTTCAGCGTTCGTGCGATTGACGAACCGGAGGGGAGGGGGATGATGAAAAAATATAGTAGTGTGACGACAAATCCAAATATGACACGTATTGCCATGCGCTGGTGTGTATCGGTTGGTATGGTCTGGGCTTTGCTGGCCTGTGCGAGTCATTCGAACCTGAATGATGCGACAGATGCTAATGGTGTGCCAGCCTGGGTGAATGAAGGCAGTGTTATCCGTACATCTAAAGACGGACGGCGGTTTCATGGTGTGGGTTCTGCTCCCATGATGGGTAACTTTTCACTGCAGACGTCCACCGCCGACAATCGTGCGCGCAGTGAAATCAATCGCATCCTGGCTTCTTATGTGGAAATCGTTTCGCGTGATTTTATTGCCTCGGGTGATGCTGATGAAAGTGGTTTTAATGATCAGGATGTGGCTCAACAAATGGATCAGCTGGCAAATATTGATTTAACGGGTATTCAGGTGATTGGACACTGGACGAATAAGCAAAACAAGGTTGTTTATTCAATTGCTGAGGTTAATATGCAGCAAGTACGTGAAGCCATCAAATCGGCTGAGTCATTGCATCCCGGTTTGCGCAGGTTTATCAAGGAGGAAGGCGACACTATTTTTGATCGCATAGCTACGTCGGAATAATAAACAAACCAGCCGTTATACGCAAAAAGCCGGGCACTTCAACCCCGGTTTTTTTGCGGAACAGTGATAAATCACTAAGGTGTACATGCGTGGCATTAAAACCAACAATATTCAAATTCAAAATTGCATTATCTGATCTTGATCGAAATTATTACGACGCGCTTGATTTGACCATTGCCCAACATCCTTCTGAAACCAGTGAACGAATGATGGTTCGTGTTTTGGCTTTTTGCATGAATGCTCAGGAGCGTCTGGAATTCACCAAAGGGCTTAGCGCCGTAGATGAACCTGATATATGGGCCCGATCACTGGATGAGCAAGTCATGTTATGGCTCGATGTCGGCGAACCGACTGTTGAGCGGGTTAAAAAGGCAACGCGACTTTCACCGACGGTTAAAGTCTATAGTTTTAATTCAAAGTCGGATACCTGGTGGGAGCAGGGGCGGGAAAAGTTTGAGAGGTTGAAAGCGTCTGTTTTCCAGTTTCAGTGGGGAAATATTCAATCACTGGTCGCGCTACAGCAGCG
>JAKISS010000063.1 GCA_021648485.1 Gammaproteobacteria bacterium
CCATAGCGAAGTGGCACCACCCGATCCCATCTCGAACTCGGAAGTGAAACGCTTTAGCGCCGATGGTAGTGTGGGGTTTCCCCATGTGAGAGTAGGTCACCGCCAGGTTTTATTTCAAAAACCCCATGCTCGTTTGAGCATGGGGTTTTCTTTTTTTCGGATATTAATAATTACAGCAACTACCGTTATCCTTTCTCATCGTATCAGCGTCTACGGTTAGTGCTGTTCACAATAAAAAGTACAAGTTACAGGTTATTTAGCCAGAGACTTCAGGGGGATGGCCTGATGGGCATGAGAGTGGAATTCTTTCCGGATTATAAAATATGGTAAAGTTTTCGAGCCGGTTTTATTTGTTTCGCTACGCTGTGTTTTATATGCTCCAACAAATTCTATGTTGGGCATGTTGATCTCCAGTGGCAAGCGAAATGCTTCTGTTATTATGGAGGCAGGGGGGCGTGTTAACGTGACCGCATAGGTAATAGCTGAGCCTATGGGGTATTTCCCTTGCGTGCTGCTTTTGTAAATACATTTTGTAAGCTTGGATAATGACTCTCGCTCAAACGATTTTGACACTGCTGGCTGATGGTGAGTTTCAGTCTGGCCCCGTCTTGGGGCAGGCTGCCGGTTGTAGTCGTACGGCTGTGTGGAAAGCGATACAGTCATTGCAAAATACCGGCCTGGAAATTTATTGTGTGCGCGGTAAAGGTTATCGTCTGGCGCAGCCGGTAGAACTATTGAATCGTGCCAGCATACTTGCAGCATTGGATACTGATGCACGGCAAGCTGTGCAACAGCTCGATGTGTATCATGAAATTGACTCCACCAATGCTCGGTTGCTGGAAGTGGCCAGACAGGAAAATACTTCTGGCTATGTTTGCATTGCTGAATGCCAGCATATGGGGCGCGGGCGTCGAGGCCGCCAGTGGGTATCACCCCTTGGTGGTAATCTCTATCTCTCATTGTTGTGGCGATTTCATGCTGGCGCGACTTCTTTGGGGGGGTTAAGTCTGGCTATTGCTGTGGCGGTGGTGCGTGCTTTGCGTGATAACGGGTTAGCATCAGCACAACTGAAATGGCCTAACGATATTTTGCTGGACGGCCATAAACTGGCGGGTATTTTATTGGAGTTAGCGGGTGAATCCACCGGCCCCTGCGCTGTAGTTATGGGTGTGGGGCTAAATATCCGTACCCCTGCAACGGCGATGTCGGCGGTGGATCAACCTTGGACTGATCTTGAGTCTGCTCTGGGCAAAACAGTGTCGCGCAATGCGCTGACGGCATCTCTGTTATGCCATTGGGTGAAAGCTGTTACAGATTTTGAACGGCAGGGTTTGATACCCTTCATGGATGAGTGGGGGCAATGGGATGCTCTGACGGGTAATGAAATTATCCTGGATTTACCCACGGGTGCGGTACACGGCGTGGCGCGCGGTGTGGACGAAAGTGGCGCATTATTGTTGGCACGTAATGGTGAATTACAGCGTCATCACAGTGGGGAAGTGTCAGTGAGATTTTCGGCAAAAATGGAGAGTCCGGGTACATGTGGAGCAGGACAATGAGTGTGTTGTTGCTGGATGCGGGAAATACCCGCCTGAAATGGACGCTTTGTGAGCGGGGGCAGTTTTTACAAAGAGGAGTATTTACCTACGAGTGGTCAACATTGCTCGCACAATTTCAAACGCAGTGGGGGGACCTGGCAAAGAAGGGCATGATCAAGAAGCTGGTGCTGAGCAATGTAGCGGGTGAGCGCCTTGAGTCATTGTTGCGTCAATGGTGGCTTGGCACTTGTTTGCAGGAAAAGGCATTACAGGAAACAGGCCTCTTGACGATAGACATTGTGCAGGCACAGGCACAAGCTTTTGGTGTGCAGTGTGCCTACCGGCAACCGGGGCAGCTGGGAGCTGATCGCTGGGCCGCGTTGGTAGCGGCTCGATATCACATTGCCGGTGCCTGTTGCGTGATTGCCTGTGGTACGGCACTGACTATCGATGTGCTTAGTGCAGAAGGGGTGCATGTAGGTGGTCTGATTGCTCCAGGCATGGCGATAATGCGGCAAAGCCTGCTGGAGAGCACGACACAAATTACAGCACATATTGAGCCTGCTGGCGCAACGAACACATCAATATTTTGTGTGCAGGATACAGCTAGCGCAGTGCAGACAGGTATAATGGCTGCTACTACAGGTGCAGTGCGGCAGGTGCTGCAACAATGTCATGAGCACGGGCAATTGACCCCCGTCTGCGTGGTAACTGGTGGTGATGCCCAATTGCTCTTGCCGGTCTTACCCAGAGGCAGCTTGCATGGAACAGAGTGGGTGTTAAAAGGTCTGGCAATTATCGCCGGGTGTAATGAATAAATGGTCCATAATAGAGCCTGTCGTGCGAGCTGGTGGAAAGCGTTGTAAATGCTAAAAATTCTTTTCCTGTTTTTTTTACTGCTTAATGCTGTTTATTTTTATACACAGTTTGAAGGCACCGCTGAGCTGACATCGTCTACGGTTCTGAAGCAGCCAGCATTGCCGCAGGGCGTTAATAAGCTCGTTATGTTGCGTGAGCGTGGTTTGGGTGGGGAAAATGCGCCATTCCAAGAGTCTCCCGCAGACAAGCTATCTGCAAAACCAATTGATATGCTGGCTAAGCCGCTTGAGTTGCAAGATGAACCTTCTTGTTTCACTCTTGGTCCTTTTACCCGTGCTGATGTTGCCAAGCGTAACGCTGGAACACTTGCCGCATTGGGTGCCGATGTTAAACATCGAGAAATATCCCAGCGCACCCCCAGGGGGTATTGGGTGTATCTACCTTCCTCAAAAAGTTATCAAGCTGCTAAACGCAAAGCCACAGAACTACAGAAAAAGGGCTTGAACGATCTGTATATTATGGGCAAGGGTAGCCACCAGAATGCGATTTCGCTGGGTTTGTTCACCCGCGAAAGTGCTGCAAACAGTCGCTTCCAGCAAGTCAAAAAACTGGGCTTGAAAGCGGTGCTGGAAACCCAGTATCGTACCAGCAAGCAAATTTGGCTGGATTTGACGGTGCCCGGCAGTCAGGCCGCCACCGTAGCAAATATCACCGAAATGGTCGGTAGTTTACAGCGGGCCAAGTTGGGGCGGAGTGAGTGTCAATGAGGGAGATCTGATATTGTTGTTCGGTTTCCGTTGCGAAAGGGAAAGCAAATGCCTACAATAGCGCCCCTGATCAATAAGCCGACGTAGCACAATTGGTAGTGCAACGCACTTGTAATGCGTAGGTTCGCGGTTCGAGTCCGTGCGTCGGCACCATTTTTTATACAACAACCCCCATTGTTTAGTGATTGAACTTAATCCATTTGTGAATAAAGGGACTCTCAGCAATGCAAAGTAATATGCTCAGGCGAAAAGGTGTCTGCATCGGGCAGGTGTTGCTGGTATTGGCCCTGTTTAGTGGGCAATCGTTTGCGGATATCTCAAGTGGTCAGGCGGCTATTATCAAAGGGGATTTTCCTCGCGCTTTTAAAGAATTCAAAGTCGATGCAGATAAAGGTGTCGCTTATGCACAGGCGACCGTGGGTGTGATGTTGCACCTTGGGCAGGGAGTGAAACGCAATCTTTCACAAGCTTTTTTCTGGTATAAAAAAGCGGCGGATCAGGGTTATGATGCGGGTGTGGCGAATGTTGGCATTATGTATTACAAAGGAGCTGGCACCGAACAGGATGACGTGAAGGCCTATGCATGGCTGGATCTTGCCAGCCATATTCGCGGCGGCAGGGAACACAATGCCAAAGCCAAGGCGGCCAGTTATTTGTCGCCAGCGCAATTGAAAAAAGCCCAGCAACTGGCGGTAATTTTGCGTAAAAAGTTCGATAAAAAATAACCTGAAAATATGCCCGCCTAAATTTTTTTGTACCTCTTGCTTGTCTGAATCAATCGTTGTTTGTGTTGATCGTCTCCCTGTTGATTGGTTTTGAAAGGCATGGATTTTTGGCTGCAAGCCAATTGTTCGTTAATGTGTTTTCTTGTACTGGTGTTTGTTTAAAAAGCTCGTTAGGATGTTGGCCTCTGTTGCAATGCGCGAATGGGGTTGTGGGGATGGACGGCGATAACAAAACGCAAAACACAAAGAGAGCAGGCCGACCTGAGACAGAAGACAAACGTCTGGCTCATCGGCACACGCTGGAATTGGATACGGAAGTGCATTTTCACGAGCAATATGTGAAAGGGATGTTCCGCTGCCGTACGGGTAATATCGGTCTGAACGGTGTTTTTTTACCGTCAGAAAAAATGCCCATCATCAGTAAAACAGACATTGAGCTGGTGTTTCATGCACATGCCGGAGCCGATCCAGCACAACACCGTATCTCTGCCAAAGTGGTGCGCACGGCAGCCGATGGTGCTGCACTGGTTTTTTGTCCCAAAGATGAGCAGCAAATACAGGAGTTCCGGCATTTTCTGCTCAAGGCCAAGGTGGCCAGCCGGCAATAATTACCCCCCTAAGTCCGACAGGCTCCTAGTCCCCAGTGATTCTGCCGGGGCTTTCTCGTTGTAAAACAACGAGGCATAATATGCCTCATAAGTTTCTGTGATTGACACAAATAAAATAGTGCAAGGAGTAAAAACGATGGTGGTTAAAGCGCATAAAGAAACCCTGGGGTTCCAGACTGAGGTGAAGCAGCTGCTGCATCTCATGATTCATTCACTTTATAGCAATAAAGAGATTTTTCTGCGTGAACTGATTTCCAATGCCTCGGATGCCGCCGATAAGCTGCGGTTTGAAGGTCTGTCCGACGACGCTTTGTTTGAAGGCGATGCAGATTTCAAGATCCATGTTGCGTTTGATAAAGAAGCGCGCACTATTACCATCAGTGACAATGGTATTGGTATGTCGCGCCAGGAAGTGATCGAACACATCGGCACCATTGCTAAATCCGGCACGGCCAAATTTTTTGAGTCATTGACTGGTGATCAGGCAAAAGATGCCAATCTGATCGGTCAGTTCGGCGTGGGTTTTTATTCCTCGTTTATCGTCGCAGACAAAGTGACACTGACCACGCGCCGCGCCGGATTGGGTGCGGAGCATGGTGTGCGCTGGGAATCGGCGGGTGAAGGTGAATACAGCCTGGAAACCGTGGAAATGGATACCCATGGTACCGTGGTGCAATTGCACCTGCGTGAAAATGAAGATGAATTCCTGGACGGTATGCGCCTGCGCAACATCATCGGCAAATACTCTGACCACATTACGTTACCTATTATGATGGAAAAACAGCAGTTTGGTGTGACGGAAGACGATGAGGAAAAAGATAAAGCTGCGGAGCCGGAACTCGAAGTGGTGAACCGTGCATCCGCGTTATGGGCGCGCCCCAAAAGCGACATTAGTGACGACGAATACAACGAATTTTACAAACACGTTGCCCATGATTTTGAAGACCCGCTGGCACGCACACATAACCGGGTGGAAGGAAACTATGAATACACTTCGTTGCTGTATATTCCGGCACGGGCACCGTTTGATTTGTGGGACCGGGAACAGCGTCATGGCATAAAGCTTTATGTGCGCCGTGTTTTTATTATGGATGATGCTGATCAACTGATGCCAAATTATCTGCGTTTTGTGCGCGGTGTTATTGATTCTGCGGATTTGCCATTAAACGTATCCCGGGAAATCCTTCAGCACAACAAAGCCATTGATACTATTCGTGCCGGTTCAGTGAAAAA
This sequence comes from Gammaproteobacteria bacterium, assembly GCA_021648485.1. Classification (GTDB taxonomy): domain Bacteria; phylum Pseudomonadota; class Gammaproteobacteria; order SZUA-152; family SZUA-152; genus SZUA-152. Next base: position 5,691 of record JAKISS010000063.1, read on the forward strand.
AGTGCTTGGCCTGCTTGAAAACATGGCTAAAAACGATGCTGAAAAATATGCCACGTTCTGGAAAGAGTTTGGACGGGTGATCAAGGAAGGACCGGGCGAAGACTTTGCAAACAAAGAACGCATTGCCAAATTGTTGCGTTTTTCCAGCACTCACACCGACAGCGAAACCCAGGATGTGTCGTTGCAGGATTATGTGAGCCGCATGAAAGACGGTCAGAAGGAAATTTATTATGTGACCGCAGAAAGTTTTGCGGCAGCGAAAAACAGCCCGCACCTGGAAATTTTCCGCAACAAAGGCATAGAGGTGTTGTTGTTGGCAGATCGTGTTGATGAGTGGATGATCAGTTCATTGACCGAGTTTGATGATAAACCCGTGAAGTCGGTGGCTCAGGGTGAACTGGATCTGGGAGATATGGAAGACGAAAAGGAAAAGGCGGAGAAGGAAGAGACCAGCAAAGCCTTCACCGAAATTGTCGAACGCATTAAAACAGCGCTGGGTGATGACGTGAGCGAGGTGCGGGTTACCCATCGACTGACATCTTCGCCAGCCTGTCTGGTAACCGGTGAAAACGATATGAGCGCCAATCTGGAGCGTATTCTCAAATCAGCAGGCCAGGACATGCCGGGTAGCAAGCCGATTTTTGAAATCAACCCCGGGCATCCTCTGGTGCTGAAGCTAAAAGATGAAGCTGATGAGAGCCGTTTCACGGAATTAACAAAAGTGCTGTTTGATCAGGCGATGCTGGCCGAAGGCGGCCAGCTGGATGATCCGGCAACATTTGTGCGCCGCATGAATGAATTGCTGCTGACCATGGCGAAATAGTTTTTCGATGGCTGGCGCTTGAAATTTTCACAACCTTTGATCGAAGGTCGATTGCTTCGACGTTATAAACGCTTCCTGGCGGATGTTGAATTAAAAAAGGGAAAAGTGGTTACGGCGCATACGGCAAATACCGGCGCGATGACTGGTTGCAGTGAGCCTGGCAGTCGTGTGTGGCTCAGCGTTTCTGATAACCCCAAACGCAAATATCCCCATAGTTGGGAAATTGTGGAAGTGGCACCGGGGGTGCTGTGTGGTATTAACACCTTGCTGGGCAATCAGCTGGTGAACGAAGCCATTGTTGCAGACCGGATATCTGAGCTAAAAGGCTATGCCCGTATTCGTCGTGAAGTACCTTACGGCGAAGAACGTAGTCGTATCGATTTGTTACTGGAAGCTTCCGGGTCCGCGCCTTCTTGTTATGTTGAAGTAAAAAACGTCACTTTGGCGGATAACGGTGTGGCGTTATTTCCTGATGCTGTAACAGTACGCGGTACAAAACACCTGCGTGAATTGACCCATGTTGTTGAGCAGGGCGCGCGTGCGGTGATTTTTTATTGTGTACAACGAAATGATTGTCGTGAATGTCGTCCGGCAGAGGCAGTTGATGCGGTTTATGCTCACACGTTGCGGGAGGCGATGGAAAAAGGTGTTGAAGCTATTGCCTATCAGGCAGACGTTAGTGTGACGGGTATTCGTCTGACAAAAGTTATGCCGGTTTGTGTGTAAGTCTGGCTAAAAATTGAGTCCTTAAATTATACTAAAGACGGTTTGCCTGTGCGCCAACAAGAATTTCATCGGCTTGAGTATTATGGTTTACTTTGGCGGATATCAGCATTGCGGTAAGCTCGTCGTGCGGCATCGGTCGGGCAATGTGGTATCCCTGAATGTACTCACATCCCATGCGGCTTAATTTATCCTGTGAAATCTGGTCTTCGACTCCTTCAGCGACAACTTCCAGCCCCAGGTCATGTGCAAGGCGGACCGTGGCTCGTACAATGGATGCATCGCTTTCATCCTTTGCCATATTCAGCACAAATGATTTATCGATTTTCAATTCATCGACAGGCAATTGTTTCAAGTACCCCAATGAAGAATAACCTGTGCCGAAATCATCAATGGAAAGACGTACGCCCAGATCATCCAGTTCCTTAAGTAGTTTTTTGGCATGTGCCGGGTTAGTCATCATTGCTGTTTCGGTGATCTCCAGACATAGTTTGTCGGGGGAAACATTCCAATAGTGGAGTAAATTGGAAATCTGGTTACCCAATGTTTCATCGTGCAAATTCCGCGCAGACAGATTGACAGACACAGTGAGATATTTTCCCATGTCGCGCCATTCGGCACATTGTTTGATAGCGGTGCGCAATACCCAGTCTGTCAGGGATTGAATCAGGCCGGTTTGTTCAGCAATTTCAATAAACGTATCGGGTGGGATGAATCCTTGTTGTGGATGTATCCAACGGGCCAGTGCTTCAACGCTGCCAATTTCATGGCGACGTACGTCAAACTGAGGTTGATAATGTAATTGCAATTCTTCGTTGTGTATGGCATTGCGCAAGTCATGTGTTAGTCGCAGGCGTTCGGCACTGTTGTTGTCCTGGCTGACATCATAGACACTGAAGTCGATAGCCAGTTTTTTTGCAGCGTGCAAGGCGGTTTCTGTTTTTTGAATCAGTTCTTGTGCATTATTTGCATGTTCCGGAAAAATAGCGATGCCCAGAGTAGCGTGTATATAAAGGCTGTGGCCATTAATTTCATAGATGGGTTCAACGCTTTCCAGTAATTTTCGGCAAATATTTTTTGCATTGTCAGTTTCACCGCGTTTTATCATGACCGAAAATTTGTTTCCACCAAATCGGCCGATGTGTCCTGAGTTCTGTAATGTGTGTTTCAGGCGTTGGGTTACCTGGTCTAATAAAATATCACCACTTTTGTGTCCGAGGCTGTCATTGATTTCCTTAAGTGCATCAATATCAACCAGACAGAAAACTAACTCTTTGTTGTGGGCTTTGGCAGATTCTATTTCCTGTTGGACACTGCGTCCAATAGCTCCCCGGTTGGGTAACCTGGTCAGCAGGTCATGGCTGGCCTGGTATTCCAGTAGTGTATTTTTTTCACTGATTTGCCGGAACAATCTGGCGAGCAAGAGTGCAGCCCAGACAGAAATCCAGATGCTGATAAACAATGTTGTACTGAGTGGAGTGCCGACATAACTGAAAAAAGTTGATATATCGCTGCTGTCCCGAAGATAAGTGTTGGCGATAATGTACTGGCTGTCAGGTATCGGATCTGCGGACCATAGATATTCCTGTTTGCCAATAGTAAAACTGCCTTGTTGTGTTTTGTCGCTGGATTGAATTAACAGATCTGATAATAAATGCGTGCCAAGGTTGGATCCTCCACCCGGCAGTATTTTTTTCTGCGAAATATCAATGATGCTGAAAACATTATCACGGTTTTCGTGATGTGGCACGATGTTCTGGAGCTGGGCCAGTAAAGGCAGTGATGTATCCAGCATTGCAAACAGATGTTCATTGCTTTTATGTAAGCGTACTTGCTCAACATGTTGGGTGTATTCGCGAGCACTGATGTAGGCGACAACACTGAAAATACTGACAACCATCAGGCTGATAGTAATGAACGACAATATCAGTTTAAGTCGTAGTGACATTTGTCGAAGTGTTCAGAATAACAATTATTTTTGATAAGTGTTGATGCCCGCAAGGGCATAGATCGGACAGGAGCGTAGTGCGGCGGCAAGAAGATTAACGATACCAAAAACACCCAATAACCAGCGTGCCATCTCATTGCTAATGTAGCTTGTATCGACAAAGCCAAAATAAATCAGTGTGATGCCAATGAGTGTGCGTATGGCAATATCAATATTATGAAGATTTCGTTTGATGGCCATTGTGTTTTTTTGAAGTAAATACCAACGTGTTGTTAAAAATATCGGTTAAAGCCGGGTTTGCTTATTTATTTTTTAGCGGCGAGTTTGAGTTGTGATTTTTATTAAGCCATGAGCCAGCAGATATCGTTTTTCACGCGGGCAACGGATGTCTGTTGAGTGCTACAAACTTAGCGGTGTAAAGCCGGGAAAACTTTAATTTTTTAGTGAGTTATGCCGGTTGTTCGGGCATGGGTTTGTGCGGGAAAACTTTTTCGGGATTAAGAATGTTTTGGGGGTCAAAAACCTGCTTAATGTTCCGCATCAGGTGCAGAGTCGAGGGTGTAATTTCACGGGCAACAAATTCCCGTTTGACCAGGCCAATGCCATGCTCCCCGGAAAGCGTGCCACCCAGCCCCAGCACCAGTGAAAAGACAGCATCAAGGCAGGCTTCGGCACTGGCCAGTTGACGGGGATCATCAGGGTTCACCAGCAGGTTTACATGAATATTCCCATTACCGGCATGACCAAAATTAACAATGGTCACGTCATGTTGCTGGGCCAGCGTTTCCAGCCCGTTCAGTAATGCCGGAATTTTTGAAACAGGCACCACCACGTCTTCGTTAATTTTTTTCGGTGCCACGTTGCGCAGTGCCGGTGACAGTGCCTTGCGTGTGGCCCATAGGGCTTGAATCTCTTCCGCAGTGTTGGCGGTTTTCAGGCTTAGCAGCCCCTTGTTTGTGGCGGCCTGACTCACCGCATCCACCATTTCAGCCATGGCTGATGCCGGGCCGTCCACCTCAATCATCAGCAATGCACCGGCCTTTTCGGGCAACTCTGCTGTGGATATTTCACGCACCATTTCAATGGCCGCACCGTCGATGAATTCCAGCGCACAGGGCACCACTGGTTGCGCCATGATGCATGATACCGCCTGCGTTGCCGAAGCAATATCAGCGTAGATTGCTTGCAAAGTGCGTTTGGTTTCGGGCAGGGGGGTGAGCTTGAGTGTGGCTTCGGTGATAATCGCCAGGGTGCCCTCGGAGCCAATTAACAGGCGCGTGAGGTCATAGCCCACCACGCCTTTAGTGGTGCGTGTGCCGGTACGGATTTCTTCTCCGGTTCCGGATACTGCACGCAGTCCCAGGGTATTTTCTCGTGGTGTGCCGTATTTTACTGCTCGTGGCCCTGCGGAATTGTAGGCGAGATTGCCGCCGACGGTGCAGACTGCCGCACTGGTGGGGTCGGGTGGCCAGAAAAACCCCTGTGCCGCTGCGGCTTCCTGCACAGCTTGATTGGTTACGCCGGGCTCCACCACCATCAGCCGGTCGTCGGGTGAGATTTCCAGAATGCGCGCCATGCGTTCGGTGGAAAGTACGATGCCACCACGCACGGGCACGGTTGCCCCCGTGGTGCCAGTGCCACGACCTCGAGTGACCAGCGGAATTTTGTCGTGACAACAGCGCTGCACAATGGCGGCTATTTCGTCGTGACTGCGAGGGAATACCACCAGCCCGGGCAGCGCCTGTTCGCGACTGTTGTCATAACCATAGGCCAGCCGCTCGCTGGCCGCAGTGAGTACTCGGTCTGCGCCCAACAATTGAATCAGCGCCCGGGTGACATCAGCAGGGATCTCCATTACAGAGGGTTACTGATATTCAAACACCTTCACCACACGCTTCACACCGGAAATCTTTCGGGCGATAGCCGCAGCCTGATTGCCGATTTCTTTTGTCACCAGACCCATAAGGAATACGCTGCCGTCTTCGGTTACCACTTTGACGCGCGTGGAGTCAAAACCCTTGGTGGCGAGCATTTGGGTTTTTATTTTTGAGGTAATCCAGGTGTCGTTGGTGCGCGAAGAAAGCCCGGTGAGGTCGGCAACTCGAATTTCATTGTGTACACGGCGTACCTTGTCGAGGTGGCGCACGATATCCACTACCTTGTCGCGTGTTGTTCGGGATAGCGCCTCGCCAGTTAGCAGCACCACACGATTGAAACTGGTGATGTTGATATGTACACGTTTGGCCATTTTGGCATCGGCGTAAATAGCATCTTTGGCTTTGGTTTCGATCAACTGGTCATCAATCATGGCCTGATTGCTGCGTTTGTCGTGCGCAACGGTGGCACCACCAGCAGCGCCCGCCACCAGTACCGGGGCAACGCAACCGGTGCTCAACGTGAAGGCAACAATGGCAAATAAAATGAGTAACAGTTTATCGGGTTTCATGGTGTTCTCGTCTTGTGTCGGTTGTTAATGTAAGTCGTCATGCCTGAAAGGCATCGATAATCCAGTCAATGGCCTGTTGCCCGTTTTCTGTGGTGAGCGCCACCACGTCAAAACGACAGGCGCTTTGTGCCACCTTGGGATGTTGCTGTAAATAGTGCTCGGCAGTTGCCAGCAATTTTGCCTGTTTACGCCAGTCAACGCTTTCCGCGCTGCTGCCAAAACGGTCATTACGCCGATAACGTACTTCCACGAAAACTGTGGAGTGCTTGTCCTGCATGATTAAATCGATTTCGCCACGCTTGCACAGGTAGTTGCGTTCCACCAGTGTCAGCCCCCGAGCCTGCAAATATTTGCAGGCGTGAGCTTCAGCTTGTTTGCCCGTTGCGGCACGGGTGTCATTTTGGCGGCGTTTACTGAACATCACAGGGGTCTGAGTTTATGGATCTGACGGCGTGTCTGAATATTCGTTGAGCAACTGCGGTATGCCTCGCTCAAACTTTGCCCATAATAACCGTCGTTGCAGGCGATTGGCTACGTCCAGATACAAGTCACCGGTTTCCCCGGGATAAAATGCCGAGCGGTTGCGCCGCAGGGTATTGAGTTCACCAATCACCCTATAAGCATCCACGCCCAATGCAAAAAGGCGTGAATAACGCTTGCTGGCGTTGGGCCAGATGGCCTCGATGTCGGCCTTGAGAGCATGGGTGGCCTGCTCGGTGTGCAGCGTCCATGGCATGTCGGCGAATGTGACACCGTCCATATCTCTGTCCATACCAGCATTGATACTGCCACTGTAACTGTGCGATGTGGCGTACACCGGTACTTTGGGTGCGTGGTGAAAACGCAACTGTGGACGAATCAGCCGTGCCTGTCGTGAACCGGCAGCCATGAAAATAAAGTCGATATCTTGCCGGCGACGTGGGATAAATTCTGTTCTTTTGCCCAGCACCCGGCGCAGGGTTTTGTGACGCTGCTCGCTTTCATCGACGTTAAGCAGACGACGAATGGGGAGTGAATAATCACTCTTTTTGGCATCGTAAGTCTGTTTTTCCACCACATGACCACCAAACTGCAACCAGCGCTCGCTAAATGCTTTGGCCACTCGGGTTCCCCAGGTGGACGAAGGTGTGATGATCGCCGCACGACTGTAACCGTCCAGCCAGGCACGTTCAGCGATTTGCTGAGCCTCCTGTTCCGGTGACAGACTGAGCTGGAACAGATTGTCGGGCAAACCCTTTGCCGCGTTTTCACCGTGTTGTTCGCTGTAATTAAGCGCCAGCACCGGCACGGGCAATTTATCATGTGCAGCCAACCGATTGACGGCATCCTTGTTGAGCGGACCCACCACAAATTCGGCACCGTCATCAATAGCCTGCTCATAAATCAGATCAATAAATGTCGGGTCGTCGCCCGCATCGTAAATGGCGATACTGGGTACCACACTGGCTGGCGTATCAAACGCAGCCATATTATCGATGTTGTCAGCCGGGTTGTTACTGTTTTCCAAACCGGGTGAATTCACAGATGTGTTGTCAGTTTGCGCATAATAAGCGGCAAGAAAACCATCACGCACTGCACTGGCAGCCTTGGCGAAACGATTATTCAGCGGCAGGATCAGCGCGATTTTTTTCGGCAGAGGCAACACCCGGGGGCGCGCCAGCAGCACTGCCACGATAATGTCATCTTGTGCCGGGTGGGCAGGATAACGTTCACGCCAGGTGACCATATCGATACCGCCCTGCGGGTTGTCTGCCATTTTGCTGCCGAGCAGCACCAATTCCAGCCAGCCGCTGAGTACATCCGGTGGTCCAGCGGTTTGCAGGGTTTGCAAAGTATCGGGGGAGAGGTTTTGCAGGGCGTTGAGAATAGCCTCCTGATTGGCGAGCACGGCCTCCGGGTCATCGAGCAGCGGCTCCAGCAATACCCGTTCACGAGCAGATTCCAGATGATTGCCCAACTGCGCAAAGGTGGTGGCGCGCAGTTGATGCAAACGTCGCGTGTCTTGCAGGTTGGTGTTGTCCATCGTCGTCAACAGATTTTCTGCCTGATCCAGAGCATTCAGGGCCATGTCCGGCAATTGTCGAGCCAGGGAAATACTGGCGGTAAGCAGGGCGTGACGAATCTGCAAATCGGTTGAGAGTATGGCTGCGTCAATTTCATCGAGCATCTGATGGGCCTGCGGCACATAATTACCCAGCATCAACAGCTCGGCGGTACGCAGCGTATAGTGCTCACGTTGTGGCGAGGGAGTATCAGCCGCAAGCCTGGAATAGGCCAGCGCCGCATCAAGGAAACGGCCATCGGTGGCCATTTGCTCCAGTGCCGCAGTGTCAGGAACCATGTCCCCCGGCTGTTCCTGCTGAACCGGTGGCGCGCTGACGCAGGCCACCAGCAGCAAAGGCAGTAGACTGAGCAGGAAGAGTTGGCGCTGACGCCTGAAACTTTGTGTTAGATTCCGCATGAACTGGAAAGTATGTGGATGAGGTGAGGCAGTGTCAATGAACGAGTTAGTGGAAGCGGGTGTTTTATACGTAGTAGCTACGCCTATCGGCAATCTGGCAGACATCAGCCAGCGTGCGCTGGCAGTGTTGGCCGGGGTGGATCTTATTGCCGCAGAAGATACCCGGCACAGCGGACGCCTGTTACAGCAATATCAAATTACCAGCAAAACCTTTGCTTTGCACGATCACAACGAGCGTGACCGGGCACCGGACGTAGTGGCGCGCCTGGCGCAAGGCAAAAGCGTAGCACTGATTTCTGATGCAGGCACCCCGCTGATCAGCGACCCCGGCTTTCATCTGGTGCGTCTGGCCCGTGAGGCGGGTATCAAGGTCGTGCCGATTCCTGGAGCCAGCGCGATGATTGCCGCCTTGTCGGCTGCCGGGCTGCCATCAGACCGTTTTGTCTTTGAAGGTTTTTTGCCATCAAAAAGCACAGCACGCAAAAAACGCCTGGAAGCAATGGGTGCAGAAACCCGCACGCTGATTTTTTACGAAGCCCCGCACCGATTGCTGGACACACTTGCCGACATGGTTACCGTGTTTGGTGCAGACCGTCATGTGGTACTGGCTCGGGAACTGACCAAAACCTTTGAAACCATCAGAGGTGATGCTGTGGCAGCGTTACGCGAATGGGCCAGTGACGACCCGGATCAACAAAAAGGGGAAATGGTGTTGTTGGTGGCTGGCGTCAATGCTACAGAAGACGATGCACCGGACGGCGAGGCGCATCGCATTCTCAAAATATTGCTTGATGAACTGCCGCTGAGCCAGGCCAGTGCGCTGGCCGCGAAAATTACCGGAGGCAAAAAAAAGCCGTTGTACCAGCTGGGCTTATCGTTAACCGGAGAGAAGGGTGATTGTTCATAAGGTGCAGTCAATCGAAAAAACCATGGCATGATCTCTTGAAAGTGATAAAGTAAAACCACTGGTTTTTTTATGATGTGGACATCCAAAAAAACAGGTAGGGAAATCTGTGGTGGTGTGATTACTTCTCGGTATGGAAACGGAATTTGGTGGAAATAACAGAAAGACAGCAGGTTATGCGCATATTATTGGTTGAAGATGATCCGCAATTGGGTGATGGCATTCGTACTGGTCTGCAACAGGCCGGTTATGCTGCGGATTGGCTACAGGATGGCCAGGCTGCGTTACACAGCCTGGAAGTAGAAAATTTTGACATGGTGGTACTTGACCTGGGTTTGCCGCGCATGGACGGCATCAGTGTGTTGAAAAAAATCCGCACGGCTGGCAATGATGTTCCCGTGTTAATTTTGACCGCACGCGATACGGTTGAAGACCGGGTGAAAGGTCTTGATTGTGGTGCGGATGATTATCTGGTGAAACCTTTTGATCTTGATGAATTATGCGCCCGGATCAGGGCGTTGAGCCGTCGGCACAATGGGCGATCATCATCACTGATTAATTATCGGAATATTGTACTGGACCCTGTTTCCCACAGTCTTAGCAAGGAAGGTAAAGATATTATTTTGTCGGGCCGGGAATTTAAAATTTTGCAAACGTTACTGGAGAATACTGGCCGGGTATTGTCGAGAGAGCGCATTGAAGAAAGCCTGTTCGGCTGGGATGATGCGCTGGAAAGCAATGCAACCGAAGTGCATATTCACCACCTGCGCAAAAAACTGGGCAAGGATCTCATTATGACGATTCGTGGTGTGGGTTACATGATTCCAAAAGCAGATTGATGAGACCCCGCTCAATACGCCGGAATTTATTGTTATTGGTGCTGAGTGCGGTATGTCTTGCCTGGGTGGCGATCAGTTTCTTTATTTATTACAGTATTCAACACGAAATTGAAGAAGTCTATGATGCCCAGCTGGCACAAAATGCCAAGCTGCTGGCTTCTCTGGTCAGGCATGAACTGGAGGAGTCCCATCAATTACAAATCGATACGGATGACTTTCTGCCACTGGTCCACAGGTACGAAGCTAAAATATCATTTGTTATTTATCATGGTGATGGCACATTGATGACACGTTCACCTTCATCCTCAATGTTGCCTGTCAATGAGCAGCTGACGGGGTTTGAAAAAATAGAGGTGGATGGCAAGGTATGGTACACCTACAACCTTCGTGATCCAAAAACAAATATGCTGATTCAAACGGCCCAGCGTCATGATGTCCGCGCAGAAATGGTTGCTTATATTAATCATGGCATCGTCGTTGTTATATTAGCCGCATTACCTTTTATTGCGCTTTTGCTTTGGGTCAGTATTGGCCGGGGGTTGCGTCCCCTGGTCAGGTTGGCTGACACTATATCCGGGCGTTCAATATATCAGCTGGATCGGATTACCTTTAAAGGTGTACCCATAGAAACCCAGCCAATTATTAGCGCACTAAATTCGCTTTTTGATCGGTTACACCAGGCTTTTGAGAAAGAGCGTCGTTTTACTGCTGATGCAGCGCATGAACTGCGCACACCATTGGCGGGTATAAAAACCCAGGCACAAGTGGCCATACGATCAATAGAAAGAGAAGAGCGCCAGCAGGCGATAATGCAGGTGATTGCCGGTGTTGAGCGCTCTACCAAGCTGGTTAATCAATTATTGATTCTGGCGCGTGTGGATGAGAGTCAGCATATACCAAAAGCCGATTTTGGTCTGAAACAATTGTGTGCGGCAGTTATTAGTGAAAAAATTAATTCAGCACTGACAAAGCATATTGACATAAGTTTGCAAGGTGACCCTGATCTGCGCATGTTTGGTAATGAAGAATTAATACGAATTTTGATTGTTAACCTGGTCAGTAATGCGATTCGTTACACTCCCGATAAAGGACGTATTATTGTCAGTGTCATGACTGAACAGGAAGGTGCGGTGATCAGTGTAAAAGATTCGGGTCCAGGCATTCCTGAGTCGTTACAGGCGCAGGTTTTTGACCGATTCAAGCGGGGTGAGCATCCGGATATTCCGGGTAGCGGGCTTGGATTGTCAATTGTGTCACGAATTGCTGAATTACACCGGGCAAAGATTGCACTGGGACAGGGACTTGATAACACAGGGCTTGATATTAAAGTCACTTTTCCGGATCCGCATTGATTGTATCCGCTTTAAAACCATTGGTCAGGTAGGGATGCATACATAACGTCCCTGTTTTTTCTGCATTCACAACAGACGATCAATAGCTTTTTTCCAATAATTTATGTTCTTTTACACAAGAGACATTACCTTGCTCGGTTAGCTTGACTGTCATCTGTTTGAGTTGTTGCCAGCAGGCCAGCTCTTTGGCTGAGACATCAAAATAATTTAATGATGTATATTGATGAATACTGGTTTCCTGGGTTTTTTCATGATGGCGAAGATACAGTAATGTATTGTATTTACTCCATAGCCAATTGCCCAGAATCACCAAGGCAATAAAAGGAAATATGGCAATAAATTGTTTGATACTCAGTGAATGTTCAATTTGACTGATGGTTTGAATGTCGTTGCCAATGTATACCAATACGGGTGCCAGTACAGGTAATAACAAATAAACCCATAACGCCCATAGCATCATAGTCATTGAGCTTTGTGTATATTTACGCAGTGTACCCTGATTGTGGGGGCTTTGAATGATAAGTGTGTTCATGGTTGTATTCCTCTGTCAGGGCTCGTCCATATAGCACGTTTTTTACGGGTTTGTAGTAATGTGACCGGCACGGCGACGGCGAGCGTCATTAAGTTGATTAACCAATAAACCAGGGGGTACCAGACCATCCAGTAATAAATTTTCCCCAGGCCTTTTTCATAACGACCATCGATATAAAAACTGACAGCAAACTGAATCAGACAAGTCATTGCCAGTAACAAGCCTGCCGGCCCAGGCAGGAGAGAAAAGGTTGCGGTATTTTCCATAGAAGGAATAAGTTGCATCAGAGGCCATAGCAGGATCAAAGAGATAACGGCATAGGTCCATAATATGCTGATGAAATATTCAGCCAGCAATAACCATAAGCGGCGTTGGCGCGGGTGTATGATTTGCGAAAAATAACGAGTAAAGACCTCAACGCCTCCTCGAGCCCAGCGAAGTCGCTGTTGCCACAGGCCTTTAAATGTCTCCGGCATTAAAATCCAGCACAGGGCATTGGGTTCAAAACGAATGTCCCAACCTTTTAATTGTAACTTCCAGCTAATGTCAATATCTTCGGTGATCGCATCCACACTCCAATATCCGGCATCCTGCAAAGCGGATTTTCGGAACCCGGAAACAACACCGGATATGCTGAATATTCGGCCATAGATACGCTGTGCGCGTTTAATAAGACCGACAATCGATGAGAATTCACCGACCTGTATTTTGCCCAGCAGTGTGGAGCGAGTGCGTACCCGTGGATTTCCCGTCACAGCACCTACATGCGGACCACGAATAAAGTGCTGCATGATCCAGCTTGTTGCATTGGCATCTAACAATGCATCACCGTCAATACAAACCAGGAACTCGTTAGCAGACATCATTGCGCCGACATTCAGTGCCATGGCTTTGCCTTGGTTTTCCTTCAGGTGTACAACACGCAAGCGTGAAGACGCCTGACATAATTCATTTAGAATTTCACCCGTGTTGTCAGTGCTTCCATCATTGATGGCAATAATTTCAAAATCAGGATAATTCTGGTTATGCAGTACCGAGATGGTTTCACGCAAATTGGCACTTTCATTATGACAAGGTATCAATATGCTGACGGGTGGATAATCCGGTAATGTAATCGCATGCCCCCCAACCGGTCGTCCGCGCTCCCATTTGTTATAATAAAATATGCCACCTACCATCCAGACATAAGCCATAATCAACGGGTAATAGTAGGCTAGGTTAAGTGCCGAACTCAGGTAAATTGAGAGCCAGTTTTCCATGATCAGTTTTTCTCCAGGGCGCTCATGGATGGGACTTCTGGTTTTTTATGTGTCACTTTTAGCACGGGACGGTAGAGGCGGGCTCGCTCGACCAGCTCGTGTTCATCATCACTCAAACCAGCAGCATGATAAAAAGCCAAGCCATCTATATGCGAATATCTGGCGAGGTCTTCATAGAGATCACCCAACAGGGTTACCGTTTCTGAACTGAAGGCTTCAGGGGGTATCCAGGCATAGATTTTAACTGCTGTACGTGTACGCAGCTGCCAGGCTGCACGATTGAATAAGTCTGTACGTACCGGAAAATGCTGGTTAGGGAAATACACGGCATCTGCATTACCATCGCCACCAGGGTCAGAGAAAGCCTGTAAATAAACGGTATTAATGCGGCGTTTTTTGATTTGCTCAAGAAACTCGCCAAGATTGTTTTCTTGTTGTTCAGGATCCGGGTCATAGACCTTATCAAGGTCCAGGCTTACTGCACGTACAAGCTCTTTTTTAGGTTTGTAGTGATTGGTTATTTGCCAGACAAAGTCAGCTAGTGTAATGCCATGACCAATCAACAGGCGGTTTATGCTGCCGGGGTTTTGGAGGTCCACCTTTCCTTCTTCAAGACTCAAGGTAACCGGCATGCCAAGTTTTTGGGCAATATCTACGGTGATGCGGTTGTGAGCACCGTAAGGCCATACAAGTACGCGTGGTTTTTTTCCTGTTTTTCGGGCAATAAGGTCTGAGTTACGTTTCAGATCATTATAAATACGTTGACGATATTGTTTTTCATTTTCGTATTGGCTGGCATTAGCGTTATAGAGCTGACTGGTAGCAGCAGGTTGTACGTTGCCTTGGGGGTTGGCAAGGATGCCGTGATGAAGGTCATAGCTGTGTGAAGCAACTTCTACACGTCCAGACTTTACCATTTCCCGAATTTGTGCCCAGGTTAAGAAATTTTCTCGTGCGACAGACTTGGAGCCATATGTCACTTTTTTACCGTTAGGTGTTTCCATCCAGCTTCCGACCAATGCAATGATAGCCTGATAGTCAAAAGCACGCAGCAATGGATAAACTTGTGTATACATTCCCTGATAGCCATCGTCGAAGCTGAGTAGCACGGCTTTTCCCGGTAATGCGCGTGTTCCTTTTTGAGCTGCCAGTAAATCGTCAATGCTGATTGAGACATAACCCTGTTCTTTGAGCCAGGAGAATTGTGCTGCCAGCTCAGAGGTTTTCAATGTCATCGCATCAAAATCTGAATGGTTATCAAGCTTGTGATCGGCTTCATGGTAGGAAAGCACAATAAGCTCTGCCTGTACGGGGGCCGTTATTGCCAACAACAACAGTGCAACCCATAACGGGTTTAGTTTTTGGCAGGGAAAATATGTTTTTATTTTCTTGGAAAAATTCATGATCAGAACCTTACATATAAATTCATAAAACCGCGGGTGAAAGATTCTTTCACACCATCATAAACAGGTCGGGAGCGACTGATGCCATAAGCCAGGCTTAACTGTTGGCTAAAGCTCCAGTGGTGTTCATAGCTCACCATCCAGGTTGATTTTGTATCAAAGCTTTGTTGGTTGCTTGAGCCAATGCCGATCTTGAGGCGTTGCCGCATTGATTTTTCATAATGCATGGATGTCAGCCATTCATTATTAAAACTCAGCTCAACAGAGCTTTGTTTTGAAGGATTAAAATAGGCCGCATTATTGATGCTATTGGTTTGGCGATAGAGATACAGTTCACCCGCCAGTGTGTAACGCAGTCCAGAGAAGAGGCGTTGCTGACCAAACA
>JAKISS010000003.1 GCA_021648485.1 Gammaproteobacteria bacterium
CGCCAAACCACTAGGAACAACTAATATTTTTTACTGTAAGAGCTTTGCACCCACAACTAGAAGCGGGTCACTCCACAAGCGTGAGGAATAGACTCAAAATATAAAAACAGGGTGTAATAAGCATGGTCTACCCCCTATTTTTTATCGCAAACCCCTCAATTCAGGTTATCATAACGTCTTGCTTGTCATCACCTTATTCAATCCACACAGGTTCTAAAAACCATGCTGGTACTCTTTGGAATTAAACAGTGCGATACCGTCAAAAAAGCCCTTAACTGGCTCGCCCAGCACGAAGTGGAGCACACCTTTCACGATATTCGCAGCGATGGCCTTGATGAGCAGATGGTTCGGCGTTGGATCGATGCAATTGGCTGGCAGGTTATGGTGAATAAACGCTCCACCACCTGGCGCAATCTAAGTGATGAAATTAAAAACAGCTTATCTGGCGATAATGTCGCGGCTCTCTTATTGGAAAATCCGACACTGATCAAGCGACCTGTCATCGAGTACCGGGGCCGAGTAACCATCGGCTTCAAAGTAGCCGATTTTGAGGCCACATTTACTCCAACCAAAAGCTGATACGGCAGACTCACTTCAACTTTGATTTTGAAGCCGCACGACGATCTCTAAAAAACTGACGCAGCTGCTCAGCACACCTCTCCGCAAGCACACCCTTCTCCACCGCTACTTGGTGAAAAGTGTGCCTACCCTCAAGCACATTCAAAACCGAACCAGCCGCTCCTGTTTTGGGGTCAGATGCACCAACCACCAGACGAGCAATGCGCCCATGCAACATTGCGCCAGCACACATCGCACAAGGCTCAAGGGTGACATAGAGCGTTACATCGCAAAGGCGATAATTTTCAATAGCCTGACCCGCTTCACGCAGCGCCATAATCTCAGCATGCGCAGAAGGGTCGTGAGTGGAGATCGAGCGATTCCAACCACGCCCAATCACCTCACCCTCACAAACAGCCAGCGCCCCAATAGGCACCTCACCCTCCGCTTCTGCACGGCTGGCAAGCTGCATCGCTTGCGCCATCCACTGCTCATCAAGTGTGCGCTGCTCAGGTTTTGAATTTAATGTTACGTAATCACTTAGCGCACTCATCTTTTAGCCTCACCTCTTCGTGGCTCTCATCTTCAACTGGTCACACATCCACCCTACACTCCTTTCTTTATACGAAAAAACCTCAACCACAACCGACCAGTTTGCAGTAGGTATAACCAAGGGTAAGCTTCACAACGCAAAGAGTCAATATTACACTCGACCCCTTTTCAAGTAAATTTTCCTCAAGGGGCTTTTGCACCAGCGAGTTTCTGTGCCGCACGATCAAAAGTATATGATCCGTCAAAACTATGACCTTGGGTATTAGCAATATATCGAGCTTTATTCACAATCAGAGCATCCGCAAAGTCTGCCTCTTTACCTTTAACTAGCTTAGCATTCCTGTAGTCATTTAATGCTAACCATACTACTTGCCCATTTTCAAAGCGAATATTTGGTTCTTGAAATAGCGCCTGGATAACACTTACCAGTTCAGACTTATTGAGTTGATACTTTTTACCTCTAAGAGTCCATATAGTCTCCACCAGCACCACATCCGTAATTAGCACTTTTCCTTTATTAGCAATCAAATGGTTTGCTTTTGATGACTGAGCTGCATCATCCTCCAAGAGATAACGTAACAACACATTGGTATCTATTGCTATCATTTCAAGGCGCTTTGCAGTGATTCTTCATCTGTCATAGATGAATCGCCTCGAACTTG
Source organism: Gammaproteobacteria bacterium (assembly GCA_021648485.1). Classification (GTDB taxonomy): domain Bacteria; phylum Pseudomonadota; class Gammaproteobacteria; order SZUA-152; family SZUA-152; genus SZUA-152. Next base: position 1,773 of record JAKISS010000003.1, read on the forward strand.
TTTGAGAAGCCCCTTAGCCGCTCCCTTTAACTTCTTAACAATAGTAATTTTGTTATCCGCTACGAAGCTTTCAACCTCATCACCAGGCTCAATTCCTAAAGCCTCACACTGCTCGATAGGCAATGTTATTTGTCGTTTTGCGCTAACCTTTGGCATATCACACCTCTTTGCTCTGAGTAATATGTCAAAGATAGATCATTCTTTACTATTTATCAATAGTAAAGACACGAGTAGGTATCATGCTTATTTGTAAATAACCAACAACAGACTGATTTTTCGCCAAAAACGGGCATTGCTACCAAAAAAGCGTCATGGTAGAACGGTCAGTTACCTGACCGCCCCCACACAGATCCGGACGTGCGGAATTACCGCATCCGGCTCTTCAATTATATCCTTGCTCGTGTAATTCACGAACCCTCAATACCAGTCTACCATCACGAAGCGTTTTGATACCCGCAACGGTTCTAGCTGAAAATACCTTAACATCTCTTTAAAACCTCGCCAGTTAAAACTTCGTTTCTGGCTTCGCCTGTTCAGCCATTTATACAAACTATGCAATACAAAATTGTACACATCATTAACTGACCAGGTCAGTTTGGTATTAATGATAAAAAGCTTGAGTCAGAAGTTGCAATGACGGCGGTGCTGCATACGCACAGTCGCCGGTTAGAGTATCATCCGCATGTGCATATTATTGTACCTGGAGGGTGTTTCAATAAACAACGTCAGCAATGGCGTACGCTTAAAGGTCAATATCTCTTTAATGAATTCAATCGCGCCACGGTCTTTCGCGGCAAGTTTCTAGAAGCATTACGCCAGTTAAAATTGACATTGCCGGATGCTGTTCCCAAAAAATGGGTGGTTGATTGCCAGCATGTTGGGCACGGATTACCGGCCATCAAATACCTTTCCCGTTATTTATATCGTGGCGTCATTTCCGAGAAAAATATTATTTCCGATGATGGCACAAACGTCACGTTTCGCTATCGTGAAAGTCAAACTGGAGATTGGAAGACGCGCTGCATTAAAGGCGAATATTTTATCTGGCTGGTTTTCCAGCACGCCTTACCGAAAGGTTTCCGACGCGTCAGAGACTACAGTTTTTTACACGGCAATGCCAAAATCACGTTACGGCGTATACAACTATTGCTGAAGGTGTTTTTGCCCACCTTAATAAAAGTAAAAAGGCCTGCACTTGTGTGTAATCACTGCGGAAACCGATGGTAATCATTGCGTTTATTCCCCCAGTCTGGCGAGCGGGTTAACGCAATAAAGCATCTTTCACTGCCACGCATTAACAAAGGAGAAACTGAAAAATGATTGAATAAACCCGTTTAAAAAATCGCCTGACCAGGGCGAGGGATACGCTTGCTTAAGATTCAGTGCCATCCGCGAGGATGGCACCATTCTTAAAAATCGAAAACTCGATATCTGCTATAGATAAGTACAAACAACGGGGCGGACTTGTTCAACCAGATGATAAAGTCACGGCTCAGCCGCGCGACTTATCCTTGTTTGTTAGGGCTTTTGATGCCACGAAATATCAACTTTACGATGCTGCGATATGCAGTCACGAAGATACAAATTAATTAAACTTTGATAAGGCACACCTGAATCTTCAGCCATGCCCTTGAAGTAATTGATTACATCCTCGCCGAGCCTCATTGTTACTGGCTTTTTTAGCTTTGATGCATAGGGATTTTTACGTGATTTCATCTTAGATAAATCATATTCTTTTTTCATGATGGCTCACCTTTATAGAGCTTTCGCTCTTTCGCTGTTGCTTTACGTGCTGATATGATTCGAATGAGATTGCCTGATTCTTTTTCACAGTGGCAGATAAGTAATATCCTTGATTGATTGCTGTGACCTAGTATAAGAAACCTGTCTTCTAGCTCTGAATTTTCATCATCAAAGAACTGGATGGCGAAGTCATCGTAGAATACGGATTGCGCCTCCTCAAAGGATACTCCGTGCTTTCTTTTGTTTGATGTTGCTTTGGACGCATCCCATTCGAATTTAATCATAAATACATTGTATTTACATTCGGTCGAATGTCAAGCTTAACTTACTCTTTGAGGTGGACGCCCGTTAAACCCCTCAAGATTCAAAGGGAAATAGGGTTCTCGTATAAACATTATTATCAATTGTTACAATACGAGAACTGGCCCCTATTTTTCGGTACAGGAGGAATTATCTTTTAATTCATAGGTTGAGGGCTTGGCTTTCTGCCGCGCAGCGGCTTCGTTCAACAAGTAGCTGCAGGGGATGCTACGCAAAAAACGCTCCGCTGAGCAAGGCGTTGATATGATTTCCCCTTGTCAATAGGCAATAGCCAGCTAAACCAAAAATATTTTGGTTTAGCTCTTTTCAGATCATCGGATGTGAACACGGAGCTAGTAAAGCGACGATTGATTGTGCTGTTGCAGGATAACCTCAATTAAAATGTGAGCCAAGAACTAAATCGTAATTAGAGCGTTGCATTACTGTATTTGTATCCCGTGCCAGTCAGGTGCTATTTCACCGTCTTTTTCTTTGCGGTTTTCTTTTTTGCCGCTTTCTTTTTCACGGTTTTTTTCTTCGCTTCGCTCACTACCCATTTTTTGTCGATGTAATGGGCCGTCCAGCCGGTGGCTTTGCCATCGATTTCGGTCATCACATATTGTTCTTTGTTTTTGCGGCTGAAGCGGATGATGGCGTCGTTGCCTTTGTTATCTTCCAGCGGGGCATCACACAGATACAGGTGCTTGGGGTCAAGCTCGGATTTATGCGGAATTAGTTCTTTGACTCGCGGCGCACGGGTTTCACGGGAGCGCGGGAATGCGCTGGAGGCAAGAAATATCCCCGCAGCACCATCACGTAATACAAAATAACCGTCAGATTTTTCACACGGCAGTTCTTTCATGTGTACGGGGTCAGCTTTGGGTGGAGCGGCTTCTCCGTTGCGTAAAAGCTTGCGGGTGTTTTTGCATTCTTCGTTGGTGCAGCCAAAATATTTGCCAAAGCGTCCTGTTTTGAGCTGCATGTTGGCTCCGCATTTGTCGCATTCGAGGAGCGGCCCGTCGTAACCTTTGATGCGGAATTTTCCGGTTTCCACTTCGTAGCCGGTGCAATCGGGGCTGTTGCCACAGATGTGGAATTTACGTTGTTCGTCGATCAGATAACTGTCCATGGCGGTGCTACATTTCGGACAGCGCCGACGTTGCATTAATGCGCGTGCCTCGCTTTCTTCGTCGGTATCTACATCGACGGCTTCGTCACCGGGAATAAGATTCATGGTGGATTTGCAGCGTTCTTTGGGGGGCAGTGCGTAACCGGAGCAGCCAAGAAAGACGCCGGTGGAGCCTGCGCGAATCTGCATGGGGCGACCACAGCTGGTGCAGGGGATATCGGTGGTGATGGGGTCGTTGCCGCGCATGCCGCCTTCATCCTGGTCAGCAATTTCCAGTTTGGATTTAAAGTCTTCGTAAAATGCATCCAGTACGTTTAGCCAGTTGCTTTCACCGGCAGCAATGGAATCCAGTTTTTGTTCCATGTTGGCTGTGAAGCTGTAGTCCATGAGGTCTTTGAAGTTTTCTGTCAGCCGTTCAGTGACGATATCGCCAATTTTTTCTGCATAAAAACGTCGGTTTTGTACGGTGACATAGCCTCGATCCTGGATGGTGGAGATAATGGAAGCGTAGGTGGAGGGGCGACCGATACCACGTTTTTCCAGTTCTTTTACCAGTGAGGCTTCACTGTATCGCGCAGGCGGTTTGGTAAAATGCTGTGAGGGGTCGAGCTTCACCAGTGACATCACGTCACCTTCTGCAACGGCGGGCAGGAGTATGTCATCACTGTTTTTTTGTTGTGGTGGCTGTACTTTGGTCCAACCGTCAAACACGACCACGCGGCCTTTAGCGCGCAGTTCAAACCCGGCGGCATCCACTTTGAGTGTGGTGACATCAAATTTGGCAGGTGGCATCTGGCAGGCGACAAACTGCCGCCAGATCAGTTCGTACAAACGCACAGCGTCTTTATCGACGTTTTTCAGGTCAGACATCATGGTGTGTACATCGGAGGGGCGAATGGCCTCATGCGCCTCTTGCGCGCCTTCACGGCTGCTGTAAGAAATGGCTTTTTCAGGTAAATATTTTTTACCGTATTTGTTGCCGATGTAGTCACGCACGGCTGCTACGGCTTCATTGCTGAGGTTGGTGGAGTCAGTTCGCATGTAGGTGATGTAACCTGCTTCGTAAAGCCGTTGCGCCATCATCATGGTTTTTTTCACACCAAAACTCAGTCGTGTACTTGCGGCCTGTTGCAATGTGGATGTAATGAAGGGCGCTTTGGGTTTGCTCGACGAGGGTCGTACTTCGCGTTTGACTACGTTGTAATCGGCGCGCTCCAGAATGGCCAATGCCGCATCGGTGAGACCTTTGTTGGGTGGGCGGAAATTATGCCCGTTTTGTTTGGCCACCTGCATGCGCAGCGCTTCGCTTTTGGTGGTGCGCAAGTCGGCAAAGACTTCCCAGTATTCTTCCGGATTGAAGGCATGAATTTCTCGCTCCCGTTCCACCACCAGTTTGGTGGCGACGGATTGCACACGTCCGGCGGAAAGGCCGCGCGCGAGTTTTTTCCACAGCAGGGGCGATAACATGTAGCCCACCACACGGTCGAGAAAGCGCCGGGCTTGCTGGGCGTGGACTTGATCGAAGTCCAGTGTGGAGGGGTTGGCAAAGGCCGACTGAATGGCATTTTGGGTGATTTCGTTAAACACTACGCGTTTGAAGGGTATTTTGTCTCCGATGGCCTGGGTCAGGTGCCAGGCAATAGCTTCTCCTTCGCGATCCCGGTCAGTGGCGAGATAAATAATGTCAGCATTTTTTGCCAGTTTTTGTAACTCTGCGACGACCTTTTCTTTGCCGGGCATGATTTCATAATGCGCATCCCAGTTATTTTCCGGATCCACGCCCATGCGATTCACCAGCGTTTTAGCGGCACGTTCACGTTTGCGTTTTTCACGTTCTTCCGGGGGCAGCTTGCGTGACTCGGCAGCGAGTTGACCGCGTGCTTTCGGATCCATTTTTGATTTGTTGGCAGCGCTGCCGCTGGTGGGCAAATCACGAATATGGCCCACGCTGGATTTCACAATAAAATCCTTGCCCAGGTACTTGTTGATCGTTTTTGCCTTGGCCGGTGATTCGACGATGACCAGTGATTTTCCCATAATTTCTTTTTCTTTCAGTAAGTTAATGTGTTTTTGATAATTTGGCCGCAGCCCTTTATTAGGAATACTTGGAGTTTCCCCCTGCTGTCAAGTGGGGAAGTTCGGCAGTATGACAATATTTTTAAGGTTTTGATGCCATTTATTTTATGGCCACACTCATTCAGTGGCTATGGAGAGGCGGGTGAGCGGTGGGCAAAAACCGGGGACAGGGAAAGTCGCTGCCGGACGATAAATAACGGAAATGCAAAAGATCAATCATCCAGCCGAATGCCTACTTTCAGTTTGACCTGGAAGTGGGCAATCTTACCATTTTGCAAATGGCCGCGGGTTTCGGTGACCTCGAACCAGTCCACGTTACGCAATGTTTTGGCGGCGCGTTCAATGGCATTGTGAATGGCATCATCGCTACTCTTGGGGGATGAGCCGACCAGCTCAATAAGTTTATAAGTGTGGTTTGACATGGGTTGTGCTCCTGTTGTCATGATTACGTTGCTTCGGTCTTAGTGTAATCAGTATTGGCGTGAAATTTTTTGATATTACGTGTAGCCTTGTGGACTGATCTACGGGAGCAATGATATGGCGGCGCTCATACAATTCAAGGGCAATGCGCAGGGCGTGATACTGCGCTTGGAAAGTCTTGTGTCGCGCATAGGCCGCAGTACGGAAAACGACATTACGATTCATGATGAACTGGTCAGTAAACATCATGCGCAGATTGAGGCGCGGCATGTTGCTGAGCAGACAAATATGTTTGAATATTTTATTGAAGACTGCGGCAGTACCAATGGCACATTTGTCAATGACCAGCGTATTGATGCCTGCCAGCTAAAGAATAACGATGTGGTTCGTTTTGGCATTAATCATTTTCGTTTTGTCGATGACGCAAATGACGATCTGGCGGCCACCACTAAAATCCATAAAACCTGGATTCCAGGTGTGTATGTGTCAACACGCAAAAAATAAGAAAAATCGCTTTTTGCGGTATATTCAATGCCGTCGATTAAATGTAAACATCAATGTGGGTGACAGGTTGTTCGTTTTCATTTGTAACCGTTTGAGTGCTGCCCATATTGCGTCGATCATGACCGCTGCGTGTATCAAGCAACACAGATTTTTGTTGTTGACGACGCTCCTGTTTTCTTCTCTGGCGCTGGTTTCGTTTTACGTTTTGTTGAGGTGCAGGAGCCGCCTTTTCGTGTGCTTTCACCGCTGGTGTGGCTGGGTAAGCCTGTGTTTCCTTGACATTGCGGTTGTTGGTTTTGGTGGTGTAAAGGGCTGCGCTATCGTTAGTTACCATGGTTACCGAGGTCATGTGAACCCCCTTGCCGATTTGAATAATATGACCAAGTATAGCCAAAATACGGGTTGAATGTTGAGATGCAAGACAGTATCAAGCGAGTTTGTTATAGTCCGGCAGCCGCAGTAGTGCGTCGTGGTTTGGTGTCTAGCCCGGTGTATTTTGCCCCTTTTTCAAATGGCTCAGGAAGGTCAAATATATGCGTTCATTTTTTCAACGGTTTTGCATTGCTATGTTGTTTTTGTCTTCCGTTGCGGCGGTATCCGCAGACGAAGCGCAAGGGTCGATTCGTGGCACGGTTAATTATTGTGGTCTGGGCGGGTTGGATGGTATGCAGGTTTATGTGCCAGGAAGAATGTTTACGGTCATTACGGATGAGAGCGGACAGTTTCAGTTCGACGGTTTAGGGGCAGGAAGTTACACCCTGTTCTACCGTAAAGGTGACCGTTTGTTGAATCAGAACCGGGGGGTTCAGGTACTGGCAGGGCAAACCTCAGAATTGGGCGTTATTGCTTTTTGTGATCGCAAGGGCATGGTTTCAGGGGGAGGAAGTGTATCGACTGCGATCACACCTGCGCAGCCATTATGCACAGCATCCAGCAATGACCCGCAATGCAAAGATGCCGACGGTGATGGTGTGGTTGCCGCACTGGATTGTGATGATGACAATGCCAATATTTATCCAGGTGCTATCGAAATCTGTGATGGTATTGATAACAATTGCAGTGGTACAGCAGATGAGAATGTCTCCGTGTTGGTGAAACATGGCATGGGTACTTGCGATGCTGGCAAGGTATCAATTACGCAATGCTCAAAGGGGTACAGTGATTGTGACGGGCAGGTGGCCAATGGTTGTGAAGTGGACTTGATCAGGGACGATGAAAACTGTGGAAGTTGCGGAAATATGTGCGCCGCATCAGAAAGCTGTGGTTTGGGTTTTTGTTAAGGGTTACCTTATATTTTCAGAGTAGTAAGCGCTGGCTTTTCCTCTCAGTCTTTCAGGCTGGCCCGTGCGGCCATAATATCTTCCCGGGTTAGCATGCCCACAAGTTTGCGTTTGTCATCCACCACCGGCAAGTGATGAATGTGATGTTGATTGAACAGGTTGATCTTGTCGGCAATACGCTCGTCCTGCCGGGTGGTAATTGCCGGGCTGTTCATGATTTGCCCCACCACTTCTGCTTTGCTTGATTCAAACCCCGGCGTACGTTGACGCAATCGGGCGAGACGCTCAGCCATGCTGTGCGATTCCGGCAGTGGTGTGTCAGTGCTGTCGCTGGCCAGATGCACGAAATTGCTTACCGTAACGATGCCAATAACGTGTTGAAAATTATCCACCACCGGTACGCCGCGAATATTGTGTTGTTCAAACAACTGCCATACTTCTTCCAGTTCTGTGCCGTATTGCACGGATAAGGCGGGCTGCGACATGATCTCGGCACAACGCATATCACCAAAACCCTGGCCGTGGGCCTGTTGCAGGGCTCGCGCGTAAATTTTGTGCAAATCCTGCTGGCTGATATCGATAAAAGTACCCATTTCGGAAATAGCACGGCTGAGATCATCCTGGTCAAAAGGTGCGGTGCTGGCTAACCATTCCTCGTTGCTACGCTGCCAATTGTGATCCAGGGTTTGCTGATGGCCTGTGCTTTGTTGATTAATGCCCGCCAAGCGCCAGTAGACGAGCGTCACGGCCAGCATGATTGCTACATTGAGTAACACCGGGGTAAGCACATATTGATAGCCCAGTGATTGTATGGAATCGCCACCCAGTACCGCCATCAGTGCTGCGGCTCCACCGGGTGGGTGCAGGCAGCGCAAATAATGCATGGCAAGGATGGCAGCGGCCACGGCCACCGCAGTTGCCAGTGCGATATGCGGTATCCACAGGGCGCAGGTGACACCGATTACCGCCGATACCAGATGGCCGCCTGCAAAGGCCCAGGGGGTGGACAGCTTGCTGCTGGGGACGACAAACAACAACACCGCAGCGGCACCCATGGAGGCCACCATGATGGGCAGATCGTAGCCAGTGAGGATCAGCTGGCTGACCAGGCCCACTAAAGCGACGGCGACCAGAGCCGCGCTCGCTGAAAGCAGGATACTTTTGTGGGTGAGATTGGTTTGCCGGGCAAACCAGTGTGAAAGCGGAGGCAATCGGGGCATATAGAGTAATTTGTGTGTTGCTGGTTCCGAGGGGTGAGTTCCAGAAGTCTAGCCCGGATGCCATTGCTACGGTAGGTGTATATCAGGGTATTTACCTATCTTCATGTGGAATTCTGGCATAAAAAAGGCGGGACACCCAATGAGGTGCCCCGCCTTTATTGTTGTGTTGGCTGGGAAGGCTTAGAAAGTAACACCTACCGCATTTAAATCACCGTCGTCATTTTCTTCGTAGTTCACCATCAGGCTGCCAGCAAAACCTTTCAGGCCAGTGATAATTTCTTGCGTAGCGATGAAAGTAATGGGGCTGCTGGACTCTGCATCACGAATGGTGAAAGTGTGTTTGGTGGCATCTACCGACATGAGTTGACCCATGTGAGTGGCTGGCCCCATAGATTCGCAAGCCAGTGCTGCGCTGGAAGCGAACAGAGCACCTGCTAACAAAATGCCGCTCAATATATTTTGTTGATACATGACTAAGTTCTCCTGTGAGTGTGTTGTTGGAAATGTAAAAAAACCCGATAAAACTAATCAACATTTTCCTCTGGATTGTGAGTGCATTCCTGCCACTTCGCAAGCACAAATCGGCAAATTCTTTGTCTATTGTTTTGTGATGAAGTTCACATTTCTGTCATACGCAGGCTTTATGATCAGCCGATAGAAAAAGTGGATAAGGATGTTCTGGCAGCGGAACCCGAATATCAGAAAATAACGTCTATAGAGTACGGATTGCAGCAAATAACATGGAGATATCATGATGAAGCTGGAAAAACTGGAACGCGCATTACGCCATATGTCGAACAAGGCATTAATGAAATTTGTGAAACGCTGTGTATGCCGAAGTCTGCCAGGCGTGGGTGATGCCGCAGATGATTCCCGCGAAGCGCTGGATATGGTGTACGTGGAGTGTAGTCGTCGCGGCAAAGAACGCCTTTATGATACGGCCTATGCCTATGTGGCACATCATCCGGATCGTTGTAATATTTATTAATGTAATTTTTCGGAAATGGTTGAGTAACTCCGGGAGGTCTTCGGATGCGAGGGTGTATTTGCAAATTAATCAGGTGTTTTGTTGATTAACGTGAATTTCTGTGTCGTAAGAAGCTGGCAAATCGGGGAATTCCTTTGTTTGTCAGACCAAAATATTTGTAGGTAATCGTTGAGCCGATTGCCGGTGGGTTTTTCCTTTCAGCATCAGAAAATCCGGAGCCAATTTTAAAACGTTTTCCACTCGCGGCTTCGACGAGCATTGAGCCCAGCATTCCCGTATATTTTCCTTTCCCCGGAATGTGTTTGATGACGATAGCTTCAGCATCAAAGTATTTTTTTACTTTTAATAGGTTCTCAGATCTTCCTTTTTTATACAGTGAAAAACCCGAGTGCAACATTAAACCTTCACCACCTTGCTGGACGATATTGTCGAGCTTGCTCATTAATGCTTCATTTGTTGAAACCTTTGTCTGATCAACAGCTTGTATGTGCGGCACGTTAATATCGCGGACTATTTTTTTAAGTTGTTTTAGCCGACGATCAAAAATTTGTAGGCTGTCAGGTAAATCAAAAATCATAAATTTAATATTTTTCCACTCAGAGTCATCAGGTGATTGTCGTCTCACCATGCCAGGTAGCTGCTCAAACTTTCCTCTGCCCATCCAAAGTTCGCCATCCAATACTGTCTTGGGCAGGGGCAATAAAAACCATTCAGGGGCATGAAAAATATTGCCTTGACGTGAAATGAAGTTTTTACCGTTCCAGAAAGCCCGTACGCCATCCAGTTTTTCACTGACCCAATAGTTTTCTAACATAATTCCGGGCTGATAAATATTGGCGAGCAGCAAGGCTGGTGCTTGTTGGGTATTGCCAGGTGGAATGGATGATGCAGAAGCAGGTGGAAAAAGAAATGCCGACGAGAGCAATAAGCATTGGAATAAAACAAAGCAGGGTTTCATGAATTAATCCCTTCCGTGGTATTGATTCAGTTGTTATTGTTTATGTGCTGCCATGCCTGAATCCCAATGGATATAGGCAGAAGACTTATAGTAATGTGCTGACAATCTATTTTGCCCTGTATTGAGGAGAAAGTCAGGCAATTTATCTGGGAGTTAGTGGCATCGTTTACCTCGTGGGTATCATTTCCGTGATGATGTTGTTTAATATGCCATTAAATGCTTTTCTGGGGGAGTATCCATAAATGCCACAAAATGAGAGTAGCCTCCGTTCTAACGCTCTTTATTATAATAAAATACATCGTATGATGAAATTAATGCTTGGGTTTTTAGTGCTTTTGTTGACCGTGGCGTGTTCAACGAAACCGTACGTAGTGAAATTTGTTGAAAATACATTGTCAGAAAAAACCAATAAAATTTATGTAATAAGTCATGATTGGCATACAGGATTTATAATACCTAAAAATAAAATTCAACATCTTATTCCTGTATTAACAAAACGATTTGATAATGCTGATCTTCTTGAATTCGGCTGGGGTGACAAAGGGTTTTATCAATCCAGGAAAATGACAGCCGGTTTGGTTTTTAGCGCTATGTTCTGGCCAACAGAATCTGTTGTTCATGTCGTTGCCGTTTCGGGAAACTCACACGGGTTTTTTGCCAACAGTGAAATTGAACCTGTTTACCTTAGTGATGAAGGATATGACTCGCTGTTAAAATATATTTCGGACAGTTTTCGTAGGAACGAAAAAAAAGAAATAATTGAACTTGAAAAAGGGTTGTATGGCGACAGTCAGTTTTATGCTGGAGAAGGTGATTATTTTTTAATGAACACCTGTAATAAATGGACGGCAAAGGGTTTAAAAAGTGGGGGAATGGACATTGAAACAACTTTTACATTAACGGCCAGTGGGGTAATAGGCTACTTGCAATCACAAAATAAAGCTCGAATCTCAAACGCTACAGGTATATATGCGGCTGATGATTAGTGCTTCAGGTTATGGTTATCCGCCTGTTACCGACATAAAGCGTACTATTTGTGAAGGTTTTTCATTAAATTCATGGCGCTCAGGTTTGAGTGTGATGGCATGTTGGATCGCTTCCTGTAAGTCTTTATCGGAAATGCCGTTGCGCAACAATGGACGTAATTCAAATTTGTTGTCCTGCCCCAGGCACAGGTAGAGTGTGCCATCTACCGACAAGCGCACCCGGTTGCAGGTTTCACAAAAGTGTTGTGAGATAGGCGTAATAAAACCGATGCGCAGGTCTGTGCCCGCTACTTGCAGATAACGTGCGGGTCCGCCACCCGGCATGACTCCGGGAACCAGATCAAAACGCTGTTCCAGTTTGGTGCGCACGGTTTGCAAATTTACGTAGTGATCCACCGCATCACATCCTGTGGTTCCCATGGGCATGGTTTCGATGAAACGCAGGGTGAAGTCATGTTCAATGCAAAAATCCACCATGGCTTCAACGTCATCTTCATTAACGCCTTTCATTACCACCATGTTGATTTTGATGGGCGCGAAGCCAGCGGTTTTGGCGGCCATTAATCCATTGATGACTTTTTCCAGTTTGCCACCGGTGATTTCCTGAAAGCGTTTTGCATCCAGACTGTCCAGGCTGATGTTGAGTCGGCGTATTCCACCTGAGTACAGGTTTTTTGCGTGGCGAGCCAGTTGTACCGCATTGGTGCTTAGCGAAAGGTCTTCGATGCCCGGCAGGTTTTGCAGGCGGGCTGCCAGTGCGGGCAGGTTTTTGCGTACCAGTGGTTCACCACCGGTGATGCGCACTCGGCGGGTACCCAATGCACCAAACGCGCGGATGACCCGTTCGATTTCAGCAAAATTTAACCAGTGCTCGGGTTCTTCAAAGTCTTTGAAACCTTTGGGCAAGCAGTAAAAACAGCGCAGATCGCAACGGTCTGTGACTGACAGACGGATGTAGTCGATGGAGCGGCCATAAGGGTCGATGAGTTGAGACATGTGTTGAGTATAACCCGGTTACCCAGTGTAATAACTCTCTTAAATTGTCTGGTAATACAGGTTCTGAGGGTGGTTGGCCTGTGCGAAGAAGAACCAGCGTTCGGCAATGAGCCCCACATATTGTACGGTAAAGGCTGATACTAACAATGCGGTTGCGTCATTACTTAAGCCCATGCCGATAAGTAGAAGAGGCAGCGGAAATACCAGCAGCAGGAAAACCCATTTAACGGACTTGAGAAAAGCCGCGCTCATACCATGGAAGTATTCACGGGTGTTAAATGAGCCACCCATGGAACCTTGGGATTGTTGTTGGATATTGTTGTGATGCACGCCAATGGCTGTGCGCAGGGTAGAACGATATTTGATGCGTTTATTGCGCAGTAGTGATGCGGTGCGGGTGAGCAGGGCCGCGAGAGTAAAGATGATGGCCCAAGTGCCAAACAGGCTGGTCAATTCCTGGCTGTATTGTGTGGCAAAGGCGGTGGCCAGGGTAAAGCCGGAACTCATGCCGAGCAAGGTGTAATTAATGGGGGTGAGTGGTGTGTGCCATTCCTGCAAAAATTTTAGGCAGGCGTAGATCATTCCAGTGCAAATAAACAGTGTGAAACACAGCACGATACCGACGATGCCTACCATCAGTGTCAGACTGGTTTCGGGCAGCGCTGTTGTACCAAAGACTTTTGGGTTCCAGTTCAGATAATGCAGCAGGCCGTAGATGAAGACGATACTCATAAAGGCTGGCAGAGCGATGACTTCGCGTGACAGCCATGAAGTACGCCACATGGCGGCGGAACGCCAGGCGCGTTCAGGATGACCCAGGTGGAAAAACGAGGCGACCAGCCCTGCCACCAGCAGGCTTAATGATAATAGGCTGCCAGTGCTGTAAAAATGGTGTTCCTGTGCAGTCAGAGCACCTATATGGCTGAAAGCCTCGGCGGTGACCAGGGCCAGAAACAGGCCTTGACCGGCACCGATAAGAGTGGTTAAAAAAATAACCGAAAATGCAGGATGCATAAAATTTTCTCCGGGGTTTTACCAGGAAACAGAATCTTCCAGGAAAGGCGCATCCGGGTCGGTTCTGGGTAGCCGACCATCTTTTTTGAGCGGATTGTCTGCGCGTGTTAATTCGTCTTCGTGAAGTCTGATTTTGGTTTTGCGACGTGGTAAATAGTGGTTGGCTGGTTGTGTGCCCCATTCCGGCATCAATGGATAGCCACCGCCTTCACATATTGCTTGTGAAACTTCGGATTCCGGGTCATGTACGTCACCAAACAGGCGTGCCGAGGTGGGGCAGGCCAGCACGCAGGCGGGTTTACGTTCGGCTTCCGGCAGTGATTCGTCGTAGATGCGATCTACGCAAAGGGTGCATTTTTTCATCACTTTTTGTTTTTCATCGATTTCGCGTGCGCCGTAAGGGCAAGCCCATGAACAGTATTTACAGCCGATACATTTGTCGTAGTCCACCAGTACAATACCGTCTTCCTTGCGTTTGTAACTGGCTCCGGTAGGACACACTGGCACGCAAGGCGGCTCTTCACAATGCAGGCAGCTTTTGGGAAAATGTACTGTTTCGGTGTTGGGGAATTCACCGACTTCATAGGTTTGCACGCGATTGAAGAAGGTGCCGGTGGGGTCTTTGCCGTAGGGGTTGTCATCCATCAACGAACCGGCAGCACCTGAAGTGTTCCACTGCTTGCAACTGGTGACGCAGGCATGACAGCCAACGCACACATTTAAGTCGATCACTAACGCGAGCTGAGTCATGATATTCCCCATACCTTGTGGCGGTTGCATTTCGCAGGGAGGGCATTGTCCACCAGAATACTTTCGGTGTTACTGCCGGTGGGCGATGCCCACCCTACGGTCAGTTGTATCATGACTTTTTCCTCTTGCCGATGTTAAGGCTGGCAGGTTTTTTACCCGCAAAATAACTCAACCATGATGTGCGTTTTGCTTCTCCGGGCACGGGTAGCATAGTGTCAAATTGTGGTGAGCTGACGGGCGTTTCGTTGACATCGGCTTTGTAAATACATACCCGCACGTCGTACCAGCCTGCCTGGCCGGTAATCGGGTCAGAGTTGGAAATGTGTTCACCAGCCTCGTGGGCAGGCAGTTCCTCTGAAATCAAATGATTAAGCAAAAAGCCTTTTTGCGATTCGTTGGCATCAGGGGTCAGGTTCCAGGCACCCGAGGCTTTGCCAATGGCATTCCAGGTCCATACGGTGCCGGGTTCCACGGCTTCGGAAAAGCGGCACATGCAGCGCACTTTGCCCCACTGTGATTCCACCCACATCCAGTCGCCGTCGTTGATACCTGCTGCATGTGCGGTTTTGGGGTTTACGTGCAAATAGTTATGTGTGTGAATCTGTCGCAGCCAGGCATTTTGCGAATCCCAACTGTGATACATCGCCATGGGACGCTGGGTAATGGCGTTGAGCGGATACTTATGCTTATCCGATAGTTGACTTTCCAATGGTTCGTAATAAAACGGTAGCGGATCAAAGTAGGTTTCGATACGTTTGCGCAAATGATCCGGTGGCTGTTTGCCTGCATACTTGCCTTGTGCGCTCAAACGAAATTTCTGTAACACCTCACTGTAAATATGAATGTTGATGGGGTCTGTGTAACGGGTCAGGCGATGGTATTGCGACCAGTCCAGATATCCCCGATTCCAGTTACGCATGTATTGGTATGATTTAGGTAATGTGTAATGGAATACACAGTTATTTTTTTCGTACATCTCCCATTGCTTGGGATTGGGTTCGCCACTCATGATTTTTTCACCGCTCTTGCCGCGCCAGCCAGCGAGAAAGCCGATGCCGGAGCCAGGTTCGGTTTCAAAGTTGGTGACAAAATCCGGGTAGTCACGAAACTTGCGCGAGCCGTCTTTGTGGGTAAAGGCGGGTAAACCGAGGCGTGAGCCCAGCTCGATGAGTACTTCCTGAAAGGGTTTGCATTCACCTTTGGGAGGCAGCACCGGGATGCGTACAGAATCGGCCGGGCCATCGAATTCGGAAATGGGCCTGTCGAGCATGGACATCACATCGTGACGTTCCAGGTACGTGGTGTCCGGCAATACCAGGTCGGCAAAGGCGATCATCTCGGACTGGAAGGCATCGCAGACGATGAGAAAGGGAATTTTGTATTCGCCGTTTTCATCCTTGTCGTTGAGCATTTTGCGGACTTCCGTAGTGTTCATCGTTGAGTTCCACGCCATGTTGGCCATGAAAATCATCAGTGTGTCGATTTTGTACGGGTCACCACGGTGCGCATTGGTGATGACGTTGTGCATCATGCCGTGGACCGACAGCGGAAATTCCCAGGAAAAGGCTTTATCCAGGCGTATGGGCTTGCCGTCGTCATCCACAAATAAATCGTTGGGGTCGGCGGGCCAGCCCAGTGGCATACCGCCAAGCGGGGTGTCGGGTTTTACCCCCTGAGGGCCATTGGGTGTTTTTGGGCAAGGTGGAATAGGGCGCGGGAATGGCGCTTTGTGGCGGAAACCACCAGGGCGATCAATGGTGCCGAGAAGTGACATCAGAATCGATAGTGCGCGGATGGTTTGGAAACCATTGGAATGCGCGGCGAGACCACGCATGGCGTGAAATGACACGGGGTTGCCAGTGACTGATTCATGTTCCTTGCCCCAGGCATCGGTCCAGGCGATAGGCAACTCAATTTTTTTGTCGCGTGCGGTAATACCCATTTCGTGGGCCAGACGGCGGATGGTATCCACGGGAATGCTGGTGATGTCGGCGGCCCATTCCGGGGTGTAATCCTTGACTCGCTCCACCAGCAACTGGAAACCGGTTTTTACAGGGGTGCCGTCGTCCAGGGTAAATTCGCCCAATAGCACCGGGTCAGCACCTTCTGTGTGTGTTTGTACGGCCTTGTCAGTATTACGATCCCACCACATTTCATCGTGAGGGTAGGCTTTGCCCTCATCGTAATCATCACCCCGCATCAGCAGACCAAAATCGTCGCTGTCTGTATCGATATTGACGAGCTGGGCACTGTTGGAATATTGAATCAGAAAGTCACGGTCGTAGAGGCCGGTTTTTATAATTTCGTGAATCAGTGCCAGCAGCAACGCACCATCAGTACCGGGTTTGATGGGTACCCATTCGTCGGCGATAGCGGAATAACCGGTACGTACCGGGTTGATGGAGACAAAGTGACCACCGTTACGTTTGAATTTGGATAATTCGATTTTCATCGGATTGGAGTGGTGATCTTCGGCGGTACCGAACATCAGGAATAATTTGGAGCGCTCCAGATCCGGGCCACCGAATTCCCAAAAGGAACCCCCAATAGTGTAGATCATGCCTGCGGCCATGTTTACTGAGCAGAAGCCACCATGGGCAGCATAGTTTGGTGTGCCGAAGTTTTTGGCAAACAGCCCCGTCAGTGCCTGCATCTGGTCACGGCCAGTAAACAGGGCAAACTTTTTCGGATCAGTTTTACGTAAAAGCCTCAGGCGGGTCTCCATCATCTCGAAGGCCTCATCCCAGGAAATGACTTCAAAATCCGATGCACCACGTTCTGCGCCTTCACGGCGTTTCAGGGGTTTGGTGAGCCGGGCCGGAGAATACTGTTTCATGATACCGGAGCTGCCCTTGGCGCAAATCACCCCTTTGTTGAGCGGGTGATCCGGATTACCTTGGATGTAACGTACTTCGCCATCACGCAGGGTGACACGAATACCGCAGCGGCAGGCACACATGTAACAGGTGGTGTTTTTGACTTCCAGGCCTTTTTCGAGAGCAACCTCCTGCCCGTTGGCAGTATTTGTTGTTGGCATAAAAGTCGGGCCTTTATCTGTTGGCGGTGGGTTTTACTTGTGCCGCGTGTTATTCAAAAGCGGTCACAGAGTATATGTCAGCATATTTTGATATAGCCAATTACTGTGTTTGAGGTGGCAATAAGTAAATTGAATTACCTTGTGCGCGATAACAGGGCGCGTCGTTGTGCATTAACGTAACATTGGAAAATAGCGGCAGTTTGCGGGCCAGACTTAATCATATTCAGCGGGGTAGGGTGGAACAAGCGTAGCGGTTCCACCAAACGGGAAAGGGGCATATTCAAGATTTGATCAGCTGTCACTATTTACCGGTGAGTCGTTGTTGCATGAGGGCTTTTTCTC
Organism: Gammaproteobacteria bacterium; assembly: GCA_021648485.1. Classification (GTDB taxonomy): domain Bacteria; phylum Pseudomonadota; class Gammaproteobacteria; order SZUA-152; family SZUA-152; genus SZUA-152. The sequence goes on from JAKISS010000003.1 coordinate 19,516, forward strand.
CTGTTTCAGACAATCGGGTTTTTGTGGCAGGATTCTTTTGTCAGCGGTCGTGAGCACAGAGGCGATTTATTGTTCTTTATAGCCTATTGGTGGAACCGCTGCGCTTGTTTCACCCTACAGTTTTATTCTGTATTGAATAGAGCGGAACAAAAAAATCGATAACACCCCGGCTCTATCCTCTTTCTGAGCAGGGTTTAGCCCGACGGCTATGGTGTTAACGCCCCTAGCCAGACTTAATCAAATTCAGTTTGTTTTGGCTTGCGGGGAGTGGGTTTCTTGCAGATACGAAAAGCGTGCTCACGCTTATCTCGCGAGGTCAATTTACGTGTTTAGCAATTGAGCACGAATAGTTTGAATGACCGGGGCTGTGTTTGGCCGCACACCACGCCAGTGAAAAAATGATTCTGCGGCCTGTTCCACCAGCATGCCCAGCCCATCCACGGATTTTTCCGCATCGTGCTGTTCGGCCCAGTGCATGAAGGGGGTCGGCCCGGCACTGTACATCATGTCGTAACACCAGGTGTTTGCCGTACAGGTTTCGTCAGGCAGTGGCGGAACTTCGCCTTGCAGACTGGCAGCAGTGGCATTGATGATGAGGTCGAAATGTTGTCCCGCTAAATCATCGAAACCGCCACCAGTGAGGGTGCCCTGTTTATTGTCTGAGGTGTTGAAGTCCGCCGCCAGTTCATATGCCCGACTCGGGGTGCGGTTCACTATTAACAGTTGGGCAGGAATTTCCGCCAGCAGTGGTTGCAATACCCCGCGTGCTGCGCCACCGGCACCAACCAGCAGGATTTTTTTTCCGGCGATACTGCCGGCATGGTTTTGCAGGATGTCGCGCACTAATCCCACGCCATCGGTATTGCGGCCCACTAACAGGCCTTCGGCATTCATTAACAGCGTATTGACGGCACCGGCCTGTTTGGCTTCCGGCCCCAGTTCATTGGCCAGTTTCCATGCTTCGCGCTTGAAGGGCACAGTGATGTTCAGCCCTTTGCCGCCATTGGCAAAAAAATTGCCCACAGCCTGCTCAAAACCGCCGGGGTCTACTTGTGTGGCGGTGTACACGATGCGCTGCCCGGTCTGTTGCGCGAAGGCAGCATGAATTTGTGGCGACCGGGAATGGCTGATGGGGTTGCCCATTACCGCGTAGGTATCAGCAGGTTTGTCGAAATCAAACAGGGAAGACATATTTTTACCCGCTTGGCCTTCCGTGTCAGGAAAAAATGGCCTTCAATGTAAAGAAGAAAATAATCGACAAAATGGCACCGGCTGGCAGGGTAATAACCCACGACATAAAAATAGTGCGTACAACATTGAGATTCAGCGCAGCGATACCCCGTGCCAGACCTACGCCGAGCACAGCACCCACTAATGTATGCGTAGTGGAAATGGGTAATCCGGAACCCGAGGCAATAACCACAGTGGTCGCAGCGGCCAGGGTCGCGGCAAACCCGCGACTTGGTGTCAGTTCGGTAATGCCAGTGCCGATAGTGGCCATGACTTTGTGACCGTAGGTGACCAGACCGATGACGATGCCACCGGCACCCAGCAATAATACCCAGACAGGCAGCGGCGATTTTTGTGCCAGCTCGCCACCACTGCCAACGATACTGATGACGGCGGCTACCGGGCCGATGGCGTTGGCCACATCGTTGGAGCCGTGCGCAAAAGCCATGGCGCAGGCGGTAATTACCATCAATATGCCAAAGATTTTTTCGACGTTAGTGAAATGGAAGTCTTTGTCAGCGGCGGGATCAAACGTTAATTTGCTGATAAAATACTTGCCGATGAGCATCACAACCGCACCGGCCAGTAATGCGATCATGATGTTTTCACCGGCTTCAAGGTGAATGCCGACATGTTTTAGCCCCTTCATCAGGGTCACCAGCGCGATAATGAAACCCACCAGAAACATATAATAGGGTACGTAGCGTTTCGCATTTTTGAGCGGGTCAGTGGTCCCCAGAATCAATTTTTGCACGCTGAAAAACAGCGCATAGGCGATACTGCCGGCCAGCACCGGAGAAACCACCCAGCTGCTGACGATAGTGCCGATTTTTCCCCATTTCACAGCATCTACGCCAATGCCAACCATAGCAAAACCGACAATGGCACCAACAATAGTGTGCGTGGTGGAAACCGGCCATCCTAAACGTGATGCCACCAACAGCCAGATACCGGCTGCTAGCAGAGAAGCCAACATGCCGTAAACCAGTATCTCGGGTGAATTTGAAACATTGCTGGTTTCGATGATGCCTTTACGAATCGTGGCAGTAACCTCCCCACCAGCTAAAAAAGCTCCGGCAAATTCGAAAAAGACGGCAATAATGATTGCCTGCTTGACAGTGATCGCCTTTGACCCCACCGAAGTGCCCATGGCATTGGCGACATCATTGGCTCCTACACCCCAGGCCATAAAAAAACCGAACACGCAGGCGAGTACGATGAAAATCATTCCGTATTCCATGATCATCTTCCCGCTACCTGGCCAGCATTAATTCAAGACGACTGCCGACCCGTTGTGCCAAGTCACCCAGGTCACCAATCCAGTCGATGATGCGATACAAAAACATCACATCCACCGGATTAAGTTCGTTTTCGATGGCAAACAGTGAGGAGCGGATTTTGACCTGAATGGTATCGGTATCGCTTTCGATCTCGTCAAGTTTGTGAATCATGGCTTCGACAAGCTGTACTTCGTTGCCACGAAAACCGGTTTCCACCAGCTCATCGAGTTCATTAATTGCCTTTTGCGCTTGTGCCGAGGCATCAATGGAGCGTGCAACGAATGCTTTGAGCAGCGGGCCGAAATCAGCCGGGAAACCCATTTCACGGCCGGTAATCAGCCCGGCGATATCTTTGGCTTTGTTGGCGATTTTGTCCTGCATGGTGAGCACTTCCAGAAGGTCACGACGGGACATAGCCATGAACAGGCTTCTGGGCATGTTAAGACGCAGCTCACGCTTTAAATCATCAGCAGCATTTTCCAAGCGGGAAATTTCGGCCTGTTGTTTGCGTGCTTCGTCCCAGTCTCCAGTCAGTACGGCATCAAAAAAAGGCATGAGTTGCGTGATGCAGGCCTGCACGCTTTCCATGTGTTTTTGCAAAGGGCGAATCGGTGAAGCGCCGAACATGTTAGAAATAGTGGTGAAGGCCACGATGACTCCTTTGGATGATGTGTTATTGCGTTTTATTATATTTTTGTAACAAGTACTGCCGACTTTTGGTGTCTGCCGGGTTTGCGCTTGTGACCGGGTCGCTATGATAGCGCGCCCCACCGGTTTCGGGAACCGAACTGAGCCCTCAATGGTAAATGTCATAAAACGGTAACATTGTCCCGGTTTAATGCCATCATGCGATAGGCAGGGGGCGAAGATGAGTGACAGCACAATACTGGTAGTGGAAGACGAGGCCGCGATTCGCGACATGATCGGCATGAGTCTGGAACGTGCCGGTTTTCGCTGGCTGGCGGCGGGCAGTGTGGAAGAGGCGCGCACTCTGCTGGCTGATAGTGCGCCGGATTTGTTGTTGCTGGACTGGATGCTGCCGGGTACCAGCGGTCTGGACTTTGCGCGTCAATTGCGGCGCGATGCCAGCAACTACGACCTGCCGGTGATCATGCTCACTGCACGGGATGCAGAAGAAGATATGGTGCGTGGCCTGGAAGGTGGTGTGGATGATTATCTCACCAAACCCTTTTCCACCCGGGAACTGATCGCGCGTATTAAGGCCGTATTACGGCGTGCCGGAGGAGGGGATGAAGCCCCCATCACTCTCGGCCTGTTGACCTTGGAGCCCTCCAGTCACCGGGTGCGGGCAGGCAAGGAAAAAGTGGTGCTTGGGCCAACGGAATATCGTTTGTTACGATTTTTTATGCAGCACCCAGAGCGGGTGTTTGCCCGTGAGCAATTACTGGACCGGGTGTGGGGACGCACTGTCTACATCGATGACAGAACGGTTGATGTGCATATTCGTCGTCTGCGCAAGGCATTGGAGCCCCACAAGGCAGCGGGGCTGATCCAGACCGTGCGTGGTGCGGGTTATCGTTTTTCCGTGCAGACATAGGTAACATTTACCGGTATGTCTAATCCCTGGGTCCGTGAATTGTGGCGCATGGTGGCGTTGTTTGGCGGCGCGCTGTTTGTGGGCTGGCTGCTGGGTGTGCCACACGGCATGTTGACATCGGCCCTGATGGCTTATCTCGGCTGGCATCTCTATAACCTCCACCGACTGGAGCGTTGGTACCATCGGCGCAAAAAAACCGAGCCACCGGGGGCTTCCGGTATCTGGGGTGAAGTCTTCGAGCACATTTATCAATGGCAGCGCAGTGATCGCCAGCGTAAAAAAAAGCTGGCGACGATCCTTTCGCGGTTCAAAGAAAGTACCGCCGCTATGCCCGATGCCACGGTGATACTCACCGAAGATGATTATATCGAATGGTTCAATAAAGCGGCTAAACGTTATCTGGGTCTGCAAAGCAAACAGGATATAGGACAGCGTATCGATAACCTGATTCGCCATTCACGCTTTAGCGAATTTCTTGCACGGGGTGATTTTTCAGAACCGCTGGAAATGGTTTCTCCGCTGGATGAACAGCGTTATTTTGCCTTTCGTGTCGTGCCCTATGGTAAGCAACACAAGTTGCTGGTGGTGCGGGATATCAGTCGTATCAAACGCCTGGAGCGTATGCGCAGTGATTTTGTGGCTAACGTGTCACACGAATTGCGTACGCCGCTGACCGTGGTTTCCGGTTATCTGGAAAACATGGCGATGGACGACAGTGAACAGAGCAGGCAATGGGACAAGTGCCTGCAACAAATGCAGGGGCAGACACAACGCATGACCCGTTTGGTGGAAGACCTGCTGATGCTGTCGCGCCTGGAGGACGAAGATAAAACCACCGTGCGTGATCCTGTGGCAGTGTCTGTGTTACTGGCCTCGCTGGTGGAAGACGCGCGCGCGCTCAGCGGAGAAAGCCAACATCACATCAGCCTGGAAAGCGATAACAGTCTTTGGTTACGCGGCAGCGAAAAAGAACTCACCAGTGCTTTTTCCAACCTGTTATTTAACGCCGTGCAATACACGCGGGACAAAGGTCATATTATCGTGCGCTGGTATCGTGATGGTGATAACGCCTGCTTTGAAGTGCAGGATGACGGTATTGGCATTGCCATTCAGCACGTACATCGGCTGACGGAGCGATTTTATCGCGTCGATGCCGGACGGTCGCGTGAGCATGGAGGCACGGGGCTGGGGCTGGCCATTGTCAAACATGTGCTTGACCGGCATGAAGCGTGGCTGGGCATCGAAAGCCGGCTGGGCAAAGGCAGCGTATTTCGTTGCACCTTTGCGTCAAAAATAGTGCTGCATCATCAAGTCGTTGAGTAAATATAACAAGGTTCATTTACTCGGGTGGAACAAGCGTAGCGGTTCCACCAAACTACGATAAGTAGACAGATTAATGTCACACTATTGTCATTTTTGCGCGCGATACTGAATGCACACAAACGGCATAATTTTAATTTCCGGAGTCAAAGAGCACATGAATACAACACGTTTTTGTATGAAAACAATAATGGGGAAAACAGTTATTGGCGCGATTACCGCCAGTGCATTATTTGCCGGCGTTGTTTCCGCAGGAGCCAAACTGGATAAAGACCTGGCTGACTATCAGCGTGCCAGTGGTGTATCCGGCAACCTGTCCAGCGTGGGCTCTGATACGTTAGCCAACCTGATGACATTATGGGCCGAAGAATTCAAGCGTGAATACCCCAATGTTAATATTCAGATTCAGGCAGCCGGTTCATCCACAGCCCCTCCCGCGCTGACCGAATCAACAGCAGCCCTTGGCCCCATGAGCCGCAAAATGAAAAGCAAGGAAATCGCTGCGTTTGAAAAACGGTTTGGTTACAAACCGATGGCCATTCCCGTTGCGATTGATGCACTGGCTGTTTACGTACACAAAGACAACCCCATCAAAGGCATGACCATTGCTGATGTTGATGCCATTTTTTCCTCCACCCGCAAATGCGGTGGCAAACAGAATGTGAGCAAATGGGGTGACCTGGGTTTGACCGGTACCTGGGCCAATCGCAAGATTCAGATATACGGTCGTAACTCCGTGTCCGGCACTTATGGTTATTTCAAGAAAAAGGCGCTGTGCAAGGGTGATTTCAAAAACAACGTGAATGAACAGCCAGGCTCGGCTTCGGTCGTGCAATCGGTGTCCAGCTCGCTCAACGGCATTGGCTATTCCGGTATCGGTTACAAAACCTCAGGAGTGAAATCGGTACCGCTGGCGAAAAAATCCGGCAAGCCTTTTGTCGCCGCCACCTCGGAAAACGCCGTCAGCAAAAAATATCCGCTGTCACGTTTTCTGTATGTGTACGTGAACAAACACCCCAACAAGCCGCTGGCTCCGCTGGAATATGAATTCATCAAGCTGGTGTTGTCGAAAGTGGGGCAAGAAGTGGTGATAAAGGATGGTTACATTCCCTTGCCTGCCAAAGTGGCGGCAAAAACACTGGCCCGGATTCAATAAGCTGTTCTGTCTATCATGTTGGTTGAATTTACGATGGCAATTTCAAGTCGTATTTGTTGCTTGATGATTTATTTTTTTGTAGGTTGGGTTAGGCGCATTTAGCACCTCAGCTTCAGATAACAACCATTATCTTCCGCGCCGTAACCCAACAGTTCGCGGCCAACCTCCGACACTGATGTTGGGTTGCGATGCGCATTCATGGTCATTGCTCATTTTTTCAGATTCGTGCTCATGCGCATCTAACCCAACCTACAACGGGTAGCCCGGATTTATTCGCTACGTTTATCCGGGCTAATCCTCCCAGCGAACATAAATCAGCGCTGTGCGGGCATGGCTTTTTGCCCACACATCCACGCCAGCCAGCTTGTTGATCCAGCGAGCTTCGATTTCTTTAGCGCTTTCATCAATCACATGCTCAAGAAAAACCTTGAACAATAAGTATTTATTGTCCCAACCCACTTTTTTAGCCGTATTGCTCATGATTTCAAACTGGTTGGTTTTTGCATGTGTACGTTTTACGGTTTCGTAAACGTCCTTGACATAGGCCTGGGTGATGCGCACGTCTTCTACTGTGCCAACCTGAGTAAGGTGTCCGCCAACAAACACATCAAAGTCGTAAGCCAGAATAGCATCGAATATTTTCAGGTATTCATGAAAATTATGCGTTAAATCAAAATCCATGAACGGTACGTATCCCGGTGTCAATGAATCAATGACCATGAGGAATTTCCGTTGCGGCAAATAGAAAAATACATCATTTTCGGTGGAGTGGTAATTGCCGTGCTGGTTTAGTTGAATGGTTTCCGAACCCATTTTTACAACGTGATTTCCAGAGTAGGTTTCTGTAGGAGTGATGCGTCGAGGATCATTTTTTTCGGCTAAACGTTGCGCCACATGTTTATTGGCCAATACCTGTTAAGGGTCAGTTCTCGTATTGTAGTCTCTTCTCAAATGGTCTAGACATCAACTTATGGCAAGACCCCTACGTATTGAATTTTCCGGTGCCCTTTATCATGTGACCTCACGCGGTGACCGGCGAGAGGCCATCTTCGAAGATGATGAAGATCGTCAGATATTTCTGTACACCCTGGCGGAGGTTGTTGAACGATTCAATTGGCTTTGTCATGCTTACTGCCTGATGACAAATCACTACCATCTGCTTGTGGAAACGCCGGATGGAAATCTGTCCAAAGGCATGCGACATCTCAATGGCGTCTACACCCAGGCAACAAACCGGCGTCACTCACGAAGCGGTCACCTGTTTCAGGGGCGCTTCAAAGGGATTATTGTCGATAAGGACAGTTATTTGCTGGAGCTGACGCGCTATGTCGTGCTGAATCCAGTTCGCGCTGGCATAGTACGGCAGCCAGGGAAATGGCCATGGAGCAGCTATTGCGCCATGACAGGTAAAACGCCGACACCGAGCTGGCTAGCCACAGATGGAATTCTGGCGCAATTTGCCAAACGCCGTACTACCGCCCAAAAGCGGTACAGCGAATTTGTGGCAGAGGGAATCAAGAAAGAATCCATCTGGAGTGAATTACAGCAGCAGATTTATCTCGGTGATGAGAAATTTATTAAACGAGTGCAACGGAAAGCGAATGTACAAGGCGATGAGTCAAGTGTGCCGCGAGCACAGCGCAGAGCGCCTGCTCCTACGCTTGAGAAGATTGCCGCCAAACACCGTGACCGGAATAAAGCTATTTCTGTTGCGTATGCCACCGGGGCGTACAGCTACCGCGAGATTGCAGAATATTATGGTTTGCATCTTGCCACTGTGGGCAGGATTGTACGAGAAAAAATGTAACAATGCGAGAGCTGACCCTTTGGTGCTTTGGTTTTCGCTTTGGCTCTGTTGATCAGACAGGTTTAGCCGTGGTGAGATCATAGCCCTGCCGCACTGGAGAACCAGCAGTATTAGTTTTATCGAATTGGGTATAGCTTATATTTAATTTAGAGTATGCCAAAGTGACTTCTTCTCTTGGTGGACCGCCATCACCCCCATCGGCAAATATTTTAAAACCGCTAATCAAGCAGTCAAAAAGCTCGTATGTCATAAATTCCTGTAACGTATTACTATGAGTACGTACAAAATGTAGTATGACTTTTTTCCCTTCTGATGTTGAAACAGAATCTTTAAAAAAGCCAAGTGTTGCAACATCAAACCCTTTCGTTAACACAATTTTCTCGAATTCCGGATGTGCCGATTCACGGTTTGCCATATGGCCCGGTATCATGCTTATTTTACGTTTAACATTAAAATTAAGCGATGATATATCAATTTGATTTTCATATCCCGCTGCAGTTACATTCCCGGGTATACCTTCAAATTCACAATATATGGACATTTTTTTCACTCGTGAGAATTAGATTAAATTTGTCTTTTCCAATATTGCATTTTACTATAATTCCAACTTGCATTACTATCTCGTATGAAGATTAAGTAATATATGATCATTGTCGAATTTACCCGATTACAACCATTGTTCTAGCAGATTGTTAAGGTGTTATGATTACTATTGGATCAATTTCAAGGCTTGAAGCGACGAATATCTACCCTTTTTTAGCCAAAAAATATCGTGGCCGAAGAAAGGCTATAAAAGAATTTACCCATCGAGATCCGGATTTTGTATTTTGGATCTATCCCGATGGACGTCTTTTTGATGCTCGTGATGCACATAAAAAAAACATCCCAAAAGGATATGGTCATATTGTAAATGATGAACCTAATTATGGTGGTTTCTTACGCGGGCGTGTTGCGACGCTAGGCGATCATCAGTTAATTGTTGTGTATTGCTTAGAGGAGACTCTGTCGTCAAATCAAGAAAAAATTGAACAGTTCTTAACAGGTGTAAGTGAGATTCCTGTACCGATAATGGATGATGCACTTGTTATAAGTGACAATGCGGATATTTTTGGTACTATCACGGATATACATGATAGCATCAATGATTAACTACGAAAAAGTATTGGTAGAATAGCTAAAAACCGGATCCGATTTGGTCTTTCTTTTTGGTGGTCAACAATATCTCTCTACCTGACCAGCAACCAAAAAAGTTAGAGAGTAGGGAAGGAAAAATATGGATCCATTTAATATATTATATACGCAGGATTCAATTGACCCAAGTTTTCAGTCGGATAAAAGTATTCCATTTCAGTGGCGTGGCCGGCCAATCACGGAAGCCATTGACGAAGCAAAAAAATTGGGCCGATTACCTAGAGGACTTCAATTAAACGCCGTACGTGGCGGAGATGGGTGCTGGATTACTCTAAACAACCGAACTCTGTATGTTGCTCAACAAGCTAAATTAGCAAATGTAAGTCCCGTCGATGCTGGTACAAAAGGGTCCAATCAAATGACAAAATTACTGCGCAATGCGAGGCTTGCTGGTCCAGTTGAAACGATTACGGTGAGGAAAAAGAAAAAATAGACGCGATAAATTTTATTAAATGTATATGATAGACACGATTGCTATCACTACTACTACTACTAATAATATCCACTTAGTATACCTCGAAACAGAATCTCAAAATTATAGACTTCCAAGCCTTTAAAAATAGTCCTTTTCAACCATAGCAGAAAAATAGGGTCCTACATCACATAACAAGCTAATAGCTAAGAAGCGAAAGGGGTCAGTTCTCGTATTGTAGTCTTTTCTCAAATGGTCTAAGCTCAACTTATGGCAAGCCTCCTACGTATTGAACCCCTTGGGGTTCTATTCCCCGCCGCTTGCGGCGTAAAATGTATGGATGAGCAAGTATATCCATAAAAGTCACAATGTTACGGTATTAATCTATCATCTGGTTTTTCCAGCTAAGTATAGGCGAGCCGTTTTTGATGATAGTGTGGATAGGGTAGTAAAAGAAATTTGTTTGGAAATTGAGAAGCGGTATGAAATAAAATTTCTGGGGATTGGAACTGACAACGATCATGTCCATTTTTTAGTGCAATCGGTACCAACGTATAGTGTGAGGAAGCTGGTAACGATGATAAAGAGTCTTACCGTTAGAGAGGTATTTAAGGAATGCCCGCAGGTCAAAAAGAAGTTGTGGGGAGGTGAGTTTTGGAGCGATGGATATTTTGCCAGTACAGTGGGAAGCATGGCAACGAAGAAATGATTGGGAAGTATGTGAAGACTCAAGGTAATGAATACCAAAAATTACATTCGAATCATCCGCTAGCGCTTTTTTAGACGATGCTGCCAAATACCCCGTTTTCGAGAGAAACGAGAAAGTCGAGCGTTCAGCGAGAGGGCTTGCCCGGGGGATGTTTATGGTTTTAATTGTAGAGAGTGATGCCCGCGCGGGGACAAAATGATGTTCTGCGGGCATACTCTGTATGAGCTGATATCAACATTATGGTTTGGTTGGTGTAACAGCCAAAAAAATCTATTTGCTTTTGTTGTGTTCCAGCACGAAGGTGGTGATTGCTTCTAACTCTGCACCCTTGATATTTGGAAAGGAGGGCATTCTCATGCTGCCCTGGGTTATTTTTGCTGAGACATAAGCGGCATTTGTATTTTCAGCCGTCATTTCCCAAAAAGTGGTTAACTCGGTTTCGTTGATAGACGCATGGCAGCCTACACAGGCCTGTGCGAAGATGTCCTTGCCTGATGCGCCTGCTGCTGGTGTGTAGTCCTTGGAGCCGGAACAGCCACTTAAAACAATAGCCGCCGCGGCAACGCATAATATTTTTTTCATTTTTTCTGCCCATCCATATATTTTGTGAGTTTGATGATTGATTAATGGTTACCAATTTTATCAGGAATTGCAATGTGACGGGTGGTTTTTTCACCACTGGCAGCAAAGACAGAAATGAGTGAAAAATACGTCTGCTCTATAAGGGTAATTATGGATAAAAATGACGATGAGGGCTTGCTATGAACCTGATTTTACGCATGATTGTCCTTTTGGTGGGATCACTTTTCAAACCAGACCTTCCGGTGGAAAGGCCCAAAAATGCGCTGAGTCTGAGAGTCCTTCCCAATGATATTGATATTAATTTGCATATGAACAATGGACGGTATTTGACAATATGCGATTTAACCCGGGTCGATATGTTTATCAGAACCGGGTTGGCTAAAACAATGATTATTGAAAAATGGATGCCGGTGATTTCCGAGCACACAATGAAATATAAAAAGGCATTAACCTTATTTCAAAAGTACGAAATTAAAATGGAAGTAACCGGCTGGGATGAACGGTCGTTTCAAATGGTGCATACGTTTATCGCAGGCGGCAGAGTTGTTGCGGAGGGGACTTCTCTGGGCGTTATTGTCAGTAAATCTGGTGTGGTGCCACCTGTGGATGTTATGGAAAAGGTTGTTGAGCGCCTGGGCAGAAAAAACACATAATCAATTGTGGTGTGCCTGGAATAACACGCTTTGGGTAATCACCTGCAAGGTTTTTCATGTGCATGCAGCCTGAAATGTGTGTAAATCCCATGCGGGAAACCGCTACCACTGATTCACTCTACGACATACAATAAGCATCATGCCAACAGCTCATAAACACGAAAGCAGACACTGTCCCCGTTGCAATACAGAATTTGAATGCAAGGCGGGTTCAATTCTATTGTGCCAATGTCAAACAGTTTATCTGTCCCCGGAACAAACAGAGTACGTGAGTACACAGTTTGATGGCTGTTTGTGCGTAACCTGCCTGCAGGCTTTACGCAGTGAATACAATTGCCGACAGCATCAGTGGCAGATATACCGGTTGCGTCACTGATGATGGAAAGTATCAAGTGGTTGCATGTGGCTTGTGCGGTGCTGAGCGGTGGCGGGTTTTTTATCCGTGGTATTTTGATGATGCGTGAGTCGGCCTGGTTGCAGGCGCGCATGGTGAAGGTTGTTCCGCATGTGGTGGATACGGTGTTGTTGGTCAGTGCCATTGCTTTGGCATCCCAGTGGGGCTGGGCGGCGTTGCAGTTACCGTGGCTTTTGGCAAAAGTTGTGGCATTGCTGGTGTATATTGGCCTGGGCGTGGTGGCATTGCGGGCAGGGCGCAACAAGGGTGTACGTGTATTGGCGTGGCTGGCGGCGATGCTGGTGTTTGCTTATATTGTTGCGGTGGCGGTGAGTAAAAACCCGTTGGCCTTTTTTTAACGTTTCCCCGCTGATTTCGCGGCAGTTTTGAGCGCTATGACCACTGATATCACATGGCTTGACCACTTTCCTGCACTGCAATCTATTGATGACGATGCCTGGTTGACGACGCTGACAAAGGCCAGGGCGTTATCCCTGCCTGCCGGGGTTACGGTGTTTCACGAGGGTGATGTTTGCCAGAATTATCTGCTGGTATTGGCAGGCTCGGTGCGGGTGCAGAAGCTTTCTGAATCGGGCAAGGAGATTGTGCTGTATCGTGTAGAGGCAGGGCAGTCCTGTGTATTAACTACCGCCTGTCTGTTGTCCAATGAGTCTTATTATGCCGAAGCCATTACCGAGACGGTTGTGGAGGCGGTGAGTATTCCGCTGTCGGCTTTTCAGCAGGCTTTGGCTGTTCCTGCCTTTCGTGAGTTTGTTTTTGCGACGTATGGTGAGCGGGTTACCTCATTGGTGATGCTGATTGATGCTATCGCCTTTGGGCGCATGGATGCACGTCTGGCCCGTTTGTTGTTGGCGATGGCCGATGCCGACAATGTGGTGCATGCCACTCATCAGATATTGGCGCGCGAACTGGGTACGGCGCGTGAGGTGGTGAGTCGTTTGTTAAAGGAATTTGAGCGCCACGGCTGGCTGATGTTGCAGCGAGGGTGTATTCATTTGCAGCAGCGACAGGTTTTGATGGAGGTGGCTGCCAGTTCTGTGTGACATTGTCACTGCCATTTCAATACAGATGTTTTATTTTTCAGGTGAACTTGTTTTTGAAAAAGGAGGTTGGAAATGAATCTGAATGTTGGTGGCATTGATAAAATATTGCGTATTGTGGCGGGTGTTGTACTGATTGGCTTGACGGTAACCGGTGTGATTGGTGTGTGGGGCTGGATTGGTATTGTGCCGCTGGCGACGGGGTTGATCAACTGGTGTCCGTTGTATCCGATGATCGGTCTCAACACCCGTCACACGGAAAAAAGCGAGTAATAACCCGTATTAAAGCCGGTTCGTGGCAATGGCCAGCCAGGCCACTGCCAGTCCGGCGGGCGTGCCAAGCAAATAATACCGGGAGGAGACGCCACCAATAACGCGCAGCCAGGCAGGTGCGCGTTTTTCTGCGGATGTTATGTCAAGCACCTGAAAGCGCATATCATCGGGATGTTGTTGTGCAATATCATCCAGTTTATTTTTCCAGGCCTTTTGAAACAATGACGTGCGGCCAATTGAAAGCAGCCAGATGATATTAAGCACAAAACCACCGGCGGCCAGTAACGTTAAGTTGTCATTCTGCAACGATAAAAAGCCCAATAATCCGGCATTGCTGGCAAGTAAAAATTGCAGTTTGATGGTTTTGATCGGGTTTTCTGCCTGCCAGAGCTGGAGCAAGGTATTGTAGATTTGCAAATCACCTTCAGCTGGTGAGTTATCACTGGCGACGTTGTTGTTTTCGTCGCTAACGTCGGGACTGATATTCATGATGCGTTCCTGTTGGCTGTGTGTGAATTAAGCGTTAAAAACACGCTACTTTTAAAAATCACCGGGTATTTAACGCAGGGGACATAGAGCGTTTAGTGTTTTTTGTTTTTCTCTGCGTCCTTTGCGCCTCTGCGACCTCTGCGTTTATAACACGCCACTTGTCAGCGCCACGACAACATAATCTCCCATTGTACTGGAGCGCTTATTCGGGGATTAACCCCATGGCCGTTAGGCTAAGCCGGGTAGGGTGGAACAAGCGTAGCGGTTCCACCAAACGGGAAAGGGACATATTCAAAATGACGGTGTTCTCAGTAAAAAGGGCTAATGGAGTGGTTTAATTTTTAATTTCCATTCCTTAGCGCTTAATGCACATTGATGACGCTGAATCAGCGTGTGGATGCAGGTCGTGGTCGCCGCAACCCTCTGGCACGTAACAACAATTTGTTGCCAAAACGATGGTTGATGTCATCGGTGATTTTATCGATGCTTTCGGCCTTGCTATGGGCGGCGTCAGGGTTTGCATCATCAGTATGTGGCGTATCAAACAGGCCGAGTTGTTCATGGGGTTCCCCGGTATCAAACCCACCGACACCCATGCCAATGAGCCGAATGGGTGGCAGTCCACTGGTTATTTCCTTGTTCAGCAATTGCCGGACAGTACGCCACAAATCGCGGGTATGATGCGTGGCGGCGCTGAGACTGTGTACACGGGTGATGGTGTGAAAGTTATCGAAGCGTAATTTGAGTTGCACGGTGCGACCTTGCACGTTTTGACGACGCATACGCCAGGCGACCTGCTCGGTGAGGCTGGAAAGTACGCCGCTCAAAATTTCCACATCATTGATGTCTTGCGCAAAGGTGGTTTCGCGGGAAATGGATTTGGCATCACGTTCGGTAATCACTGCTCGCGGATCATAACCCCGGGCCAATTGTCGCAGTTGCTCACCGTATTGGCCGAAATGCTGACGGATGAATGATTCGGGCGCATGGCGTAAATCTGCAATGCTATGAATTTGTCGAGCGCGGAGCTTTTTCTCAGTCACCTTGCCAACACCCCATAAGCGAGACACTGGCAGCGGATCGAGAAATGCTTGTATGCCTGCGGCTTCCACCACCACAAAGCCATCGGGTTTTTGCACATCCGAGGCGATTTTGGCGACAAATTTGTTGGATGCTACACCCATGGAAATCACCAGCTTCAGTTCTTTCATCACGGCTTGTTTGATATCACGGGCAATCTGTGAGGCAGGGCCGAATAACACGGTGCTGGCGGTTACATCGAGAAAGGCTTCGTCCAGCGACAGGGGTTCGATGAGGGGCGTGTAGCGGGCAAAAATATCCTGAATTTGCCGTGAGACCTCGCTGTACAGCGCCATGCGTCCGGGTAAAACAACCAGTTCGGGACAGCGCTTGAGTGCTGTTGCTGTGGGCATGGCACTACGAATGCCATATTGCCGCGCCACGTAACTGGCTGCTGCGACCACGCCCCGGCTTTCTGCCCGACCACCCACCACCACAGGCCTGCCGCGCAGTGCCGGTTGCTCACGGATTTCCACTGAGGCAAAAAAGGCATCCATATCGGCGTGAATAATCATGTGCGTATTTTACGCGTAAGCGCCTATGCCGCAAAAGGTGTTATTCAGTTAACCCCGGATTTTTTCAGTTTGGCTTCAGCTTGGTGGAGTAGCGTATCACCTGGCAACACTATAGCGCTGATAAAAGCAAAAGGAGATTGAGATATGAATACATCCGTTTCAAAGTTTGATGATGAGGCCATTGATTCCCAACAGGGGCAGGTTCAACAAAAACAGGTCACAGTGTGGGACCCGTTGGTACGTATATTCCATTGGTCGCTGGTGAGTGCCTTTTTCATTGCTTATTTTACCGAGGACGATTTGCTGGACATACATGTTTATGCCGGTTATGTCGTTGCCGGTCTGCTGGTTTTCCGATTGATCTGGGGGCTTGTGGGCAGTCGTCATGCACGTTTTACGGATTTTGTGAAACGTCCCAGTGAGGTATGGGCTTATTTGAAGTCCATTATCGGCCAGCATCCACGGCGCTATTTAGGCCACAACCCTGCCGGTGGTGCGATGATTATCGCTTTATTGTCGTCGCTGGTGCTGGTCACGATAAGCGGTATCGTCATTTACAGCATTGAGGAATCTGCCGGGCCGTTGGGTGCCAGTCTGTCCGGGGTGGGTGAGTTTTGGGAGGATGTGGTGGAGGAGCTGCATGAGTTTTTCTCCAATGTCACGGTGGCTCTGGTGTTTTTTCATGTGACCGGTGTGCTGATTGCCAGCCTCCAGCACAAAGAAAACCTTGTTAAGTCAATGGTTAATGGCCGCAAGCCTGTTGATGAAGAAGATGCAAAATGAAAACGCGAGATGATGTGCTGCGTAAGAGGCTGTTCATTTTGCTGGTTGCCGTACCATTGGCCAGTCAGGCATCCGTGGTGGATGAGCAACTGGCCAGTTATCAGGCCAGTGGGGCGGGGCCATTCAGTGCGCAAAAAGGTGAACAACTGTGGCAGCAGGAAGTGGTGAGTGAAAAGGATGGCCGTACACGTAGTTGTACCACTTGTCATGGCAATGATTTGCGCAGTAGCGGCAAACACGCGAAAACCGGTAAGGCTATTGAGCCGCTCAGTCCGTCGGTCAATGCTGAACGTCTGAGTAGTGCGAAAAAAATCCGCAAATGGTTTAAACGCAATTGTAAGTGGACCTGGGGGCGGGAATGCACACCGCAGGAAAAAGGCGATTTTTTGAGCTTTATTCGTAGCCAGTAGTTTATAGCTGCACTCATGTTGAAAGGTTAAAGGTGACTGTCATGGATAATAGTAAAAGCAAAACCTGGAGTATCGTATTGACGATGGGTTTCACGCTGGGTTTGGTTGGTATCAGCGGGATGGTGATCAGTGATGACGATGATTACGAAGGCAATGACCGGTGGAGTCAATCCCGACTGGATGTGGCACCGGTGGACAATGCTTTTTACAAAGAGGAATGTGGCTCCTGTCATTTTCCCTATCAACCGGGTTTGTTGCCTGCCCGTTCCTGGCAGCGGTTGATGGGTGGGCTGGAAGATCATTTTGCTGAAAATGCAGAACTGGAGGCTGCCGATGCCCAGCAGCTCACGGCTTATCTCACAGAAAATGCGGCGGATACATCTGATTATAAGCGGTCACGCGGTATAAGCCGTTCACTGGCTAAGGATGATGCTCCGTTGCGTATCAGCACAACACGTTATTTCAAGCGTAAGCATCACGAGTTATCTGATCGCATGGTGAAAGATAATCCCGACGTGCGGTCGTTCAGCAATTGCGAGCTTTGTCATAAACGGGCTGCACAAGGGTCTTATGACGAGCATCAGGTGAGAATACCGGGTTATGCTGACTGGGATGATTGATTCTGGCTTTGGCTTTGTGGTGAAAGCGGGTGAGTGGTATTGGATGATGCGCGGTGTTGTTAAGGGATGCAGAGACAATCATTTGAATCATGTCTGCTGTTACAGTAGGTTCATCTGATTAATGCAGGTTGAAAAGAAGGTGTTTGAATGAGGTATTTATCAATCATGGTGCTGTTGTTGGGTTTGTCAGGCCTGTTTGTCCTGACTCCCGGACTGAGCGATGAGGATCACCAGCAGGCCCGGCGCTTAAAAGAGCTGGGAGAAATTCTGCCACTGGAAGACATTATCAAGGCCGCCAAAGCCAGACAGCCAGGACGGGTGATCGAGGTCGAACTGGAAAATAAAAAAGGACGCTATGTTTACGAAGTGGAATTGTTGAATGCGCGTGGTGAAGTCTGGGAACTCTATTTTGACGCCGCCACTGGCGAGTTGATCAAACGTGAGCGGGAGGACTGATGAGATTATTGCTGGTCGAAGATGATGAGGCGCTGGCCGCAGGTCTCAAGCAGGATTTGTCCCGTGCAGGTTTTGCCGTGGATATGGCGCACGATGGTATCGACGGGGAATTCATGGGCAATGAGGTGGATTACGATGCGGTGATTCTTGACCTGGGACTGCCAAAAAAGCCGGGACTTGATGTGTTGACCGACTGGCGCAAGCAAAAAAATACCGTGCCGGTGATCGTGCTTACCGCACGGGATGCCTGGAATGAGCGGGTCGATGGGCTGCGTGCCGGTGCTGATGATTATCTGGGCAAGCCTTTTCATGTGGAAGAACTGCTGGCGCGCATTGATGCGATGATTCGTCGTCGTGGCGGGCGTGCTGATGATTCGCTGGAAATAGCCGGTCTGGTGCTGGACGAAGAGCGTCAGCAGGTGACGGATACTACGGGTACCTGTCATGGATTAACGGGGACAGAATTTCGTTTGCTGCGCTATTTCATGAATCATCCCGGCAAGGTGCTATCCAAAAGCAAACTTACGGAACATGTTTACGAAGATGACACAGACCGGGACAGCAATGTGATCGAAGTGTATGTGCGCCGCCTGCGTGACAAACTGGGCAGTGAATGCATTCATACCCGGCGTGGGCAAGGTTATGTTTTTGGGGAATAAACGTGGAGACAGGGTTTGAATTCGGTACAGCAACGTTTGCAACTGGGGCTGGCAGCCAGTGTAGTGCTGCTGATGCTGTTGTTATGGTGGCTGGTAGCAGGTGCCATTGAAAAATTTGGTGAAGCGTTTGTGCAGTCACGATTGGAGCATGATGTCGATAGTCTGTTGTCCACCTTGCAGGTAGATGAAAACGGCGTGTTGCAATTAACGCCGGGGCGTATGACAAACATCTACAGGCAACCCTTTTCCGGTCATTATTTTGTGGTGTTGAGTGATGGTGAAACACTTTATTCCCGCTCATTGTGGGATGAGTCTCTCGCCGTATCACGATTGCCCAAAGGCGTGGTGCGTCAGTGGAATACACAGGGTCCGGCGGGACAGACATTGTTGGTGTGGGCGGGCGGGTTTCAGAAACAGGGACAGCATTTCACCCTTGCCGTTGCGGAGGATTTGACGCCATTGTCGGAAAGTCTGGTGCGTTTCAACTGGTATTTTGCCGGTCTGTCGTTGCTGGCATTATTGGTCTTGCTTGGTGTACAACACTACGTTGTGCGGCGATCCTTTCGTCCGTTAGAACAGATTTTGCACGAGGTTAAAAACCTGCAACAGGGCGAGGTGGGCGAATTAAGTGAGCATGTGCCCGCCGAGGTACGACCGCTGGTGCGCGAAGTTAATCACCTGTTGCGTCTGCTGGGTGAAAGACTGCAACGTTCGCGCAATGCATTGGGTAATCTTGCTCACGCTCTCAAAGGCCCGCTAAGTCTGCTGACCCGGCTTGAGCAACAGGAAAACGTGCGTGCATTGCCCGACCTGTCTGCCGACTTGAAACAGCAGACCGATAGCATTCGTCAACTCATGGATCGTGAGCTGAAACGTGCCCGGCTCATGGGACAGGGTGTACCTGGCGTGCGTTTTGCACCGCAGGAAGAAATGCCGGTGCTGGTGGATGTGTTGCAACGCATGTTTGCGGCCACGGATGGGCAGGAAAAACGGTTGAAAATTCACTGGCAGGCACCGGACGTGGTTTTTGTTTTTGATCGTGACGATATGCTGGAATTGATCGGTAATCTATTGGATAACGCCTGTAAGTGGGCCAACCATCAAGTACGTTGTGAATTGCAGGGGGATGAATATCATTTGCAGTTAGTGGTGGAAGATGATGGTCCGGGCTGCGGTGATGAGGAAATCAAACAGTTAACGGCACGGGGTGTGCGCATTGACGAAGCAGCACCCGGTCATGGTTTGGGGTTGGCGATAGTGCGGGATGTGGTAGAGATTTATGGTGGCGTGTTAACGCTGGGCCGTTCGCCGACACTGGGAGGTTTGCGGGTTTCGGTGTGTCTGGAATCTGCTCGGACTTAGGATGAATCTGCTGTGAAACTCATTAATGCTAACAAACAGTCCAAAAACCTGAGCGTTACAGTCATAGGATTTATTGTATTGGCAGTTTCAACCTTCGCTTGTTCTGCACCTGGGGATAAAATATTTGTGAATTCATCATCAGGTGAACTCTTTACTCAGTTGGTAAATAACAATAGCCAGACACAACGTACATTAAAACTTAATAATAATTTACAATTTAATGTCATTCTGGACGGTACGTCCAAGGGTAACGGTACCCTGAAAATCCATAATCTGAATTTACGAATTTTTGACCAACATGATGATGGTGTTGTTTATGAAGGCGACGTGCTTAACGTTGATTTTAAAGATTTGAATGATGATAAATTAAATGAAATTATTATAACCGGTATTCTTAAATATACCGGTGACAATGAATCTGATTCCGTCAATTATGAATCATTTGCACAAATTTTCAGCTTCGATTGCAAGTTGGGTTTTTTTGTAAGTTTATATAAAACAGGGCGTTATTCTGTAGAGCTGCCAGCAGTCACTGTTGATCCCGTTATGTGCGTTTATTAGAACGACATAAATTTTCCTGGAAAATCGTTCAGTGCATGGCTTATCCTGAGCCACGCAAAAATCCCGATGGTTTAGCTTGTTGCAGCTTCATTGGCATTGTCTCTGTACATGCAAATGCCACTGCCATCGCGTTTTGCCGTGTACATAGCTGCATCGGCACGGCCAACCAAGGTATCAGCGTCGGTACCATGGTCTGGATAAAACGCACTGCCAATGCTTGCGCCAATGCTGATTTTTTCACCATTGCTATCCATGACAACAGGTTCCATGAAGGCGGACATTATTTTTTTCAAAACGATTTCGGGTGATTCCCGGGCAACGGCTGGCAGAACAAAGGCAAATTCATCACCGCCAAGCCGAGCGACGGTGTCGCTGTCCCGTAAGGTTTTCTGGATGCGGTCTGCCACGGTTTTGAGTACATAATCCCCGGACAAATGGCCCCGCTGATCATTGATTTCCTTGAATCCATCGAGATCCATCATTGCCACCGCAAATTGGGTTTTGTTGCGCGTAGCCAGTTTGATGGCTTGTTCCAGCCGGTCATGGAACAGGATACGATTGGGTAAACCGGTGAGCGCATCATGCAGGACTGCACGTTTAAGCTGGCTGTTGGAGTCAGCCAATTCGGCATTTTTTGCTTCCAGTTCAGCCAATAAGTCCTGGAGTTGAAGGGTGCGTTGTTCTACTTCCTGCTCCAGATTCTGGACATGATTTCTGGCTTGCTCACCCAGGTTCCATTTCTTTACCAGGCTTAATGCCATTTGTTGCACAGCGATGGCATCAAACGGTTTACGTAGAAACAGCAGTTTGTCATTGCTGCCCAGTTTTTCGATAATGTCATCCCAGGTGTAATCGGAATAGGCGGTGCATAATACCATTTCGATGTAGGGGTGCTTTAACCAGATGCGGCTGATGGTTTCGATGCCATCCCAGCCAGGCGGCATGCGTACATCCATAAAAATCAGTGCATAGGGTCGCCCTTCCTGTGCAGCTTTATCCACCATGGACAGGGCTTCCTGGCCCTGTAGTGCGGAATCGACGGCATATTGCAGAATATCATCCGGGGCTTTGTTTTTGGGCTTACCTCCATCGTCGCCAAACAGCTCGGCTTCCAGGTCATCCAGCGCGGCGTGGTCTGCATTCTGTTCATGGACTAAAACTTTATAAAAATCCTCATGGATAGATTCGTTATCATCAACAATTAAAATGCGTGTGTTGTGTTCCATTGTGATCTCCCGAGAGTATTGTGATATGTCTGTTTTAAGCGGCTTTTTTTACCGGCAGAATAACGGTAAAACAGGCACCTTTCTGAATCCCTTTACTATCAACTTTCAAGGCACCTTTCATTTCGGTCATGGCATTGGCACAGGTGTGCAGACCAAAACCGTGCCCGGTTTCTTTTGTGGTAAAACCATGGTTGAAAATTTTTGTAAGCTGCTCTTTGTTTATGCCGCAACCATTGTCTTTTATTTTCAGATAGACGGCGGTATCGTTAGCCATGCCGGTTTCAATAATCATTTCTTTAGGCCTGTTGAATTGATCATTGTCACTCATGGCTTCTTTGGCATTTTTGATCAGGTTGGTAATCACCTGTAGCAGTTTGGATTTTTGCCCGATACATGCCGGGGTATTGGCAAATTGCGTATTCAGTTTAATACCCCATTTTTTGAGCGATGCATCCTGAATTTTCAGGGCATCTTCTACCAGCTCAGGCAGGTTGAGCTGTTCATTATGGAAACCGGATCTGGCATAGGTTTGCTGGGTGCTGATGACTTCTTTCATCATTGTGGTTTTGGCGATCAGTTCTCTGGATTCTTTTTGAATGTCACTGATTTCAATATTCAGCACTTTGCCTATCTTGATGAAATATTCGGGCAGTTTTTTGCCACGGGCATCTTGAGTAAGGAATTCGTCCATGTTGTCAGCATTTTTCAGCAGCATGTCACACGCTTTTAACAGACCGGTAATTTTGCTGCTGTCCGAGATGCGGTGAATCTCTTCACTGGCCAGGTTGACGCTATTGAGAATGTTGCCAATATTGTGCAGTACGCCCGTGGCCATATCGGCCATACCGGATTTATGTGCCGCATCGACCAGTTGGTTTTGCGCGTCAGCCAGGGTTTGCTCGGTTTCTTTGCGGGCAGTGATGTCACGCACAATGCAGACACGCATGCGTTTGTGACCAATCTGCATGCCGGATACCACAATTTCCATCGGGAACGTGTTGCCGTCAGCGCGAAGCCCCAGGCATTCCTTGGGTTGCTGGTTATCACTTTGCTGTTCCGATTCTGCAAATTTGTCAACATCGTACCCCTCGGCTAACAATGTACTGTGCAGGCCAATGGCCTCATCGTTTTCCAGCGCAAAAATCGTCATGGCTGCTGGATTCAATGACTCAATAGTGCCGGATTCATCCAGCACAAGAATGCCTTCGCCGATATTGTCGAGCACGGCGCGAATCTTTATTTCACTTTCTTCAAGGTCCCGGGTGCGTTCATTGACGCGGTTTTCCAGACCCTGATTCAGAGTTTGCAGTTCACTCAGCATTTGTTGTTCGGTCATGGCAGCCAGACGCAGGTGGTTAACCATGGTGTTGAATGAACGTCCTAACTGCCCGATTTCATCATTGCTGGTTACCATTACCTCGGCATTGAGATCACCTTCAGCCACTTGACCGGCAGCGTTCATCAAACGCTGGATTGGTGGTACGACACTGCGGGTAAAGCGGAGGGCTAACAATAGGCCAGTGAGCAATGTGAGCGCCATGCCGATAATGGAGGAAATGCGAATTTCATAGAGTGACTGGGTTAATTCCTGCGCATTGTCGAATGCTGCGTTGAGCAGCTTGTCAGCAGTACCTTCGAAGAGGGTTTGCAATTGATCTGTGGTGGGTTGTACCCGGGTTCGTAGCAGGTGAGTGTCAGCCCGCCAGGCACCTGTTTCAAATATTTCCAGTACTGCCGGAAGATTTTCAAGATAAGCAGAATAGATTTCACTCATCTCCTCGGTCTCACCGAAACCGATGTTGACTTCCAGCCGGTTCAGTTTTTCCATCAGGATGTTGATAACGTCTTTGAAATTATTGAAATTGATCAGGGTTTCTTTGTTTTGGGACGTGATGTAGAGATTAAGTGCCCCCATCATCCTCACCCAGTTGTAACGCAGCTCCTGTAAAATGGGTACGGCTTGGGCGATATGTGGATCATCGGGGTTGATATCGTCGCTATTCAACAGCGCATTGATGTTGCCCAGAAAACGGATGGCCAATGGGTTCAGTGTTTCCCCTGCCAGTAGCAGGCCACGATTGTTCAGGTTGTCGTCGTGCAGCGCGAACAATTCTGTTGCATGTTTCCGGTATTGTTGGAGCAGGGCCTGGGACGTGTGTAACGTGTCATCGAGCCCCAGGTTTTGGAAAATATCCTGCTGACGAGCACCGTCCAGACGGTCGGCGATATCATCGGCAACCCATTTGAATCCTGCCTTGTGTTCCACATCGCCGGTTAACAAATAGCTGTTGAGCAAGGCAATGGCTTGATTAAGGCTTTGCGACAGGCGTTGAAAGTAGTTGGCCGCAGGCTGGCGTTCTTCGAGTGCGGAAGCCGCTGTGCGCTTGACACTATCGAGCTTTAGCAGGGTGATGCCCATGCCCACCGTCATGAGCAGAATCAGACCACCGAAGCCAGCGCTGATCTTCAAACGGACATTCCAGTTACGTGGACTAATTTTGTTAATGGCTGGAGGTGATGTGTTTGGGTTGGTCATGCGTTTGGGTTGATGAATGAGATCTGTTGGCTCCAGGTGTTTCAATCCTATGCTGGTATCGGCACACTTCAGGCGGTCTTGAGTGATGAGGGGTACTGGCCTGTTTCATGCTCGTCCCTTAGTTGTTTTGAGGTCTCGCCTCATTCGCTCGGGGCAGGTAGACTGCGCCATTCTGTGACAGTTTTTCAGGAGTCTGAATTGAGCAGTAAGTACGATGCCGCCTCCATTGAGGTATTGAGTGGCCTGGAACCGGTGCGCAAGCGTCCCGGCATGTATACCCAGACCGAGCGCCCCAACCATCTGGCCCAGGAAGTGATCGACAACAGTGTTGACGAGGCCATTGCCGGCCATGCCAGCACGATTGATGTTATTTTGAGCAAAGATGGCTCTTTGCAGGTGAGCGATGACGGTCGTGGCATGCCGGTGGATATCCACCCCAACGAAGGCATTCCCGGCGTGGAGGTGATTCTCACCAAGTTGCACGCGGGGGGTAAATTCTCTAATAAAAACTACGAATTTTCCGGCGGCCTGCATGGCGTGGGTGTGTCTGTGGTCAACGCCCTGTCGAAACATCTCGAAGTATGGGTGCGACGCGGAGGCAAGGAGTACAACATTTCCTTCGCTGACGGCAACAAAGTTTCCGACCTCGAAGAAGTAGGCACGGTGGGCAAGCGTAACACGGGCACCACGCTACAATTCTGGCCCGATCCCCGGTTTTTTGATTCAAACAAATTCTCTGTGCCCAGGCTCAAACATGTGTTGCGCGCCAAGGCCGTGTTATGCCCCGGCCTGAAAGTCAGCTTTTACGAGGAAAAAACCGACGAAACCAGTGAATGGTGTTACGAAGATGGTCTGCGTGACTACCTGATGGACGAACTGCAAGGCCAGCCCACCCTGCCGGAAGACCCCTTCATGGGCAGTTTTGCGGGCAATGCCGAGGCGGCTGACTGGGCGGTGCTGTGGTTACCCGAAGGTGGTGAATCCGTCAGTGAAAGTTACGTCAACCTGGTGCCCACTGCGCAAGGGGGTACTCACGTCAACGGTTTGCGCACCGGCCTCACCGAAGCCATGCGCGAGTTTTGCGAATTTCGCAATCTGTTGCCGCGTGGCGTCAAACTTGCCCCGGACGATGTGTGGGACAAAGTAAGCTACATTCTCTCGGTGAAAATGGCTGATCCCGCCTTCTCGGGTCAGACCAAGGAGCGTCTCTCCTCCCGCGAATGTGCGCCGTTTATCTCCGGCGTGGTGAAAGACTCGTTCAGCCTGTGGCTCAACCAGCACACCGAGCAGGGCGAAGCCATCGCCGAACTGGCTATTGCCAATGCACAAAGCCGTCTGCGTGCCGGTAAAAAAGTGGTGCGTAAAAAAATCACCCAGGGCCCGGCTTTGCCCGGCAAGTTGGCGGATTGTTCCAGCTCTGATCCCGCACAATCCGAACTGTTTCTGGTGGAAGGTGACTCCGCCGGTGGCTCCGCCAAACAGGCGCGTGACAAGGAATTTCAAGCCATCATGCCCCTGCGTGGAAAAATTCTGAACACCTGGGAGGTGGATGCCAGCGAAGTGCTGGGTTCGCAGGAAGTACATGACATTGCCGTGGCCATTGGTGTTGATCCCGGCTCTGACAAACTTGATGGTCTGCGTTACCGGAAAATCTGCGTACTGGCTGATGCTGACTCCGATGGTGCGCACATCGCCACGTTGCTTTGCGCACTGTTTCTGCGCCATTTCCATCCGCTGGTGCAAGCAGGCAACGTGTACATCGCTATGCCACCGTTGTATCGTATAGACGTGGGCAAAGAAGTCTATTATGCGTTAGACGACGCTGAAAAACAGGGCGTGCTGGATCGCATTGCTGCGGAAAAAACACGGGGCAAAGTCAATGTGCAACGGTTCAAAGGATTGGGTGAAATGAATCCCAAACAACTGAGGGAAACCACATTGGCACCGGACACCCGACGGCTGGTGCAACTCACCATTGAACCGGGTGACGACACCCATCAGATGATGGATATGTTGCTGGCGAAAAAACGCGCATCAGATCGCAAAGCATGGCTGGAGACGAAAGGGGATTTAGCGGAGGTTTGATACATTCAAGCCAGACTTTGGGAAACAGGAGATAACGTTATGTCGTCAGCCGTACAAGATGTGAAAGATCTGATCGATCATTTGCCCGATGATACCAGCATTGAGGATATTCAATATCACCTTTATGTGCTGGAAAAGATTCGTCGCGGGCAGAACCTGTTTTTTCACCGTAAACTTGGCAGAACGGAAACGCATATTATTGATCGATCAGGTAGACGTATTACGTAAGGCGATTAATAAGGTCAAACAAAAATATCCATTTGTCATTGATGCCGTGGTTGTGCTTTCTGATCATTTACATATGTTGTGGACTTTGCCGCAGGGGGATCATGATTACCCGACACGCTTAATGTTGATTAAGGCAGACTTTTCTCGATTGATTGAAAAGGGCGAGTATCGTAATGCCAGTCGGCAAGCAAAAGGCGAGCGAGAAATTTGGCAGCGACGATATTGGGAGCACTTGATTCGAGATGAACGGAATTACGCCAATCATGTGGATTACATTCATCATAACCCGGTGAAACACGGACATGTGGAGCAGGCGTTAACCTGGCAGTATTCGAGTGTTCATCGTTACATCCGGGCCGGGTAATAGAACGGGACCGGGGAAGAGGTAAGGGTGTTCCCGAGAGTGGCGGATTTGGTGAGCGTTGATGAATTTGTTAGGGTTCGTACCTCACCCCAACCTACGTACTATATATAAACAGTAATGCAAATTTTCGTTTTAGAGAATAAAAAAGAGGATATTTTGCGCAGCCTATTACCCTAACGTATTGGCGGATTACGCTCACCCTGCGAAGACTTAAAAAATGACAGAAACAACCGAACTAAACTACGAAGGCGTAGAACAACAACCCCTCAGCACCTTTACTGAGAACGCCTACCTCAATTACTCCATGTACGTGATCATGGATCGTGCCTTGCCACATATCGGCGATGGTCTGAAGCCCGTGCAGCGACGCATCGTCTACGCCATGTCCGAGCTGGGCCTCAAAGCGGGTGCCAAGTACAAAAAATCCGCACGTACTGTGGGTGATGTCTTAGGTAAATTCCATCCTCATGGTGATTCGGCCTGTTACGAAGCAATGGTCTTGATGGCGCAGCCGTTTTCCTACCGTTATCCACTGGTAGACGGGCAGGGTAACTGGGGTGCGCCGGATGATCCCAAGTCTTTTGCGGCAATGCGTTATACCGAGTCACGGCTGGCAAAATATTCAGAATTGCTGCTCAGTGAAATTGGCTTGGGTACGGTGGACTGGACACCGAATTTTGATGCGACACTGGATGAACCTTCAGTGTTGCCGGCGCGGGTACCGAATTTGTTGTTGAACGGTACCACTGGCATTGCCGTGGGTATGGCCACGGATATCCCGCCACACAATCTACGTGAGGTAGTGAACGCCTGTGTGCATTTGCTGGATACACCGAAGGCAACACTGGCAGATATTTGCGAGTATGTGCAGGGGCCGGATTACCCCACCGATGCGGAGATCATTACACCACGTAATGAGTTGGTCGCTATGTATGAGAAGGGCGGCGGCTCGGTGCGTATGCGTGCGGTATGGGAAAAGGAAGACAATGCAGTGGTGGTGACAGCACTGCCGCATCAGGTGTCCGGTAATAAAGTGCTGGAGCAAATTGCTGCGCAAATGAATGCGAAGAAGTTACCCATGGTGGAAGATTTACGTGATGAATCCGATCATGAAAACCCCACTCGTCTGGTGATTGTGCCGCGCTCCAATCGCATCGATTTGAATGAGTTGATGGCGCATCTTTTTGCAACGACAGATCTCGAAAGAACCTATCGTGTAAATATGAACATCATTGGCCTTGATGGCAGGCCGCAGGTGAAAGATCTGCGCACTTTGCTCAAGGAATGGCTGATGTTCCGTACCGACACGGTGCGCCGACGGTTGGAATATCGTCTGGAAAAAGTGAAGCGCCGGTTGCATTTACTGGATGGGTTGCTGATTGCGTTTCTCAATCTTGATGAAGTGATTCACATTGTTCGCACCGAGGATGAACCCAAATCGGTATTGATGAAACGCTTCAAGCTCACTGACGAGCAGGCGGATTATATTCTTGACACCAAGCTGCGTCAGTTGGCACGTCTGGAAGAAATGAAAATCCGTGCCGAGCAGGAAGAGCTGGCAGCAGAGCGTGACAAACTGGAAAAAACGCTGGGTTCAAAAGCGCGCTTGAAAACGCTGATACGTAAGGAGTTGATTGCTGATGCGGAAGAATATGGTGACGAGCGACGCTCTCCCATTGTCGAGCGTGGTGCAGCTCAAGCGCTGGATGAAACTGCATTGATCAGTGCTGAGCCGGTCACGGTTGTATTGTCGGAGAAGGGCTGGATTAGAGCAGCCAAAGGCCATGATGTAGATGCTGCGGGCCTTAATTACAAAGCCAGTGATGATTTTAAAGCGGCGGCTTGTGGCCG
The DNA here is from genome assembly GCA_021648485.1 of Gammaproteobacteria bacterium. Classification (GTDB taxonomy): domain Bacteria; phylum Pseudomonadota; class Gammaproteobacteria; order SZUA-152; family SZUA-152; genus SZUA-152. The sequence continues at coordinate 48,367 of JAKISS010000003.1, forward strand.
CAGTAATCAGCAAGTGGTGTTTTTGGATGCCAGTGGGCGTTCGTATTCCATTGCTGCACATACGTTGCCATCAGCGCGTGGGCAGGGTGAACCGCTCACGGGGCGTGTGACTCCGCCCGATGCCGCCAGTTTTGTTGATGTACTTGCGGGTAAAGGCAGTGATTTGTATTTGCTGGCCAGTGATGCGGGGTATGGTTTTGTGACCCGGCTGGAAAATATGTATGCCAAAAATAAATCAGGCAAGGCTTTGCTGAAATTGCCCAAGGGTGCGCGAGTGCTGCGGGCCTGTGCTGTCAGTGATGTTGTCAGTGACCGCATTGTAGCGGTAACCACTGAGGGACGCATGCTGGTTATTTCATTGCAAGAGTTACCGGAAATGGCCAGAGGTAAAGGCAATAAGATTATCGGCATTCCCCCTGCGCGAGTGGCGAATCGCGAAGAGTATGTGGTTGGCGTTGCCGTTGTTTCTGTGGGTGACAGCTTGACAATTTATTCGGGAAAACGTCATTTGACCCTTAAACCCAGGGATATAGAGCACTATGAGGGTGAGCGTGGCCGCCGTGGCTCCAAGCTGCCGCGTGGTTTTCAGCGAGTGGACAATATTTCTGCCAGTGGTTCAGTAAATGCCGCAACCGGGGTGGTTGAAAAAGAGTAATGCCGATTGATTTGCTGCAATGGTGGGATCGCTTGCCTTATGTGGGCACAAAGAGCGAAGTGATTGCGCCGCGTGTTATTCCACTAAAGCTGGATGTGCCGATATTGCGTGTGCGTAACCGGCGCAAGCAGGAAAAATTGCAGCCCCCTCCCGATAGCTGGAAAGACCTGAACAAGTATCCAACGGAATTGCTGCGCAAAATCGATGGTTATTTACAGCGTGTTAATACAGAGAAAATGCGTAATAGCAAACGTATGGCCTGGGTTGAGCATGCCTTGCAGTATGCCTGCCCGGCCATACGAAAAATTTATTCTGAGTACTACAAATCCGAAGCATTGCCGGAATCGCATGACAGACGTGAAGGATTGATGGCAGCAATTAATGTGTGCAGCCAATTGGCGGTGGGTTATAAACGTCAACTGAATGAAGATTTTGCCTTGCCCGATGCCCGCTATGCCCGAGTGCGTCCCCGGGTGCGCCATCATGCTGTGCGTATTTTGGAATTACTGCGCATGGAGCAACGTTTACGTGCCATGCGTTATCAAAAATTATCAGAAAAGAGCTGGCAGGATTGTCACCAGATATTTTTTGCCCTTTCCCAGTGCGAAGACATTGATGAAAAACGGTTGTCGTTAAATTGCTTGCAGGTGTTGCTGGACAGTTCAGCCAATGAAAGTACACGCCGGATGCCGATAATGACATCATTAAACCTGGTTTATCTTTCTATCCAGTTTAATGGTTTGTTTAACATTAGCGCCTTGTTATGCCAAAAACTACATGTGGTGGATGCACAAATTGCCAATGTTATCGGCTCGATTACCATTATTCCCGATCATGGTAAAAAGCTGGGGCGCGGTAAGTTGTTGATTTACCATGGGCAGGATTGTCCGCCGTATTTTAAACGTCAGGATGAAATACAGCGGAAAAAACAGCTTGCATGGTTGAAAGCCCGTGGTGAATTTTGCACGGGTGAGGCACTTTCATCGGAATATAAACTGAGGGCTGTTATCGTTGATGTCTCGCCGCTGGATGCAATGTTGATGAAAGAACATCAGCGATTGCTGGCGCGATTTGAGTCACAGGATTTCATTGAGGGCGTGAAAGAAAAAGGGGCAAAAAATAAATATAATAGCGTTGTTGATCAGGATGACCTGGCCAATTTGTTGACCATAGATGCCATGTGTGATGGTTTGCAATTGAAACAGCGTAAGGAGGAAAGAGAATATATTCTTGGCCGGAAAATATTGTATGTGTACAACGGGTTTATGTCAGTTTACAAATTGCTGGTGGATATGGCGACAGAAAAAAACAACGAAAACTCCAGCCTGGCAAGTGATAATGATTTACGTGATGCATTGGCAGGTCGTTCGGCATTGATTGCTGCGGATTTGCAGGATAATGAGTTTGGTCAGTGGTTTGTGGTCGATAAAAGTGAGGGCGGGGTTCACATTAAAACACGAGACAGTGAATTTACTACCGCCTTGTTTATTGGCCAGGTTGTGGCATTTGCTTATTCACGTGAAGCACTTGCCAGACCGGCGCTGGGTTATGTGGTGCGCCTGCGTCGTAATATCAGTAAAGAAATCGAAGTGACTATTCGTATTTTATCAAAAACCGTTGTTGCTACCACTGTGCAAAATGATTTTTTAACTCAAAATGATATGGCTTTGCCTGCTATCGTGCTTGAGCGTGATGACATGACCAGGAGACGTTTAATGTTACACCATAGCCATCGATTGTCATCGGGTACCCTGGTAAAGATTGAACTGGATCAGCAACAAACGGAAATTATTTCCGAGATGCTGAAAATTCAGCGGGAGTTTGTGGTTTATTCGCTGCTGGAAAAATCGTAATCCAGAGATGTTTCCGGTTGTTGTAAATAGAATCCCTGAATAAAGTTGACGCCATGCTGCCATAATACGGCCAGACAGGCAGGGTCTTGTACATGTTCAGCAATGGTTAATATATTGTGAGCACGGCCAGCTTCGGCAACCAGTTGAATGATGCGTTGGCTTTCTTCACTGGCTGCATTGTTGATGTGGCTGCCATCAATTTTCAGGTATTTCAGTTTCAGGTGTTTCAGATAGGTAAGGTCGTCTGATTCTTTGCCTGCGTGGTCGAGCGCCATATTGCAATGCAGTTGTGTGAGTCCATCGGAGAAGACTTTGGCAGCTTTGATGTTTTCCAGGGCCGTCTGTTCACTGATTTCAAACACCAGACTGTCGCCGTGTAAGCGCGCAGCCTGCAATAATTTGCTGATCCACACCAGCAGACTTGGGTCGCGTAAAGATTCAGCAGATATTTTGATAAAAAACTGGATTTCTTTGCCCACTTTGCGTTTGTCCAGAATGGCCTTGGCGGCACTTTTGATCACCCACTTATCAATTTCTTTCATAAGTCCAGCCTGCTCGGCAGCCTCAAGAAAATCGCCCGGCATGATGAGGGTGTTGTCCTGGTCTTGTAAACGCAACAAAACTTCGTAACGCTCTCCCGGCTCAGCATGCAGGCTGACGATAGGCTGATAGTGTAATACGAAGCGATTGTTTTTGAGAGCAAGTTCCAGCAATGTAGAAATGCGTTTGTCGGCTTCCAGGCTGGCAAGGGCATCTTCTTCGGAAAATATATGTACCTGGTTGCCGCCTTTTTCCTTGGCGCTATTGCAAGCCATTTCTGTTTGAGAAACTGCTTTTTTTGCATCGGTGGTGGTTTCGGCAATAGTTGAGATGCCAATGCTAAAGGTTGTGGTGACGGCTTTTTCTTCTACTTCAAATATTTTTTCAGCCAGTCCCCTGCACAATTTTTCAGCTAGTTTTTCAGCCAGTTTTTGTTGTTGGCCGGAAAGGATGACGGAAAAAATAGTGCCGGCATACCGGGCGATGTGGACGTTGTCTTCAGGAAGGATTTCCTGAATATATTGCGCAATGTCAGACAGCACCAGATCACTTTCGGCGATGCCAAGCGTGTCTTTGATATTCTTGAAATTGTCCGGCTCGATATACAGAAGCGCGAATTTTTCTTCATTTTTATTGGCCTGATTGACCGCATCCTGTACTTTTCCCATGAAATACTGGTTGTTGTACAGCCCGGTTAACAAATCCTGCTGGCGAAGTTGTTTAATCTCTTTTTCGAGTGCTTTGTCGTTGCTTTTGCGGTGAATCATTACCTGGGTGCAGGCTTCACCATCAATGCTGGCGCGTGAAAACTCCATGGTGGCGGCAAAGACTTCTCCATCTTCACGCACGGCCTGATATTCGAGCGTACCTTCCGGTGGCTGGTCATTGTTGATGCCGCGTAATACGTCTTTGAAACTCTGTTGTTCATCCGGGGTGATAAGGTCCATGATGGGAATACTTTCTAGGTCTTCAATATCCTCATAGCCGAAAATATCCTGATAGCTTTGGTTGGCATAGATGTGCATGCCTTCATGGATGTAAGCAATGGGATCGCGAGAGCTGTCGATCAACACGCGGTTACGTTTTTCACTTTCGTGATAGAGGCTTTTGCAACGGCGGTGTTCACGACGTTCATGGAGATTGTTGATTTCTCTTTCTATGGCCAGCAGGAGATGCTCTTGTGCTTCGTTGGAAACAACATTGCTAGCACCGGCTTTCAGCAGCTTAATTGTGGTGGCATTGTCAGGTTCGCTGCCAAAAACAATGCCGGGAATATCATTACCACTTTTTTTGATGATGGAAAGTGCCTGAATGGCCGGGAAGGGACCCGATTGCTGGGCAGCAAGCAGTAAGTCCCAGGTTTGGTTTTCCAGGGCTTCTTGCAGGTCTTCTGCATCTTCGATGTATTTGTGACGAATGGCGTAACCCGCATTTCTTAATGTGCTAACCAGTGCTTCTGCTTCGTTGGCAGATTCTTCCAGAATGAGGGGGCGGATGACATTTCCAGCAGTATCCAAAAGTGGCTCCTAAAATTGTTAGTATTGGGGCGACAGAATTAACCTGAGGTGTTTTGAATCAGGTTATTTTTTAAAGAAAAGGTTGTTAAATCAGTGTCCATACGGCATCGAATTCGTCATCTGTCTCAGCATCGGCCGATGGTTTTGTTTTTTTCTGCACATTTTCAAGTACGGTAAATTCAAACTGAGAGAATACACCAGTGGATTCCAGTTGTTTAGTGAGTTTGATGCGTGTGCGACGTCCGTGGACGTTGGCAATCAGTTGGTCATCGGTTTGGTGCCAAGCATGTGTGATCAGTGTGGCAGGTTGGTCAATGCTGGACAATCGGGGTAATACCAAACTGCGCTGATATTTTTCCGCAGTGTCATCTTTGGTAATGGCAGAAAGCGCAATAGCATCAGCGCAGGGTGCCAGTTTCTGGATGCCAAGCTCAAGCCCGTTTTTCCAGTTTTTTATGCGGCGGATAATGCCAATGCTGAGTTGTGTGCCGCTTGCGGCAATATTATCGCGGATACCCACCAGTTCGCCGACCTGGACTTTTTGTGAATCTTTTCCATAAACCAGATAACCTAGCAGGCAGTAACCACCGGCACTTTCGTTGACGCCTTTGCAGGGCAACGGAGTGTGTGCGTATAAAGCGCTTTTGTCCTGAGTTTCGTCACCACGGGTTTCTGAAGTATGCTCGGGGTTGTTCGCCCGGTAGGTGAAATCCGGATCCCAGATATCCGGTGTATGGTCATCCAGATTGCTGATACCAAACACGGGGCTGCTGGTGTAGTGGGCAGGTTCATCCAGCACAAAGTCCTCATCATCGTCCGTTGTTGAAACAAGGTTGCCCGTCTGTAGGGCATCTGTCGCTGTGGGGCAACTTGCTGTTGGGTCTTTCAACAGAGGGCGAATGACTTCATCGATGTAATGATGGGTTGCGCTCAGACCGAGAGTGATGGCAATTTCGTTGCTTTTTGAGGTGCGGGGGAAAGTACGGTGCGATTTTCCGCTCCAGGTGACGATCAGGCGTTTTTGTACATCGGGTGGAATTTTTGGGGCAGCATCACCACCGGAGAGCATGGAGTTACTCATGGCCTGCACCAGTTCGCTGGTATCCACGGTACGACAGAATGCGGGGTTGACGGTGCCATCGTCACGGAAATAACCGGGAGCGGCATCGCTGTTCATATTGATGTTAAAGGCGTAGCTGTCATCCAGGATTTCGCCGTAAGGGTGGATGTGGGCATTGGCTCCCCAGGTTTCCAGTGTCCGATACACAGCCTCAGTGACATGTTGGCGCAAGCGGTAGGGGCCGACCAGGGCCAGCAGGAGGATTTGTTTGTAAATGTCAGCGATATTACTGTCCAACACGGTCTCGGGGGCAACATGATCCTTGATCAACGTGACGTGCAACTGGCGGTTCTCTGCATACAAATAAAGACGATGCACTTGCAGCCAGACATTTTCCGGGTGCTGGATATAAATCTGATACGAGCACAGCAGCACATTACTGAGATAACGAATGGCACGATGCAGGCAAATGCCCAGGGTTTTGTTGTTCAGGCGTGAAAAAGTCTTGCTAAGTTTGCTTTGAATAATGGCCTTATAGCCAATGGCCATTTCCGAGTTCAGTTGAATAGCCAGCTCGGCAATTTTTTGATTTTTGGGAGAAAGAGGCAGATTTTGATTAATGTAGTGTGTTTTTAACACCTCTGTAATCTGGTAAACCGGTTCGCGCAGAAGCTCCATGGATTTATAACGGTCATGTGCAGACATGCTCAGGCGATTCATCTCACACAGTGTTGTATAAATAAGGCGTGCGCTTTCGCCGATGTTGGCCATCGGTAGCGAAGTGACCCAGGCCTCAACCTGTTTTGGACGAGGGTCGAACGAACCCGAAGTGGGTTTGTTTTGTTCCGGGATGTTCAGTAATCCTTCAGACATGCTGTTCGCCACGCGTACTCCTACTCACTCATTTGGATCAGGTCAAACAATGGTATTGAATTCATCAGATACATTAAAAAACAGCGTACCTGTGAGTTTCTCTGCTCAGAGAGTATACGATTCTGCGGCCAAAACGCCACACTGATGCACTTTTACAACGGGTTTTGTGATTGTTTCGGCAAAGAATAGACGTACTTTAGCTTGACAGACAGGTAATATTCCCGGCAGCACGGGGTATTTTTTGCTAAGCGACCGGGGCTTTTCCCCTTAAGTTGATAAAAAACGGGACACCGCAGGTTTTTAAGGGTTGATGGGCGTTTTGTGGGCTTTTCCGGCGATTTCACGCACCAGCTGCGGCACCAGAAATCCGGGTAACCGTTGGCGAATTTCATTCATCAGTGATATGGCCATGGTTTCGGGTACGTCAAAATGTCCCGCACCCTGCACGCGATCCAGAAGGTGCAAATAGTAGGGCAACACGCCGCTGGCAAACAGAGATTCATTGAGTTCGCACTGTGCATTGACGCTGTCGTTCACGTCTTTCAGCAATACAGCCTGGTTGAGCAGGGTAACGCCGATGCGGTGCAGCTTGTTGAGCGCGTGTTGTACGTCATTGCCCAGTTCATTGGCATGATTGCAATGGGTAACCAGCACAATCTGCCAGGGTAAATCAGACAGCCAGCGTAAAAAATGGTCATTAATGCGTTCAGGTAATACGATGGGCATGCGGGTGTGGATGCGTAGCCGTCGCAGGTGGGGAATGTGACGCAGGGCATTGCTGATTCCGCTCAGCCGTTCTGTACTGAGCGATAGCGGGTCGCCGCCACTGAGAATGACTTCGGTGATTTCCGGGCGGGCTGCGATGTACTTGGCTGCTGCTGTCCACTGATGATCACCAGGCCGGTTTTTTGTGTAGGGAAAGTGTTGTCGAAAACAGTAGCGGCAGTGAACAGGGCAGGTGCCTGTGGTGATTAACAGCACCCGACCGTGGTATTTATGCAGCAGGCCAGGAAGAGCTGTCGCAACGGCATCACCCACCGGATCGAGCAGAAAATCAGGCTGTATGGCCGACTCCAGTTGACGTGGTAATACTTGCAGCAGCAGAGGGTCTGCGGGGTCTCCCGTGCGGATGCGTGCCACGTAATTACGTGGCACACGCAGCGGGAAAGTTTGTTGTAGGCTGATGCCCCCGGGAATGTCATCGGCACTGAGTCCTACCGCAGCCAGTAACTCAAGGGGGTCTTTAATGGCGCGGGCCAGTTCTCTTTGCCAAAGGCTGTTTTCTGCGGATTCGCTGTCATCTGACTGACAAAGGCTGGCAGTAAGCGGTATCATGCGTCGTCTTCTGGAGATGAACTCTTCACGGAAAAAACAAGTATGTTCCCAGATTGAGGTAGAAATGGCTAATTACGCAACCAATGAATTTAAAAACGGCCTGAAAGTCATGGTCGATAACGATCCCTGTTCGATGATCGATGTTGATATGGTGAAGCCGGGAAAGGGTCAGGCTTTTACCCGCGTCAAATTGCGTAACCTGATTTCCGGACGTGTGGTGGAGCGTACCTACAAATCCGGAGAATCCCTGCCTGGGGCCGACGTGATGGACACCGACATGCAGTACCTTTATAACGATGGTGAATTCTGGTATTTCATGCATCCCGAAACTTTCGAGCAGGTGGCTGCTGATGCCGCCGCCGTGGGTGATCAGCACAAGTGGCTGAAGGAACAGGACATGTGTGAAGTGACCACCTGGAATGAGCGGCCCATCGCTGTTACCACGCCTAATTTTGTTGAGTTGCGCATTACCGAAACCGATCCCGGTCTCAAGGGCGACACTGCTCAGGGCGGCATCAAGCCTGCAACGCTGGAAACGGGGGCTATGGTGCGTGTGCCACTGTTTATCGAGACTGACGAGATGATTAAAGTGGATACGCGCAGCGGCGAATACGTGGGGCGGGTGAAAAGTTAACGGCGGTCTTGCCAAAAGCTGTGATTGGTTGAGCGGATAATGACTGAGCAGGTGACTGACTGGCAGCCCACGGCCACACTGGCAGCGCTGCGTCAACGAGCCGAACTATTGGCCCGGTTGCGTCGGTATTTTGCCGGGCAGGGTGTGCTGGAGGTGGAGACCCCGCTGTTGTCTTCTGCGGGCATTCCCGATCCGCATATCCCCAGTTTTACCACCACGCCGGGTCCGGATGGCGAGGCATCGCGTTATCTCAATACCTCCCCTGAATTTGCCATGAAGCGACTGTTGGCAGCAGGGTCAGGGCCGATTTTTCAAGTTTGTAAAGCTTTTCGTCGTGGTGAGCAGGGCAAGTATCACAACCCCGAATTTACCCTGTTGGAATGGTATCGGCCAGGTTTTGATCATTTGCGACTGATGGATGAAGTGGATGTATTGGTACGACAGCTGGCTGAAGGGCATCGTTCTCTGGGTTGTTCAGAGAAGCTCAGTTACCAGGCCTGTTTCCAGCGATATCTGGAAATCGACCCGTTCAACGTGGATGTGTCTATGCTGAAATCCTGCGCCCAGGTTCAGGGGCTGGGTGAAGTGGCAGGGTTGTCAGTTGCAGACAAGGACACCTGGCTGGATTTGCTCATGAGCCATTGCGTTCAGCCTCACCTGGGTAAAGAAGGGCCGGTGTTCGTTTATGATTATCCGGCAAGTCAGGCGGCTTTGGCGCGCATTCGTCCTGTTGAGCCGCCTGTGGCCGAACGTTTTGAACTATTTATTGATGGCATTGAACTGGCCAATGGTTTTCACGAATTACAGGATGCCCATGAACAGCGCGAGCGTTTTGAGGCCGATCTGGTGCGTCGGCAAGTGGAAAAACTGGAACCTGTTGCGCTGGATGAACGTTTACTCAGGGCGTTGTCGGCGGGATTGCCTGCCTGCGCGGGCGTTGCTTTGGGTTTGGATCGACTGCAACTTGTACTGACAGACTGTAGTCATATACGGGATGCCCTTGCATTTCCCTACGAGCGTAGTTAGTTTTGGTATGCGCGTTTGATTTGACACTGTTTAGTAACATAAAGTTGTCGAAATTTTTTACATCTTTCAGTGCGTCGCCGGGTAGGTAATTATAGTTTGATATGTTAACCTCATGATTTTACAGAGTGTTTTCTGGTCTTTTGATGCTTGGCTTGTAAATTGCAATGTAATGGAGCATTAACAGGCTGGAGATAGTCCCGTTTTTGTCAGGCAGTAAGGAAGACGACGTTCATTTTGACAGTGGAAAATGGATGGTGATCTGCATCTGTGAGTGTGGGTTGTCGGGTATATTCAGATACCGGATAGTTAAGTATTCCCGAGAAGTTTTCGGTGGTTGGAACAGTAGTGGAACTGATGGTATCTTACAGCCTCCAATGGAGGGGAGAGACGAACATGGAAAAACGCTGGAGCGAAAGAAAATTATTGCAGGTTGATGTTGATGTGTATCAGCAGGGCGAGTTGTTAGGCTCCTGCGTTTCAGCGGACATTGGCCTTGGAGGTGCATTTCTTACTCGGGAATGTACGTTTGCCATGCCTTATGAGGCAGGTGTCGAGCTGGTTTTCAGTCTGGCTTTCGAAGATCAAAACACCAAGCACAAAATCAACGCCCGCGTGGCTCGGGTTTCCGATATGGGTGTTGGTTTGAAATTTTGTGATTTTGATACGGGTGTTTTTCGCTCTTTGCAGGAAATTATGCTGTATAAGAAAAACACGCCAGTGGAAAACATCATCAGCCAAACGGGCACTCACTGACACCTGTCATTTTAGTGCTGCCCCATTAACAGCGTCGCGTGTCTCGCGACATTGTTAATGGGGCAGCACCGTTGCTTTTTATTTTCCCGTTTGCGACTTTTCAGTTTTGTTGCGCCACTGGGTGTAGCATTCAATCCCGCAAAAATACTGAGCATACTCATCGGCTTCACTGCTCATCGCAACCGATTCAGGGATTTCTGTCAAACAGATGCTACAGGTAACGGTGTCGGACTTGATGGGCGGAAGTTTTTCCGCAGAGCTGGTTTTCTCAGACATGATAAATACCTCGTATGGGCTGCTTTAAGTATAGCTGGCCCGATTAACGGTGTGACTCAACATCGCTTGGCGATGGCTTGTCCCATTTGCACGCTGTCTGTTGCCTGAATATTGTCAAGCCAGTGAACGGCACCCTTGCCGGTTAACAAAATGACCGTTGAGCCCATGTTGAAGCGGGCAATTTCGTCACCTTTCTGAAATTGATGAGCGGGTGCTGCACTGTCGTAATCCCAGTGGCGAATTTGACGACCTGCGGGCGGGGTGACTTCACCGGCCCATACGGTTTCGATGCTGGCCACAAAAATGGCACCCACCATCACCATGGCCAGAGGGCCGATATCGGTATCAAAATAAGCAACTACACGTTCGTTGCGTGCAAACAGACGAGGTACGGCGCGGGCAGTGGACGGGCTGACGCTGAACAGGCGGCCAGGGATGTGTGTCATGGCTGTGAGTTTGCCGGCAATGGGCAGGTGAATGCGGTGATAATCCCGTGGCGAAAGGTATATTGTGGCAAAACCGCCGTCTTCGAATTGTTGCGCCCTTTTTGTGTCATCGCCCACTAATTCCAACAGAGTGTAGTTACGTCCTTTGGCCTGAAAAATACGGCCATCTTTTATTGTGCCCAGTTGACTGATGGCTCCATCCACTGGGCAAGCCAGCAGATTTTTATCAGTAACAACGGGACGCGCATCGGCATGCAGGGCACGGGTAAAAAAGGCGTTGAAATCAGGGTAGTTGTCCAGATCAGGTTCCAGTGCCAGACTCATGTCTACCTTGAACTGCTTGACGAACCAGCGGGTAAACGCTGTTTTCCACCAGTGGATTTTACTGCGGGTAATGGCATGCATGATACGTGACAAGGCATGGTGTGGCAGCAGGTAGCTTGGCCATGCTTTAGCATAATCAAGCAGGCTTGCACCGTGTTGAGGGCGGGAAGTAGGCATGGTTTTCTCGGTGTTTTTAATGTTGATGTGAATGTGAGTCGTGTTGCCCGTTGTGCAGGGTATTGGCTGTTGCTTTTTTAACGGGCAGGGAAATTTCCAGTGAACTGTTTGTTGAATGTTCATCGGTGAAAAACAGAGTGAGGGTTATGTTGTCGCCAGCCTTAAGACGTTTTTTGGGGTTTATCAGCATCAGGTGCATGCCACCTGGCCGAAAGACGATATGTCCTTTACTGTTTAATATGACCTGCGGAACAGGCAGCATTTTGCTCATACCGTCATGTTGTTCTGTGCGATGCATTTCAATTCGTTTGAAATCAGGAGAAGAGAGGCCCGTCAGAGTATACATGCTAGGCGAAGGGTTTTGTAACGTTAAGTAGGCGGCTATTACACTTGTTTTTGGCGGGGCTTCCCGTGCCCAGGCATCATGTACATGAAGTTTGTCAGCCGCGTTGATGGTGGTCATCATCAATAATAAAACCAACGGGAATATTTTTGTCAGTGCCATCATACGTTGTTTCAAGGGGCCATTACGGCGTGTTGAGTGAATAGTTGTTACGTAACGCCAGGTATTGTGCAAGAACTTCTTCAGCATAGTGTGGCGCTTTGAAGCGTGCATAGTAGCGGGCTTGTGGATCGATCAGCAACATGGCGCTGGAATGATTAACGATGGCTCCACCCGCAGGGTCGGTTTCCAGGCTGAATTTGGAATCCAGCTGACGGGCAAACGTGGTTAGCGCATCGACGCTGCCGGTGGCACCGAGAAAAGACTCGTTGAAATAACCGACATATTCAGCCAGTGATTCGGGGCTGTCCCTCTGCGGGTCTACTGAAACAAGCACAAACTGTGTATCGTCCTGCACTTCTGATGGCAGCTGTTGGGCCATTTGTGCCAGCTCGGTGAGTGTCATGGGGCAAATGTCAGGGCAGTGAGTGTAACCGAAAAAGAGTAATGTCCATTTGCCTTTCAGGCGCTCAATATCCAGTGGTTTCAGGTCATGGGCGGTGAGCTGAAAGGTGGTTAATGGTTTTGGCTCCATCAGGCGTGCCTCGGTGCCTGGCGCGGCGTTATCGTTTTGTTGCACCAGGCTGGCAGCGGCACCGATCAGCAAAATAGTGATGATCAGGCTCAGTGTTATTTTTACGGATTGAGACATGAGGTGAATTATCGCACGATAATTCACCTCAGGCGGTTTATACTGTGCGTCTTTTTTTAGGCGACAGTATGTTGGTCGCAGCAACCAATACATGAGTGAATAGAGCAACTATGTCTGCAAGTACACAATTTCGCCACGATCAACCTATGACCACCGGTGTGCTCATTACCAACCTTGGCACTCCTGATGCCCCTACTGCTCCTGCATTACGACGTTATCTGGCTGAATTTCTATGGGATCCGCGCATCGTTGACAGTCTGCCGCGACCTGTCTGGTGGCTGGCTTTGCATGGGCTGATTCTGCGTTTGCGGCCTGCTCGCTCGGCAAAGTCGTACGCCAGTGTGTGGACAGATGAAGGTTCCCCGTTACTGGTTATTGCGGAGCGTCAACTCGCTGCCTTGCGTGAGTCGCTGGCGCAGCGGCTGCCTGGTCCGGTTGTGGTGGAACTGGGTATGCGTTACGGCAATCCGTCGCTCGCCTCGGCGATGCAAAAACTACGGGATGCCGGTGCGCGTCGTGTGTTGGTGCTGCCGTTGTATCCGCAGTATTCCTGTAGCACTACGGCTTCCACCTTTGACGCGATTGCCGCAGAAATGGCCGGTTGGCGCTGGATGCCGGAGCTGCGGTTTATTAATCAGTATCATGATGAAACCGGTTATATCGAAGCACTGGCGGCGAGTATTCGGGAATCCTGGGCGCAGCGCGAACAACCACAGAAATTACTGTTTTCTTTTCACGGCACCCCTAAACGCTTTTTCACCGAGGGTGACCCTTATTACTGCCACTGCCAAAAAACCGCACGTTTGGTGGCCGAGCGTTTGGGGTTGGCGGAGGATCGCTGGCAGCTGACTTTTCAGTCCATTTTTGGTCGTGAGGAATGGTTGCAGCCCTACACCATCGAAATTTTACGTGAGCTGGGTAGCAGCGGTGTGAAATCCGTGGACATTGTCTGTCCCGGGTTTTCAGCAGATTGTCTGGAGACGCTGGAAGAGATCACGGTGGAAAACAAGGATGCGTATCTCGCAGCAGGTGGAGAGCAGTTTCACTACATTTCTGCGCTTAATGACAGACCGGATCACATGGCGGCATTGTCGGGACTGGTGCAAAAACACTTGGCGGGTTGGCCGGAAGCATCACCGGACTGGAATGCCGTGCAGCATGAAAGCGGGAATGCTGAACGCTTGATGCGGGCGAAGGTGGTAGGGGCTGATATTTAAGTTTACTCATTTTCCTCGATGCCATAAGCCACACCCAGCCGACAGATCAGTTTGGCCATGTAGCGCCGGGCTTAGTCTTCCAGTATTTCATTGGCACTCACTGGTTGTATTCACGCTGAATTCGCAGTGAGTCTTTGTTAATATCCATCGGGGTTTCTGTTTATCCCCCTGTGTCAGGATAGTTGTCAGAAGCCTTGATAATGTATTAGTGTATCGCTATGTTATGATTGCCTGGGTAAGCTGGCACTAATTTAGTGCGCACGCCATCGGTAGTGAAAGCGTCTTCCACAGGTTGAGGTCAGAGGTTATATGGTTCAACCCAGGCCGCAACTTCACTTTTAAGCATTTCCTGATCCGCAATGTGCCTACCCAGACATTGCTCTACGTCCAGTTTCCATTCAGTATTTTTTAGTCCGCCAGGTTTCTTTCTAGAACTGGGTTCAATCCTTGTGTTACAGCCCGTTTACGTATGCGTTCAACGGTTCAGATCCTAATGCCAAACACTTCACCGGTCTGTTCATCTTTCCAATTTTCACCTTCATATTTATCCGCTTTGAGCAAAATTTGGGTATACAATCGTTTATGAGATGCTACTTTTCGCTTTTTTACAATGTCGTGCAGTTTTGTTCGTTTGGTTTCAGTCAGCTTTATTTTGTATTTTTTGGCCGTGGTGTCATTCTGTTTCCTGTGAATAGGGGAAAGGTGTATTCTACCCAGAAATTATGGCATGGCAATGTGCGAGTGGCCCGAGCACTTTGATAATTATTTTATGCTCATGAACTTTTGCTTGAACAGCATTGCTCTTTTTTTAATAAAATATTGGAGTTAAATCATTATCAACATTTCCATAATAATTCCCATTTATAATGAATTTGACACGATTCTTGTCCTTTTAAATAAAATACTATCATTGCCGTTTAAAAAAGAAATTATTCTTGTTGATGATGGTTCTACTGATTCTTATAGAAGAATGGTTAATTCTCTGAGTTTTCATCCCAATATCCTCTTCCTTCATCACGTTCAGCGCATGGGAAAAGGTGCAGCAGTACAGACCGGGCTACAAGCAGCTACAGGTGATATTGTAGTAATTCAGGATGCTGACCTTGAGTATGATCCATCTGACATTATTCCATTAATCAAACTTATTGAATTGGAGAAAGCAGACGTAGCTTATGGTGTGCGTGACCTTTCCAGTCAAAGAACAATTATAAAATTTGGAAACCGGTTTCTTACGTGGATGATAAATAAACTTTATGGTCAATCTATCCTTGATATGACAACTTGTTATAAGGTTATGCGGATTGATGTAATGAATAGTTTGGAACTGAAGTCCAGAAAATTTTCAATTGATGCAGAAATTACTACCAAGTTATTCAGGGTAGGGTATACCATTGCAGAAACTCCCATTAGTTATGAGCCGAGATATGTTAATAAAAAATTGAAAATTTGGGATGGGGTTCCAATGCTATGGACGATGCTTAAATATCGGTTTTGGAAGCCTACAGTGGATAAGTCATTTATTCGTGTGGACTAATATGGGGCGACAATTGTTCCTTAAAAACTTTTGATTGGTGTATATTTGGAATAGTTTCGACAATTTATACAGCTAATAGTGTTGTTTGTCTGTTTTAAAAACAGACAAACGGGTTAAAGTATAACCTTATGGGAAGCTTATCAATTGAATTTTTATTTGGTAATAATCGCGCATAGATAAGCAGTGATATTGAATAACCTAGTTTATAAACTCCAACAATATTCAGCTAGTTATAGTTGGAAATTGTCTCGCATGCCAGTTTGTATATTTTTGTTGGCATTTTCTATAAATTTATTGCATGTCGGTATGGCAGAGTGGGGGGGAGGATTGCTCTCTGCCTACCCGCGTTCTGATGCCTATATTTATATTTACCAAGCTTGGTACACAGCATTTATAGATAGTAATGGTGGTTTTTCAAGTGTATTTATGTCCCCTTCTTTGTACGTATGGTTGCAAACCATAGCTTACAAGTTGTTTGGTCCACATTATTCTGTCCCGTTATTAGTGAATGCTATGCTAGTGAGTTTTTCAGCAGTTTTTTGTTCTCTAACCACAAGACGTTTATTTATCGAACAAGTTGGATGGATTGCCGGTGTAATATTCACGCTCTGCGGCCCCATTGTTTTTTTTTCTGGTATAACGGTTAAAACAAATCTGGTATTATTTTTATTGGCATTGGCTTGTTATTTCGCCATTCGTTTTTTTCAGGATGTGAGATATTGGTGGGCTTTCACTGCCACATTAACTTTAGGTTTAGCCGCTATGGAGCGGCAAAATCTTTTGTTGTTGATCATATTTTTAATTTCGTTCATTGTGCTTCACGGGTGGCGGACAGCATCAAAAAAGGAATTAATTAAGATTTATGCTGCTTGCGTTTCAGCTGTTGCTCTTTTGTTTGTTATTTCTGCCTGGAATCCTAATGAGATAGAACCAAAAATATTTTCTCCAGTAGGCCTTAATTTCTATGTTGGAACTGCGCCAAAATCTTGGGGGGGGTACACCTTTGTTGAAGGTATTCGAAATGACATTATAGGCCACCGCACTCAACCACAAAGATTGTTGGAAAATGAGTCAGGGCGTCCCGTGAGTCGCTGGGAAGTAAGTCAATTCTGGTTTAAAAAATCCCTTGATTATTATGCCAAGCACCCATTGGACTATTTGGTGTTACAACTTCGGAAGGCGGGACTGTTAGTAGCACAATATTCCCAAGGGTTACCAGAGCAGTATCATGTATGGAGATGGAAGCGGCCCGCATTAATGCTTGCGTTCATCGATACAGGTTTAATGCTGATATTTTTCGGGTTTGGGTTGTTTTATTTGCGCTCTAGGGTGGGTGATCCTGGGCTGAAATTTTTAATCATTGGGTCAATACTTTATTCATTATCGGTATGGATATTCTTTATTGGTGAGCGGTATCGTTTGACTTTAATTGTTCTCTTGGTTCCAATTGCTGCATATGGTATATGGAGCATCCTACAGAATAGGTCAATTAAGAAAATAGCTCTGAGTATTGGTATTATCTTGCTTTTCTATGGAGGATCATGGGGATTAAATAATCTTATTCCTTACGGGCCTGGGTGGGCTGAAGATCATGATCGATTTCTAGCGCGAGAACAAAAGAAACAACATAAAGAAAGGCGGGTTAATCAGCTCATGACACAAGTTGTGTATAAACCAAATATAGAGGCGTGGCTAGAACTATCTAAAATATTCGAACGCAGAGGCTTGTTGCCAGACGCTAAAACATTTGCCGAAAGAGCTATAGCTAGTGCGCCAAGCAAGAGTGAAGGTTATGAACGTATGCTTGATTTGTTAAATCGAAACAGTGCAGAATCTGAAAGAGAAATATTTTCTTTATTACTCGAAAAAGCATCAAGCGAAGAGGTCGGGGACCAAAGAGCTCTCAACGCACTAAAACAACAATTATCTCGGCTGAAAGATAAACGTCCTATTCATTAGTATGGTTTAGTGTTTGTACAAATATCGGCATCCGGTTGAAAATATCTTTGCGCGCCTTAAGTGTTTCCGGTCAATTGCGATGAGATATGACAAATTAAAACGAAATGATCAGCGCATGTCGGCACTCGCTTACAACTTTTTTTGGTTACCAATGTGAAGCGTCAACTGACTGACCCTTAGTAATTTTCCACTCTCACCTAAATTCACAAACTATGTCGAAATTTTATACAATTTTCTGCCAATTATATATTAGGAAAACTATATAATTTATGCATTTCAATGACATATATTTACTGGCATGAAAAGTGCGTATTGTTGTCTTGCAGACAGATTTCACCATTATGTGTAAAAGAATTCGACATTACCTGCCTGCAATTAAAGTTTTTAATTACTAAAGTTAGCGATAATAATTTCAGGAAATATATAGCAACAAGTATGAGTATCTTACGTAATTTATCAGTCGCATTAACCTTGATGCTATCAAGCTTTTCAACCCAAGCAACGGTCATTGATCTCTATCAGTGGGTTTTTAATATTAATGGAACAATCTATGAGTCTGGATTTTATCCTGTAGGCTCGGAATCTCTACCAGAGCCTTTCAGTGGTACCTTAGATACAAGTGGTCTAGGGTTTTTAAGCACTGAAATTACGGAGGCTGGGGACTATAGTTTTGTTGCGATGCTAGATTACGAAATTGATGAAGTTGATAATACTTTTTTCAATGAATATGGTAGCACTGGTGGTACATTAGCAGCAGGCCAGACTTGGGAGATTGACGAACCGGGTTGGACCTCTGGTGATCTGTATTGGAATGTTCTGGATGCAATATTGGATAACTCAAATAATGTGCCCGATGGTCTTAATGACGACGTTTCCTTCGCGCTTGGCTGGGATTTCACTTTAGCTGAAGGACAGACAGCAATCATTGATATATTCATGAGTGAAATGTTGGGTACAACTGGGTTTTATTTAGCTCAAAGCGATGCTGAAACTGGTGCAGGCTATGATGAGTTAACGAATATTTTTTTCTGGAGTGATATATCGATAACCGGTTCACCATCAAGTACCAATAATACTACAAGTAATACTAGTGTGCCTGAGCCCTCGGTTATTGTGTTGATAGGTATCGGTTTGTTAGGGTTGGTTGTTACACGGCGTCGTCACACCGTATAGTGGACTATCAGTTATTATAATTAGATCCTATTCTAAATGGGATGCTTTATACCTTGAGGGAAGATCGGTAATCACACGCATGATGAGCACTCTAGTTAGGAGTGGTTAGTGAATCTCTCAAAGAGAGATGTGATAAATCAACCAAGACTGACCACGATGCTGGGGTTTTGATTATAAGAAAATTCACTAAAATAGTTGGTATAGGAGGCTCTTGTGTATACAAGAGGATGTTGGTTTTGCGAATAATGGACCTGTATAATAATTGAAAAAATACAAATTTCGGTCTTGGGGTATTACCACAAATTTGTGATTTTACTGGTATTATAAACACAAATTTTTTTATACTAAAAAAATCAGGATAGCAAAAATGTGGGGAAAGCACCTTAAACGGATAAGAGTTGGATTTTACTGTCTGCTTTCATTTGTCAGTTTCACGCCGCTCGCTACTCATGCGGACATTTCTCAGGCTGTTGATTATTTGATTACACAACAGGCCGTTGATGGCATTTTTTACAACCCGGATACGAACTCAACTTCGTTTCAGTCTACAGCTGAGGCCGTGCGTGGTTTGGTCTTTGTCGGTGAGGCTAGTCAGGCAGATATAGTTGCGGCGCGCAGTATCTTAAACGGAATTGAGGTTCGCAATACGGAATACCTGTCACGGTTACTAGTGACAACAGTCCAGTCCGGAAATTATCCACAAGCCATAATAGAGGAACTGCTACTACATCAAAATGTTGATGGAGGTTTTGGTGATTTTTCGGGTTATGATAGTACGATATTGGATACCGCTTTTGCTCTTGAAGCATTGGCAGAATCCGGTCAGCAACAGAGTGCTATTGCCCCAGCCGCTTGGTTTTTGTTGAATGCCCAATCGGCGGAAGGAGGGTGGTTGGACGGTTCGGATGAAGCCAGTGTTTATCTCACGGCGCTTTCCATGCGTGCTCTGTGGCACTATCGAAGTGTGTTTTTGGATGTACCTGTTGCATTGGCGAATGCACAAGATTTTTTGCTGGCGCAACGAGACAATACTACGGGCTTATGGTCTGAAACGTTTAAGTCGGCATTGGCACTGATCGCCCTGATACCTAATGCCAGTGAGTTTTCACAGCTTGAAGCGGTTTTGACAGAGTTGCGCAACCAGCAGAGTGATAATGGCAGCTGGGATAATGACGTTTTAACAACCTCCCTTGCTTTGCGCGCCCTGGCCAGTCAACCGACACCGTTGCCGGTTCCGATAACAACAGGCAGTATATCCGGGAAAGTGACAAATAGTGTTACCGGGTTGCCGATCGCCAATGCCTCAGTCATCGTCGATGGAACGGCAATAAATACTTCGACGGATTCTACGGGTGTATTTACTATCGATGGGCTGGATCCCTCAGCCTACATCATCAATATTATCGCCCCAGGTTATTCAACACTCGCCTTGAGTGGCGTTTCTGTCATTGTAGGTACGGATAGAGCCCTCGGTAACATATCACTTTTTTCTTTGCCGACTACTGGGGTATTGGAAGGGCAGCTTTCTGATGCAAAAACCAGCCAGTTTTTACAGGGCGTTGCGGTATCCGTGTCGGGAAGCACCGTTGCTTCCACGGTGAGTGGTGAGACGGGCATTTTCAGCCTTGCAGGCCTCAATCCTGGTGATATCACCATTACTCTGACAAAAACGGGTTACCTGCCACTGACCGCAACCGCCACTATTACAGCGGGTAATACGCTGGTGCTCAATCAGGCATTGACGGCAACAAGCTCGGTGTTCGTACCACTGCCGGGCACTGATCCGGGGGGTGCGTTACGAGGTGTAGTGACGGATGCCACGACGGGTCTTCCTCTAAGTCAGGTTTCAATCATCGTGAGGGATGCTAATAGCGGTGCCAGTATAGCATTTGTGCAAACTGGAAGTGTTGGTCGTTACGAAATTACAACGCTACCGCCGGGCGATATTTCCATCAGTGTCGGTAAGGCAGGTTTTCTGAATGCTGGGGCCAGCAGTAGCTTACAAGCCGGCAATGTGTTGGTGTTTAGTCCGGGTCTGGTACCTGTTGGTGGCGACCCCAGTAGTGGTACCGGTGCTGATGTGACACAAGAACCTTTACCCAGTACACCCACAAATGGCGCATTGCAGGGCATGGTCACTGACCTGGAAACTTCACTGCCACTCGCAGGAGTCACCATTTCGCTAAGTGGTAGTAATTCTGTGTCAACAATAACTGCTGCTGACGGCAGTTACCGTTTAACGGGTTTGTCGCCTGGGATTATTTCAGTAACTGCCAGCTTGTCAGGTTATCTGGATATCTCGGGGAGCGGTGCGGTGGTAGCAGGTAATGCGATTATCTTTAATCCGGAGATGCCACCGACAAATTATGTCGGCAATGATAATGGTCAAGTTGTTGGTAGGGTTATTGATGCAGTTACTCAAGAAGCGCTGAGATACGTCTCGGTTCGTATTGTTGGCGATAACAGTGATGTCGACATATCCACATCGTATGATGGTAGTTTCCAGGTTGATGATTTATCGCCCGGTGTGTACCAGCTTTCCTTTGAAAAAGGCGGTTATGTTAGCCGTACTTATAGTGCTTTGGTCACCAGTGGTGGCATAGTAGATATGCAAACTATCGAACTCAGTCTTGCCATTACCAAGGTCATGATTTTTGGTCAGCTGCTCGATGAGCAGAGCAATGAGCCAATAGCAGACGCCAATGTCAGCATTGTGGGAACGGCGATCAGTACACAATCCGATACTGAAGGCAAATACAGCATTGAGGGGCTGGAACCCGGAACGAAAACACTCACTTTTAGTGCCACCGGATATAGCAGCCAATCGTTGATCTCCAGTTTTGTCCAGGGAGGTCAGTTCGAAATCAACCGTCGTCTTGGCCTGGCAGATAGTTCCGGTTTGAATATGACTTTTCTGGTGACAAACCAGACTGTTTATGAAGCCTATGCTTCTGGTTTTATAGACGCGGTAGTGGCGAATACTGGCAGCCCAATGGAGGCAATGGTGGTATTCAGCATGCTAGATGCTCAAGGTAAGTTAGTTGCTGATTTTTCCGGTACACGCAATGGTGATGGAAATATGCAAATCCAGTTTGCGGCGGATGAGCTCGTTGATATTAAGGTCGACTTCAATACCGCCAACTTGCCGCCTGGTGATTACCGGATAATCGGGCGCGTTGAAGTTGGCAACCAGATGGTTGGCCCGGCTACGGTGATTCTGGATGAGCGTGTCACTGAATTTTCAGTTATTGAGACCCGGCGGGCAGGAAGTGTTCGACTGGAATCCTTGCCTGCATATTCAGCGGTTGGTATTACCGAAACCATTAATGTGCTGGCGACCATACAAAATCGCTCCAATGTTGATATTCAGAACTTCTCAATCCGTTACCGGATTCTGGACCCAGATGATAATCCGGTAAAAATATCCGATTTCATCAATATTCCGCTAGAGGCTAAAGATGATAACTACTCTTTGGTTATCGATAGCTTTGATTTTGAGTTTCTGTTGGCAGGGGAGTACGCCATTGAACTGTATTCTTATTCGGGAATGGAAATAGAAAATGTCATAGAAAATGTCATCAAGACAGCGCCAGGGTTACGTATTGATGCAAGTCAGACGGTCACGCCTGCTACAGTTACACCGGATGAAGATCAACGGGTAAGGATAAATATTCGTCTCGAAGGCGAGGAACTACAGTGATGATAAAACGTATATTTATCATTTGGCCGATTTTGGCAGCATTGCTGTTAGGGTTGCCTTTGTCGGCTATGTCGGACAGTAAAGGTACGGAGTTTATTTTTGCGTTTCAAAATAATCATCCGGGAACAACCGATTTACTCCTATATGTTACTTCTGAACAAAATACGCAAGGAGTAGTTGAAGTTCCCGGCATAGGTTTCTCGGAAGGATTTACTGTTACTGCTGGAACAGTGACAACGCTGGAACTGCCTAGCGAAGTGAAAAATTTACCAGCCAACGGTCAGGCATCGCTGGGGATTCATGTTGTCGCCGACGCAGAGGTGACGATCTATGGCATGAATTTACAGCGATATACCAGTGATGCATTTCTTGCCCTGCCCGTTGATGCGCTGGACGTAGAGTATATGGCTACCAGTTACGATGGCCTTGCGCAATTTGCGTCATTAAATCTGTCATCACAGATCGCAATTGTGTCAACCGCAGACAATACCCTGGTCGAAATTATTCCTGCTGCCGATGTTGGCGACAGGGTAGCAGGTGAACCTTTTACGGTGACATTGGATCGGTTTGAGGTGTACCAGCTGAGTAGCAACACAGCGGATTTGACAGGCACCCTGGTTAGATCGGGCTCGCCGGTTGCAGTAATGGGCGGACATAAGTGTGCTGATGCGCCTTCGCTATTGCGCTCTCCAACGGGTGGACGTATCGGTTGGTGTGATCATCTTGTGGAAATGATACCCCCTGTTAGTTCGTGGGGTCAGTCATTTTCAATCATTCCGTTGGCTACTCGTTTAAATGGCTCGGTTGTCAGGGTGTTGGCGAGAGAAAATGGCACACGGGTGGCTTTTAACGAAGCGCAGGGCATCACACTTAATGCCGGAGAATTTTACGAAACAATTAATAATGAATTTTTGGAAATTTCTGCCAGTGGCCCGGTACTGGTTACTCAATATTCGCCTGGGCAAGCACTTGATGATGTGCCCGCCGACCCGTTTATGATGTTAATTCCACCTAACGAACAATTTTTGCCAAGCTATACCTTCTCGGCACCTGCATCGGGTTTTGTCAGTAATTTTGTCAATATTGTCGTGCCGACTATCGCCATTGATTCTTTGTTGCTCGATGGTGCGCCTATCGACCCGGGCTTGTTTACCGTTATTGGTGCCAGTGGCCTGAGTGGTATACAGCTGCCACTCTCTTTGGGTTCGCATCGGGTGATAGCAGATCAGCCATTTGGTATTTATGTTTATGGCTTTAATGCCTACGACTCCTATGGTTACCCAGGAGGTATGGCGACGCTTGAGCTTAATCCGTTGGGGGATAGCTTTACACCGAATATAGGTCCGTTTCGCCATATTGGTAGAACTTTTCTCGGGACGGCATCAGACAGTGAGGATATAAATGTCAACGGTATTCTGGATGCTGGAGAAGACTTAAACGGGAATGGCATTTTAGATAGACGTAGTGAGGATACCAACGGAAACGGTGTTTTAGATGCAGGGGAAGATGTTAATAACAATGGTGTATTAGATCGTGATCGTGGTATCTATAAAATTGAGTTATTACCGAGTTCCAGCAACTTGGTGCTCGATATCCAGCAATTTGCATCAGGTCTGTCGCCACTTGTTCATTTTAGGTTGGATTTAATTGATTCGACTATTGATGGAACAGGCGTGTTGAGGGTAAATGACCTGCAAGGCAATGTCGCGGATGTTGAAGTTCTTATTCCATCGACGGCAGCACTGGGTGATGTACAACTGACCACTACGGTATCAGGAGATCGTGTTGCTCTGGATTATTATAGCTTTTCACATACACCGTATGCGCTCGATGAACAGGTGGATAAAACTGTCGTAGAGTGGCGCTTCGAATCCTTGTTAGTAGACCAGATTGAAGATATAGCCTTTGATGTTATTCTTCAGAATCCGCAACCCGGCGAACAGCGCCTGGTAACACAAAATACACAGTTGTCCTATATCAATGCCCCTGGCGGCGAGCGAATCACAAGAGAATTGGGGCCACAGTCTGTATGGGTGAGCAATTCAGTATTTGAAGTTAGCGCCAGCAGTGACAAGACTAACTATGGTCCGAACGAGACTGCCTTATTCACAGTCGCTATCAATAATATTGGTACCACTGCCAACCAGGGTTCAGCTGAGTTTATTGTTGAGGATATAAACGGCGTCGTTGTAGAAAATTTCCCCCCGTTTGTCTTTGATCCTGTGCCCGTTGGAGGGAGCGCAACACTAAATAAAAACTGGAATACCAACAATTTTATTGCCGGTACCTATCAGTTGCATGTGGTAATTAGAGATCTGGACTCGACCGTTACCAATGAAGCCTTTGTACCTTTCTCGGTGGTGAGTTCCACAACTGGTTTAGCTCAGGCTTCGATTGGGATTATTGTCGGGGTTAATAACAGTGGTGTCTTTGTTGAAAAGGATCAATACAACACAACGGATGTGGTTCAGGTTCAAAGCAGTCTAACGAATCTAACGGAAAATACGCGACTAACTAATACTGTGCTAAAAGTGACAGTGCTTGGTCCCGTGGGACAGAATATTTTCAGCGATGAAATGGTCATCGATACGGAACTCGTGCCAGATGCTATTAGAGATATAATAAACAGCATTATACTGGATGATGCTGTAGCAGGCACCTATCAGGTTCAGGTGATCCTGATTGATCCGGAAACATCGGCTATTATTGCGGCTGAAAATTCATCGTTTATTGTGGCGCAGAACATAGCCTTGTCGGTTGGAGGTCAGGTAGCGGCGGCCTTTAATGAGTTGCTGCTGGGGGACACACAAATATGTACCGATACTCTCACCAGTCGGGTCTCACAGCCATTGGTTGGTTTGGAAATACAAACTAAACTGGTCAATATCGAAGCGCAACAGGAACTCGATACACAAGATACTCTGATTACTGTGTTGCCTGATACCCCATTTGTGCAGAGCCGTAGTGTCGATACCAGCGGCTTGGCAGGTGACTATGCCTGTGTGCTGCTCTTAAACACAGGAACCGAGTTACAGACTCTGGATTTTGCCTGGTTTAATGTTTTTAACTTGATCGCTGTTCCAGGAAATGACATTACTGCCTTTGTCGGGCAGCAGGTGACATTAGACGGCACTGGCAGTCGTGAAGCTGCCGGCTTGCCCCTAAGCTATCAATGGCGCTTTGTGAACAAACCCGATACCAGTAATACTCAGTTTTCCGATGCAAGTTCGGGCAACCCCAGCTTTTTTGTCGATGAGCAAGGGGAGTATGTCATTGAACTGGTGGTGAACAACGGTACGGAAGATAGTTTGCCTAAACAGTTGGTGGTGACGATACCGAACCGATTACCGGTAGCCAGTGCAGGTCCAGATCAATTGGTGACCATCGCTGAAAGGATGACTCTGGATGGTACTGGCAGCAATGATTTAGATGGCGACTTACTGACGTTTAACTGGCGTCTACTTCAACAACCCGCTGGAAGTAGTAGTGAACTTCTTGCCGCAGATACCGCAAATCCCAACATAACCATCGACGTGCCGGGTGTTTATCGAGTGGAGCTCATTGTCCATGATGGCTTTGATGCAAGTGTCGCAGATACCGTACTACTGAATGTGGGGAACCTGCCGCCAGTTGCGCAAGCAGGTAGTGATATAGCTGCATTGCTGGGCGACACCATTACGCTGGATGGATCAGCCAGTAGCGATGTGAACGGTGATGACCTGAATTATCGCTGGTTCTTCGAGGGCCTGCCCCAGGGAAGTAACGCCAACCTGTTCAATAATGCATCTGTCCGTCCCTCGTTTATCACCGATGAGGCGGGTGATTATGTTGTACGGCTTACCGTGAATGATGGTTTGGCAGACAGCGAACCAGATTTTGTAACGGTTTCTGTGGGTAATTCGGCACCTGTGGCGAACGCTGGTCAGGACCAGCCCGGCAATGTGGGTGATGTGATAATACTGGATAGTTCGGCCAGTTATGATCTTGATGCTGATCCCTTAACCTATCGTTGGAGTATCGTAAATAAACCTTTGGGAAGTAATGCGCAGCTGAGTAATGTCTTTGATGCAAGTCCAAGCCTGTTCCTGGATATACAGGGGGATTACATCAGCCAGTTGATCGTCAATGACGGTACAGTCGATAGTGCACCGGATACGGTCTTTATAACGGCGGAGAATCTGCGACCGATTGCCAATGCCTCCTTCGATGGTATCGGCGATCTCTACACCGGGGATCAAGTCACCCTGAATGGCTTTGGCAGTTACGACCCCGACAGCGATCCGATAAGTTATCAGTGGTCCTGGGTGGAAAGACCACCGGGTAGCGCTGCGGAGTTGGAAGCCGCCGATACACCCGCGCCGTTTTTCATCGTTGACCAGCCTGGCAATTACGTTGCGCAACTGATTGTCAGTGATGGCGATCTCAACTCTGCACCGGTGACGGTATTGATCCTGGGTGCCCAGGCCTGCGTGGAAGATCTCGCCATCCGGCCCAAGGGCAACAAGATTCAACTAACCTGGACGGACAACCCGGACACCGAGTTTGTAGAAATAGAGCGTAGCACCAGTATGGATGGCCCTTTTGAAGTGATAGCGCAGACAGAATCAACCTACGCAACCTATCTGGATGCGAACCTGGCGTTTGGTCCTACCTATTATTACAGAATCAGGGGCAGCTTCAGTTCCAGTCAGGTGATGGAATGCACCTACGGTGGCGGATACGGTGATGAAGAATTACTCTGCGGCAATCTGGTCTGTTTCTACGGTGAGGCTGGTTTTGAGTGCCAGGATGTTGAAACAGAGGATTATTACCGCTGCGAAAGGGTCAGTGAAACCAGCGTTATCTGCGGTGGAGAGACAGCGGGCCGTAATAGCTGCCCACCCGGCGATAATTTCTGCGAACAGGTTTGCTCTTTCTACCAGCAAGAAGTGGACTGGGTCACGGAGGAATCCCCCGAATTTAATTTTGATCTATGCCAGGCTCCTGCACAGCAGTGTCGATCCCAGATCATAGCCAGTACCCCGGTGGGGCGCGTGAGAACCACACGAGTGCCGGATGTCATTGGCATGAGTGTGGAACAAGCGCAGACGACCCTGGAGCAAAGCCGGTTGATTCTGGGTGACGTCAGGTTTGAGCGCACTACCGTAGTACCGGCGGGCGAAGTGATAAAACAGGACGTGCCGGCCGACAGCGTTATGCCGCCTGATACCGCCATTGATATCTTTATCTCCACCCGTGGTGTGACGAATTAAGAGCCCAATGAGTCATGTGCTGGCAAAGTGGTTAACAAGTAATAACAGGAACAGGGTATAAGAATGAGTATAAAGAACAACACAGAGTACAGACCGCTAACGGAACGGGTGCGCACTGCCACGGGTTTTTTGCGCACAGTTGCGTTAGTAGAAGTCTTTTTTTTCCTGTTTGTCTTTTATTCCCCCAGCGCCATGGCGGTTGCTGACACGATTGAGGAAAGCCAGACCGCCCCGGTTATTGAAGGCAAAACGGATGAAGAGAAACTCTCCAAAACCCTGCAGGCGATCAAAGAAAATATCACCACCACCAAGGCCACTGTAGATGCTCGTATGGTGGAAGAAAGCGACCTGATTGCAGACGTATTGAATTTCTTTGGCCTCAGTGAATTGCAAACAGAGTCAACAGATCAGCTAATAGGCCTGAACGAACAGCTTGCGACGTTCAATGAAACGGCCCTGGCCAATTTTGCGCAAATAGAAGCCCAGCTTATTGCCAAAGGCCTGCCTGACATCATCCTGCAGCGGCACGAGGCCATGGTAAACCAATACCAGACCGACTATCAGCAACTCCAGAGCCTGATCCAGCAGTCAGTAAATGCGGGATCTCTTCAGGATCAGCAAGCAGCAGTGGAGGCACTGCATGAGTTTCTGCAGCAACGGCAATTCAAACGCAGCCATCAACCTTTTGACCCCAACAAAATGCCCTTCGGCACGCCCGATGCAGAGAAGACTCGCAAGCCAATCATTGACAACGATGATCTCAGTCAACTTATTCACGGTGATAATGACAAGACATACTTTGCCGACAGCATCTTCACTGGCATTCTCGACGCCCTGGTCAGTCCAGCCCATGCAGAAGAACCTACAACCGCTGATCTGGCAGAAACCCTCGATATTGAAATCACCGCAGACATGCGTCAGTTAGCGGAAAGCTTCAACCACAATCCCGCCGAAATCTACGCCTGGGTGCATAACAACATCCACTTTATTCCCAGCTATGGCTCCATTCAAGGCAGCCGAATGACCCTGGAAACCAAAAGCGGTAACGCTATTGATACCGCCAGTCTGCTGATCGCCCTGCTGAGAGCCGCCGGTATCCCGGCCCGCTATGTTTACGGCACGGTGGAAGTGCCCGCCGACAAAGCCATGAACTGGGTGGGTGGCGTGGAAACCGCAGGCGCTGCTCAACAACTGCTGGGCCAAGGCGGCATTCCGAATGTGGCCAGAGTGCAAGGCGGTCAAGTCAGCCATATTCGTCTGGAACACACCTGGGTGGAAGCCTGGGTAGACTTTGAACCCTCCCGCGGCATCAACAACATCCAGGGAGACAGCTGGGTACCCATGGATGCCTCCTTCAAGCAATACGACTATAGTACAGGCATGAATCTGCAACAAAAC
>JAKISS010000064.1 GCA_021648485.1 Gammaproteobacteria bacterium
ATCGGTGGCATGTTGTCTGATCGTTTTCAGCGACCCGAAGTGTTGTACGGCATTATTTTTACCGCTGGTTTTCTGGTTTTATTGATTCCCTTGTTAAAAGGCCCGGTACTCAAGGCCTGTCTGCCTCTGGGCTTGCGCGGTGGTGCTTTTGCCAGCACGCTGATTTTATTTGGGCCGGTTTTGTTATTGCTGGGTTGTGTCTCACCGTACCTGGTCAAGCTTACGGCATCCAAGCTGAAAAATATCGGCCGCGTAGTGGGGGGCTTGTATGCCTTGTCAACCCTTGGCAGTACGGTGGGCACAGTGGTTACCGGGTTTGTGTTAATTGCTTACCTGAGTGTGGATCAGATTTTTGCACTTGCTGGCGGGTTATTGATCAGCTTGTCGGTGGTTTATTTTGTCGTATTCCAGCGGCGCTGGGTGGCCCTGCTGGCATTGATTTTCCCTTTTTTACTTTATCAGCCACAAACACCGGTATCTCGCACGATGAGTGATGGTACCCAGGTGGATTTGGTGCATCGTGTGGATAATTACTACGGTGATATCAAAATCGTGGATTACAGTTATGGCAAGGTACGCTATCGGGAAATGATTATCGACGGCATGATTCAGGGGGGTATTGATCTGGCGGATAATCAATCCATTTATGAATATAATTACTTTATCCAGTTTTTATCATACATGCTGGTGCCGGAAGGTAAGCGTTGTCTGGTGATTGGTCTGGGTCTGGGTGCTATTCCCAGTTGGTATGAAAAGCAGGGTATCAGCTGTGATGTGGTTGATATCAACCCGGCTGTTGTTGATATTGCACGAGACTATTTTGATTTTCAGATCACCGGTGATTTGTTTATCGAGGATGCACGCTATTATTTGAACAGCACAGATCGTCGTTATGACTATATTGTGTTAGATGTTTTTAATGGTGACGTAACTCCTGCTCATTTGCTGAGTGTTGAAGCACTTTCCCTGATGCGTGACCGGCTGCGACCGGGGGGTGTACTGGCAGTGAATCTGATTGGCAGTTTGAGAAAAGAAACCTATATGACGGCTTCGGTCATCAAAACATTGCGTGCAGCATTTGATCAGGTGGGCGTGTTTCCGGCCTTTGATCGACAAAACTCTGAAACAGGTATTGGTAATATCATACTGATGGCCTATCAGGGTTCTGTTCGCAGTTTGCAGGCCGGTAGTAGTGCCAATTTTCAAACACATGCCAGTGTGCAGCGTATGGTGTCAACCAATCTGGGAAAGCAGTTTGCTTTTCCTGCGGACACGCCTGCCATTGTATTAACGGATGATTACAATCCTATTGATTTTTTTGATGGCTGGTTGCGTGAAACTGTCCGTGGCATGATTTTGGAAACCACAGACTGGGATATTCTCATCAGCTGATTTTCGTTTTGATTTTTAGCAGATCGCATAATCTGCTGCTATGCTCAACTTTGGTGTCGTTCCACCGATAATGTAGAAACTCCTGAATCAGGGAACTTCTAATTACATTTGAGCATCCGAATATGAGCGAAAAATCTCCCCGCCGACCGGTGCTGCTGGTCATCCTTGATGGCTTTGGGACTAATCCCAGCAACTTGAACAATGCAGTGGCTCAGGCAAATACGCCGCGCCTTGATCACTATTTTTCCCGTTATCCACATACCTTGTTGCAGGCCTCTGGCAACGCCGTGGGATTACCCGATGGGCAAATGGGTAATTCAGAGGTGGGCCATCTCACTATCGGTTGTGGTGATATTCTGCAACAGGATTTGGTGCGCATTGATGAGTCTATTAGCGATGCCAGTTTTTTTAATAATGCCGCGCTTATTGCGGCGGTCGAATCTGCGCGCAACAGTGAGCGCCCATTACATCTGATGGGCTTGGTGTCGGATGGTGGTGTACACAGCAATATTTCACATTTGTTGGCGTTGGTGGAATTGTGTCGTCGCAACGGTGTGCGTCCGGTATTGCATATGTTTACTGATGGTCGCGACACTCCTCCCAGGTCCGCATTGCGCTATTTACAAAAAATTGAACCGGCTTTGCAGGCCGCCGGAGGCAGTATTGCCACGGTGTGCGGTCGTTATTACGCTATGGATCGTGATAATCGCTGGGAGCGCATTGAACAGGCCTGGCAGGCCATTGTGTGCGCGAAAGGGGAGAGCGCCGATACTGCCAAAGCTGCTATCGATGCGGCTTACGCAGCGGACATTAATGATGAGTTTATTTTACCCACCGTCATCAAAGGTGGTGAGCCCGCGCAATGGGGCGATGCGGTGGTGTTGTTCAATTTTCGCAAAGATCGGGCGCGGCAACTGACCTCCGCGCTGTATCGGCCCGAGTTTACCCAATTTGACCGGGGTGACTTCAGTCCGCTCAATGTCACCTGCATGACTGAATATGATGAATGGTATCACTTGCCTTTCGCTTTTCGGCAGGAGCGACCACGCACCACCTTGGCGGAAGTGGTCAGTTGTGCGGGCCTGCGTCAGTTTCATTGTGCTGAAACCGAAAAATACGCGCATGTTACCTATTTTCTGAATGGTGGCAAGGGTGATGCTTTTGCAGGCGAAGAGCGGGGAATCATTGATTCACCAAAAGTTGCCACCTATGACCTGCAACCGGAGATGAGCGCTGACAAGGTCGCTGATGCTGTTATCAATGCCATGCACAGTGAAAACTATGCTTTTATCGTGGTGAATTTTGCCAATGGCGACATGGTAGGCCACAGTGGTATTGTCGCCGCTGCAATTACTGCGGTGGAAACGCTGGATCGTGAAGTCGGTCGTGTGCTGGATGCCGCATGTGCAGCTAATTGGTCAGTGTTGCTTACTGCTGATCACGGTAACTGCGAAGAAATGGTGGACCCGGTGAGTGGTGAAGCGCAAACCCGGCACACTGTCTACCCTGTGCCGTGCCTGATTCTGGATGAAACACCATGGCAACTTACTATCGGCGCAGGTCTCAGCTCCATTGCCCCCACCGTGTTGTCTCTGTTGGGATTGCCTGTGCCGGATGCAATGACAGGGCGCTCGTTATTGCTGAAACCGGTTTCCCGCGTGGAAGCTGGGGAGGGCTCCTCCGTCAGGTCACGCAGGGATCCGGGTGGAACAAGCGTAGTGGTTCCACCAACAGGTTAACAAAGGAACAACAAATCGTCTTTGTGCTTACGACCGCTGATAAAAAATCAACACTCTGAAACAACAACTCACCGACAAACGGCGAGTCAAGGTGGACGTTGATAGCGGATTGAATCCGAACCTTTAACCTAAATTAATCAGTTAAACCGTAGCGAGAGCGACTAAGGTGCGGAAGATAAAGCGTTTTTCAGGTTATTTTGGACGAAAGCGTATCACCCATACGGTGAGTTCAACATGTTCTGAAAAATGCTTTAGATTCTGTGCCTTAGGCGCTCGCAGTAGATTTAACTGATTAATTTAGGTTAAATGTGCCCCTTTCCTGCCGGGTGGAATCGCTGCGCTTGTTCCACCTTACGGTTTTGCTGGCATCCGGAAATTCTGAAAAAGAAAACGATAAAAATGGCTTGATATAAAAGCGACAACTACCCTGACGCACAGGGGGGATTAACATTATGGCGAGAAACAATATCCTGCCGCTGAGATATAGGGTGGCAACCCGCACCAGCCACACCCCGGCACACGAATCCACTGCTGCCGCTGCTCCCTTCCAGGCCTGACGGGGTTCACAATTTATCGTTGCGAGGGGACCGACACGGGTCACCATAAAACGGTTTTGACGTAATGCCGATAATCCGGTTCACATCAGAGGGCGGCTATGATACCCAAAAAGGGGTTTAATGTCTTTTAATAGAGAATTTAATAGGAATTTAAAATTCCACATCTTCAGGTAGCAGCTGCTGTGTCTGACAGAGAAGGGCTTTTTTACCGGTCGGGATGAGGGGTGAATTACACCAGGGTTAATCCTGAACCTTCACCCAGGTTCTCATTCAGTTCTGGAAGTATCCACTTACCCTGTGTGAAATAGTGAGTGGCCTTGTTATATATAAGGCTGTGACGTACAATATTACGTACATGTACCTAAAGAGGATACTGTATTATGAAAGCCCTTAGTTATACTGCTGCTCGCTCGAACCTGGCCAAAACCATGGAAAGCATATGTGATGACCATGAGCCCGTTGTTATTACGAGAAAAAATGAACGGTCCGTTGTCATGCTCTCACTTGAGGATTATGAATCCCTTGAAGAAACAGCATACCTTCTTCGTAGCCCTAAGAATATGAAAAGACTTATCGAATCTATTTTCCAACTTGACAATGGGGATGGTTCGCCAAGGGAATTAAGCGAATGAATCTCATTTTTGCCGATCATGCCTGGAATGACTACCTGTATTGGCAAAAAACTGATAAAAAAATGGTTAAACGCATAAACTCACTAATAAAAGATATTCAACGCTCACCTTTCGAGGGCATCGGAAAACCTGAGCCACTTAAGCATGCCTTATCCGGTTATTGGTCTCGACGAATAAATGATGAACACAGAATCATTTATAAAGTTGATTCTGAGTTTATTCTTATCGCTCAGCTTAGATATCATTACTAATCATCAATTGCATATAACGCTTCCTGATTACCCATGAAACCCAGCCATCTCCCGCGCAAAAACTATACTTAAATCAGGTCGGTACTAAAGGAGATAAGACTATGAAAAACAAAGTCCCAATTCCAAAAAGGCTACAGTTTATTCCAATTCATGGAAGAATACGGAACAGAGGAGAAATGTCGAAAAGCGCTATTTACGTGGCGCTGGCCCAAAGGTTACGTTTGCCCTGAGTGCGGGTCTAAAAGCCACTGCACGCTGAAGTCACGGCCTGTTTTTCAGTGCCATCACTGTCACCACCAACATTCTCTGACGAGTACTACTATTTTGCCTCAACCAAACTACCGTTAATGATTTAGTTTCTTGCCACCCACCGGTTTTTTTCATTTTTGGACGTATCCACAAACACACCTTATGTGAAATAGCGAAACTTATCAGTCCAGCAAAGCAATGGCCTTGATTTGTGCAAAGACGGGTTTGCCGGGCTCAAGTGCCAATGCAGTAGCGGATTTTCGAGTGATGCGGGCGAGCAGAGGCACGCCGTTGGCATCTAGTTGCACCAATAATTGTGCATTGGATTGCCGGGCGTTTTCCGCGTTCAGTGCGGTGATGGTAACAGGTACGATGTTCAGAATACTGGTGCCCGTTTGTTGTTTCAGGGTGAGGCTGACATCGCGCGCCAGTACCCGCAGGCGAACAGTCTGTCCCACGGGTAGCCCGTTGCCTGAACCAGAGCGAGGCACACTGAGCTGACCTCCCGGAAAGGTCAATTGAGTCAGGTTGAATTGTGTATCATGGCCGGACACGGAGGCCTCGATAATGGCGGCAGCATCGTAGTCATGGGCCAGCGGAAGATCCGCACGGGTGAGCATTTCCGCAATGGGCCCACTGGCCTGTACACGACCGCCGTTGAGTAGCACCAGGTGGTCGGCCAGACGTGCCACTTCATCGGCTGCGTGGCTGACGTACAGTATGGGAATATCCAGCTCGTTGTGCAGGCGTGCAAAAAAGGGCAGAATTTCCCGTTTGCGTTGCTGGTCCAGTGCTGCCAGTGGTTCGTCCATTAACAACAGTTGCGGACTGCTGAGCAGGGCGCGGGCGATGGCGACCCGCTGGCGTTCGCCGCCGGATAACCGGGCAGGTTGACGCGGCAGCAGTGTAGCGAGATCCAGCAGTGTGACGGCCTGGTCAAAATCAAAACGTTGTTTTTCCGCAGGTAGTCGTTTGAGACCGTATTCCAGATTTTGTCGTACAGAAAGATGCTCAAACAGACTGGCTTCCTGAAAGACATAACCCAGTTCGCGTTGGTGGGCGGGCAGGCAATGTGTTTCGTCCTGCCACACGGTATCGCCAATGATAAACCGGCCTTGTGTCTCTTTTTCCAGCCCGGCAATGGCACGTAACAGCGTGGTTTTGCCGCAGCCCGAGGGGCCAAACAGGGCGGTAATACCGTGAGACGGCACACAGAACGTGGCGTCTAAAGTGAAGTCGTCACGCTGTAAATGCAATTGTGCTTCAATCGTCATGCGGGTGTTAGCCGGTAACGACGGTTCAATGTATACACAGAAAGCAACAAGATAAACGACAGTAATAGCAGGCCGCCAGACAATACATGGGCCTGCCCGTATTCCAGTGCTTCAACATGATCATAAATAGCGATAGACAGCACCTGGGTTTCACCGGGAATGTTGCCGCCGATCATTAACACCACGCCAAACTCTCCTACCGTGTGTGCAAAGCCGAGCACCGCAGCGGTGATATAACCGGGCCTTGCCAGCGGTAATACAACACTGAAAAATTGATCTATTGGTGGGGCACGCAACGTGGCAGCCACTTCCAGAGGGCGACGGCCGATGGCCGCGAAGGCATTTTGCAAGGGCTGCACAACAAACGGCAGTGAATAAAATACCGAGCCGATGACCAGCCCTGTGAAGGTAAATGCCAGAGACTGAATGCCGATGCTTTGCATAAGCGGACCCAGCGGGCCATTGGGGCCAAGCATGATGAGCAGATAAAAACCCAGTACGGTCGGCGGTAGAATGAGCGGCAGCGCGACCAGTGCCTCGACAATCACCTTGTAGCGAAAACGGCTGTGTGCCAGCCACCAGGCCAGGGGTGTGCCCAGCAATAACAGAATGACCGTGGTCAACCCGGCCAGCTTGAGCGTGGTCCACAGGGCGAGCATGTCGGTTTCGGAGAGCATGGTGAAGGAGTGTGTCCGGTTATTTAGTCTGTATCATCAAGCGGCACAATGGACGACAAGTTTTTATTGGTACCCATCTATTTTAATGCTGGCACGCAAAGAAAATATTTTGTGGTCGATAGCCAGTATACCCCGTGTGTTTTACAGTGCCTACGATAGAACATTGTTCGCAAATACACAGGGTTGCCAGATACAGGCTGGAGAGTAAATTGAGATGTGTATGTCAGGTTGAGACTCTGGTGAGTCGGGTTTACGGTTATCCACTGGTGGCCCATAGCCGTCAGGCTAAGCTGGTAGGGTGGAACAAGCGCAGCGGTTCCACCAAACGGGAAAGGGATCTGTTCAAAAGGAATACGTTCAAGGTTTGGTTCGCTTCAACGTCCACCTTACCTCGCCGTTTGCCGGTGGGTGGTTGTTGCATAAGGGCTTTTTTCTTCTGTTTCAGGCAATCAGGTTTTTGTCGCTGGTTTTTTGTTAGCAGGCAGTGAGCGCAGGGGTGATTGGTTGTTCCTTAATTAGCCCGTTGGTGGAACCGCTGCGCTTGTTTCACCCTACGGTTTTACTTCTGTCCAAAACAATGAGTATTTAACGTTAAAGGCGTAAAGCTACCTTTTTTCTTTGTGCTCTTTGCATTTACATCACGTTGTTTACCTGTGACACCATATGTTACATCGTCTTTTAGTTTATGCTTTATTGCGTAACGGGTGGGGTTTGAGCCAAACGCCGAAAAAAAGCAGCGCGTTCCAGTCTGCCTAGTTGTCGATAAACCAGAGCAAGGTTATGGCTGGCAATACGGTTATTCGGGTCAGCTTCATAAGCCCGTTGATAAAACCGCAAAGCCTGTTGTTGCTCTCCTCGGGCGAGGGCGTTGTTACCCAGGCCCACCCAGGCGGATGAGCGCTTTGGCATACGATGCACAATGTTACGATAAAACTGTTCGCTTTTGCTGATGTTTCCGCTTTGCCCATAAATACGCGCTACATTTTCCTGAAAGTTGATTTTGTCGGTTTCGCGAGGGGCAAGCTCGGCGGCTTTTAAATAGAGATCGATGATCGCTTCGGTGTTTTGATTTGTGTTGCGCGCATAAGCAGCGGCCAGGCCGGCCAAAGGCTGGAAAGAGTCAGGGTTGGTTTTCATCGCTTGAGAGTAAAACACAGTGTCATTTTCCCAGTCGGCTATTTCTGTCATGGAGGCGACTGAAAAGGAAATCAAAAATACGATAGCAGTGGTTTTTACCACAGCTCCGGCGGTGTGGCTGCGTTGTTGTGCCCGTCGTATGGCCCAGGCGATGAGCATGGCGAAACCCACCGAGGGTAAATACAGTACACGCTGGGCAAATACCGGTTCATCAAACAGGGCGATAGGCAGGGCGGGTAGCAGGGTGATGACGACCCATGCAATGGCCAGCACATACAGGCCTTGTTGCTGGCGAAGGGCGCGTGGCAAATAGAACAATGCGCCAATAAAGAAAAGGCCGCCGGTAATAAAAACAAACACGCCAGGGGTGGGGGGGGAATAATAATATTCCAGTGGTGAGGGGAAAACGAGTAACTGGATATAATGGGTAAAAAATGCCAGCAATACCGGAAAATTCTGAAAATTGATGCGTGCCCATGCGCCGGATTGTTGAATATCGCCCTCATCCAGGGCATTGCTGCGCAG
Source organism: Gammaproteobacteria bacterium (assembly GCA_021648485.1). Lineage (GTDB taxonomy): Bacteria > Pseudomonadota > Gammaproteobacteria > SZUA-152 > SZUA-152 > SZUA-152. Next base: position 8,434 of record JAKISS010000064.1, read on the forward strand.
TACAAAATAAATCAGCAAAAGTGCAGCATAGGTCAGATAACGCGCGATAACGGATTTTAAACGTAATGTGTCGCGCTGAAATAATACATCGTAAATAATCAGTATTAGCGGGAAAAATATGGCGGTTTCTTTGGAGAGCAATGCCAGTGCAAAACACAGTGGAGCGCTGATGGCATAGATCCATTTCTTTTTTCGGGATGTGGATTGGTACCAGCGACGATGTAATAAAAACCCGCTGAGCAGGAACAGTGAGACCAAGGGGTCTGTCATTCCTGCGATCCAGGCAACGGATTCCACATGCACGGGGTGTACGGCAAAAATGGCGGCGCTCATGCCCGCAACCATGCGGTAGGATGGCGACAAAAAACCAAGAATTAAAAAATATACCAGGATGGTGTTGATACTGTGCAGCGTCAGATTGAGTGCGTGGTAACCCAGCGCGCTGTCTCCCCAGAGTTGATAGGAGAGATTCAGTGTCAGTAAAAATACGGGACGATAAAGGCTATGACCTCCGATTCCTGCTTCTTCTGCCAAATCGGTGTTGGCCCAGACGCCACGGGTAAAATAATCCGGGATATATTTTGTGTCGGTTATCTTGCTGTTTTCCTTGATGACAGGCCAGTCATCCATGACAAAATCGCCGCCAAGGCTGCTGGCGAAGACGATTACACAAAAAATAAACAGCCAGGCAGGTAATGAATTATTAATTAAGATGCGCAATGGGATAGTCGTCTTGTTGAGGTGTGATTATCCTAAATTAATCGGTTAAACCGACTGCGAACGCCTAAGGCACAGAATCTAAAGAGTTTTTCAGGACGTGTTGAACTCACCGTATGGGTGATGCGCTGTCGTCCAAAATAACCTGAAAAACACTTTATCTTCCGCACCTTAGTCGCTCTCGCTACGGTTTAACCGATTAATTTAGGATTATGTGTTCATACCATACCATTGTTGATGGAATTGTTTAATCTCTACGGGTTGAATTTCCCGCAACTTGTTGTGGGGTAGTTTTTTATTACCCATTATGCCGTGTTTTGATATTGAGCGTGAAATGAAAGCTGGCACCTTCATCCACTGTTGCCCTGGCCCATATTTTCCCCTGATGTCGGGTAATAACGCGGTGTACTGTGGTAAGCCCGACGCCATTTCCGGGGAAATCATCAGCTCTGTGCAAACGCTGAAAGGGCAAAAATATTTTGTCGATATAGTTGCTATCAAATCCGGCACCATTATCGGAGATCGAAAAAATACGAGTATCGCCTTCCATGACGGAGTCAATATTGATCGTGGCGTTGTCGCATTTTCCGGTGTATTTCCAGGCATTGCCGATGAGATTGGAGAGGGCAATGGTCAACAGGTTTTTATCTCCCATTGCGCACAGGTCTTCTTCAAGCGTGATGTTAACGGAACGGTTTGGTTCATTGTCACGCAAGGTCCGGATTATTTCTTTGGCAATTTCGGTGAGGTTGACTGGCTGGATTTTCATTTTATAACGTGTGATGCGTGAAAGATTGAGCAAGTCATCAATCAGGCTGGACATGCGCTGGGTACCAAGAGTGATTCGCGTCAGGTAGTTTTTTCCGGTTTCATCCAGAACATCGGTATAGTCTTCCAATAAAGCGTTACTGAAACCATTGATGCCGCGTAGTGGTGCGCGAAGGTCGTGAGAAACCGAATAACAAAAAGACTCCAGTTCATTGTTGATCGATTCCAGCTCGCTGGTGCGTCTGGCCACCAATACCTCCAGATTATCCTGGTGTTGCCGAAGCTCATCGGCTTCTTGCAGGTGGGCGGTGATGTCATGGGCAATACCTTCCATTCCTGTCATTTTCCCATTGTCGTCAATAACGGGGGACTCAGAAACCTCCAGCATGCGTTCACTGCCATTTTTATGGTAGAAGGAAATCACAAAGGGCGGGCGTCTTTCACCCGACTGATGACAGTCTTCCCGGAAAGTTAAGTTATTGTTAACAGGGTTATCTGTCAGATAGGTGTTGTAGTTGGAAAGAAAATCATCTTGTGTATAACCCAGTACATCGGTGATGGATTCACTGACATAGAAAAAAACACCGTCAGTATCGTGTGAATAAAAAAAGTATTCAGAACTCAGGTTTTCCACCAGACGTTTGTAACGCGCATCACTTGCCTGGGTGGCACGCGCGGCAGCATCGCGCTCTTGTTCACGTTGCTGTAACTTTTGGGCCATTTTATTGAAAGCCAGTGCGAGCCCGCCCACTTCATCTTTGGCATTGATGATGACATCAACAGGTTTGGTGCCGGGAGACAAAGAAGAAACGGCATCCGTGAGTTTTAGCAGGTTGCGGGTGATGGTAACGGCTAAAAAAGTCAACAGCAGGATGCTTAATATAATGCCTGCCGCAGCAATAATAATACCTTGTTTGCGAATGGAGGCAATGGCCTGTTCGATGGAAAGCGTGTCGAGTTCAAGCTCCAGGTGACCGATCACTGAGTCAGCAATAGTGATGGGTGTCCGTAAGCGGTAAGGAGTTCCCGGGGTATTGGATGCAATGTGCTGTTGCAAAGGTATATTTTTTATTGGGTTGTCATTCCTGCTGGCAGATCGCAGGCCGCGCTCAATAAACAAGCTGTTGTTGGCGTTAAAAATGGCGATATATCGCAGGTTATGTTCACTGGTTACCTGACCAAGAATTTCTCCCAGTGTTGCCATATCTTCTTGCAAGAGTGGTCCCGCAACGCTGGCGTTGAGTAATGGCAGTGTTTTCTGGATATGCACTTCGGCTTGCTGGATCAGATGTTCACTGGCGAGTCGTGTATTATTCCACACCAGCAATGAGAGTATGGCCACCTGCACAACAATGCTGGCGGTGACGAGCTTGAAACGGATGGAGTGTTGGCCGTATTTCGACAAATTAAGATTGCTCATTCTTGTTTGATCTTTGCTTCCAGCACGGAAAGAAGAGGAGTGAGCCGGTTGAGTTTTTGTGGTGAGACGAGGCTGATATCTCCTCCGTTGAATTGTTTCTTCAGCAGGCCGATGGCTTTGGCTGCGGAACTGCCCGGTGCCGGGTTGATCAGGGCTTTTTGCAGTTTGAGAATGTCATCTTCTGGAAATGATGGGTTTGCAATATACATGATGTGTGGAATCTTTTTGGTGGTGGCCAGTTTTCTGAGTTGACCAAATCGATTGCTGGCGTTTAACCGACGGTACAGGCCGCCCACAGTGACGGCAGCGGCGACACGTCCTTCCGCAACATCAACCAGCGCAGTGTTATGCGAGGCTGTGGTTTTAATGCGAATATCTTTATTGGGCGTGAGGTCGTATTGCCTGAGGGTTAATTCCATCAGCAGACTGACAGCGGCAAGAGGATCAGGGGTGGCGATTGTTTTGCCGCGCAGGTCATTGATGGATTGGAATGTTGCCATTTTCGCGACCACGATATCACCTGCCAGATCATGATCATGACCCGCGATAATCCGGTATCCATGCGTTTTCACGGCAAGCGCGGCAAAGTGTGGCGCTGTCATCAGTAAATCGTAACGACCTTCTGCGGTGCGCTGGATGAATGACCGGAAGTCCGGCGCGGTTTTTATGATGACTTTTTTGTGCAGGGTTTTTTCAATCAGGTTGACAAAGGGTTGCCAGGTTTTGATCAAGGCTGTGATGCTGAGATAGGGCAATAAGCCAAAATAGAGGGTGTCGCTACTGTTGGTTTTTTGATCAGGGTGGGCTGGTAGCGCCTGGGTTTGTTCAGCATGGGAGTGATCAATCGGGAGCAAAAGCACCGTGAGGGCAATGAACAAAACCCTGGAAATGGGCTGCCAGTTTGCAAGTGTCATCGTAGCACTACCAAAAGGTGAAATGTTCGCTGGTGAGACAACAGAAGATATTGTCACGGGTTTGGACCGCATTTGCCTGCTCCTTGCCGCATCCTGTTGACACATACTTTCGGTTTTTCAAACAGATTAGCCAAGCCTAGTACAAATACAGGCGAGTATATTCCGGCATTGGCGATTTTTGCGTAAAATGGTGTTTTGGACATTTTGGGAATGACATTTATGTGGCGCAGGATAATCAGCGGTTTTTTAATGTTGTTGGCTAGCATGACTCAGGCAGCGGACTTTGATGAGGCAGTGACTGCGGTCAATGATGGAAATTTTGCCGAGGCATTCAAGGTGTTTTCGGTGTTGGCAGAACAGGATGATGTACGTGCCCAGCAGGCGCTGGCCTGGATGTATTATGACGGTCAGGGGCGTCAACGGGATTATGAAAAAGCCGCATACTGGTATCGCAAAGCAGCCGATATGGGAAATATCACCGCACAAATCAATCTGGCGCAGATGTATGCCTATGGTCAGGGGGTGACACAGGATTTTTCTGAAGCTGCTGGTTGGTGGCAAAAACTTGCAGAACAGGGAGACAGTCGGTCACAAGCGGCCCTTGCCGGGCTGTATTTTCAGGGCAAAGGTGTTGAACGAAATATGACCACTGCCATGTCATTGTGGCGCAAAGCGGCAGAGCAGGGCAACATCGAGGCGCAGCGAAATCTGGGGCTGATGTATGGTAAAGGGCAAGGTGTGAAGCAGGATGATGTGCAGGCCTACGCCTGGTTGCATGCCGCAGCGAGACAAGGCGATAAGGTTGCAGAACAAAGTCGTGATTATGCCTCGCAGCAACTCACCGGGACACAATTAAAAGAAGCTGAATTGTTGGCCGGGCAATATGTGGAAAAATACGTTGTTGCGTTTGAGGAAGAAAACAAAAAGCCGCATTAATCCAAAATCAGTGATGATTGCCGCGTGTAAGAAAGGTGTTCCCCCATGTTTTCATGCATATGTTGGTGGCTGGAGCTGGATAATGAAAACCTAACGCAAAGGCGCGAAGATGCAGAGAACGCAAAGGGTTATGAGGATAAAGACCAAAGGATATAAAAAACCTCAATGGTTGTGGATCTCTGCGTTCTTTGCGTCTTCGCGCCTTTGCGTTGGACTTTATGATGCTGTGATTAGTGAATACGGTGTTACTTATTTGGAAAAGGTTTTTCCTTTTTCTCTGTATTTTACCGGAGGCGGTGCAAACGGATTGCGTATCGTAAAGGGTGTTTGCAGGGACAGGCCGGATTCACTCAGCGAGCGTTTGACCTGAAAGACCATCGGTGCCCGTTTGCAGTGGTCGGGCCGTTTGCGAATCAGGGTAATGGCAGGTCCGTTTTCTACACGTAATTCAAAATCTGCATCTGTGCTGCAACCGTAGCTTGTAAGCTCGAATATGATGCTGTTCTGATGTACAGCGAAACTGTGTAGCATCGGGATACTTGATTCTGCCTTGGCTTGCATCGTCAGTAGAAGCAGGAAGATTGATAAAACAGCATAAAAAAGGTGTTTCATATTTTTATGTGTCAGCCATGTACGGTTTGTTATTTGATGATATTGCCTGGCGGCGATAAAGGTTTTTTCGCAGGGCAAACATAACAGCAAGTAGTAGTAAAAAAAATCCGCTGAATTTCCCTGCTCCTCCTTCTGCGTCATCACCAGGATTATTGACAAAAGGGGTGTTGATACTATCCAGCCAAACGGTGTCCTGAAACTGGCTTACAGTGCGGTTTTTTTCATAAATCCATGCTACCTGATGTTCACCTGCACTTAGAGGAATATTGCGCTGTTGCCAATCCTGATTGCCGCTGATGCTATCGCTTAATACGCCGTTGATATACAGCTTAAGAAGGTCAGAGCCTTGTTCGGTGGAGGCTTTCCAGCGGAAGTCGAGAGTGTCCGGGCCAGTGAAATAGGCGAGTAATACGGTGTTTTGACTATCGCTGATATTGCCGCTGCGCATGGCTGTGCCGCCAGTACTATTGCTCATGCTGGCACTGAACCAACTGGCAGCACTTTCGCTGTACCAGGGGCGTGCGGGGGTTTCATCCAGGTCTGTCGCGTTGATGCTGGGCAGCCCGATGCCGCTGATTGCCGTATTGAGTGTAGGATTGCCAGTGCCAAAATCAACACTGAGTGTTGCCAGCTGTGTGCCCGCATTTGAGGCCTCAAATTGCAGAGTGATCGAGCAACTCTCGTCATTGGCGATGATTGTGTCGGTGCAGTTCTGGGAGAGGAGGGTAAAGTTTGTTGGGTTATCGAGATTTACCGCAGAGACAGTAATCGCTGCATCGGAATAATTGTACAGGGTCAGCGTTGCAGATGTGCTGCGGTTGATACCGTGGTAGCCGAACTGGTGTTGATTTGCCAGAGCGATGACGGAGGTGGTGGCGTTTATCCAGTCAATGTAATTGGCAGTGCGGGTATAAACCCCAGGTTTGTTAGCTACCGCGCAACCAGCGCCAAAACTGGTAACACCGGTTTGGTAATAGGTGTCGTTACTTGTGTTGAAATACAGTATGGGCCCGCCGCTATCACCCTGGCAGGTGTCTTTCCCGCCGGTGGGAAAACCTGCGCAAATCATGTTGCTGGTCAATGAATTGCTGTAAATGCGATTGCATGCAGCAAAATCAAACCGTGGAATCTGTACTTCCTGCAACAAGACCGGGAAAGCAAATGGTTCGGCAGCTGTGACGCTGCCCCAGCCGATGATCGTCATTAATTCATTGGTGGCGATGTTATTGGTGGCGTTGTTGTCGGCAATGTTCAGCACGGTGTTATCGGATGCTGTCACCAGCTCCAGGAGGGCGATGTCATTGTTCAGCGAAGTGCTGTTGTAAGCGGGATGTAGAAAAATATTACCGACGGTTTGTCGGTCAGTAGTACTGATGTTGTTTAAATTATTGATGCCGATAGCCACTTCGACTTCACTGGCTGAAGAGAGATCCTTAACACAGTGTGCGGCTGTGAGCACCCAGCGACTGGCGATCAGTGTGCCGCCACAAAACTGGGCATTAAAGCTGTCGGGGATGCGGGCGCGTAACAGGGCAACTGCCCAGGGGTGGTCTCCGGGGTTTGCATTGGTTCCGCCGATAATGCGTGGCGTGATACTACCATCAGGCTCGGCCTGTGTTGAGGCTGAAAATCCTGCGAGTAATAACGCCATAAGAAAAAGGGAGAAACCCAATTTAGGATACAGACGTGTGTTATCAGGCATTTTTTTACCAGAGAAGCGGGAAGATTTTGCCATTGCATTTGACCATTTTTCAGTGGAACAGCGTTGCAGTGTACTGGGTTTATGGCGGGCAGGTTGTGATTTTTTAGACAAAATACCGGAGATATTTGCGGGTATTATGCGCATAATCCGCCTGTCATCCCTGACAGATATTCCTGATGTTTGATTAATGCCGAAAATGCCGCATGCCAGTGAATACCATGGCGATGCCATGCTCATCGGCGGCGGCGATGACTTCGTTGTCACGCATGGAACCACCGGGTTGGATAACGGCACTGATACCCACTTCGGCGGCGCTGTCCAGGCCATCCCGAAAGGGAAAAAAGGCGTCGCTGGCCATTACCGAGCCTTTTACCACCAGCTCTGCATCGGCAGCTTTGATGGCGGCAATGCGCGCACTGTATACCCGGCTCATTTGACCGGCACCGACGCCGATGGTCATACCGTTTTTGCCATATACAATGGCATTGGACTTAACAAACTTGGCAACCTGCCAGGTAAATAACAAATCACGCATTTCCTGTGCGTCGGGTGAACGTCGGGTGACTACTTTTAGTTGGTCAGCACGGATCATGCCCAGGTCACGATCCTGTACCAGCAAGCCGCCGTTGACCCGTTTGTAATCCAGAGCGGGTATGCGTTTATCACCCCATTCACCGCATTCCAATACACGCACGTTTTTCTTTTCTGCCAATATGGGTTTGGCATCATCGTTAATACGGGGGGCGATGATGACTTCGACGAATTGACGTTCAATAATGGCTTTGGCTGTTGCGGCATCCAGTGGCTGATTGAAAGCGATGATGCCACCGAAGGCCGAGGTAGGATCGGTGCTGTAGGCGTGTTCGTAGGCGTTGAGCTGATTGTCGGCCACTGCCACGCCACAGGGGTTGGCATGTTTGACAATGACACAGGCGGTTTCGGTGAATTGTTTGACACATTCCAATGCAGAATCCGTATCGGCAATGTTGTTGAAGGACAGTGCTTTACCCTGTAACTGCACGGCAGTGGCAATAGAGGCTTCGGCCGGGTTGGCTTCCACATAAAAAGCGGCTTTTTGATGCGGGTTTTCGCCATAGCGCATTTCCTGTGCCTTGCGGAACTGGCTGTTGTACGTGCGAGGGAAATCGGATTTGCTACAGTCCAGTTGTGTTGCACCCAGATAGTTGGCGATGGCACCGTCGTAAGCAGCGGTGTGTTCGAACGTTTTGGTGGCAAGGTCGAAACGGGTGGTAGCACTTACGATGCCTTTGTTGTTTTTCATCTCATCAATGACACGAGTGTAGTCATCAGCGTCTACGACGACAGTGACTGCATTATGGTTTTTTGCTGCGGCACGCAGCATGGTTGGGCCACCGATATCAATGTTTTCGATGGCGGCAGGCAGGTTGCAATCGGGACGAGCCACAGTTGCTTCGAAGGGGTAGAGGTTGACCACAACCAGGTCAATGGGGGCAATGCCGTTGTCGGCCATGACGGCATCATCGATGCCGCGTCGTCCCAGCAGGCCGCCGTGAATTTTGGGGTGCAGGGTTTTCACCCGGCCATCCATCATTTCCGGGAAGCCGGTGTAATCGGAGACTTCGGTAACGTCCACATTGTTGTCTGACAGCAGTTTGGCGGTGCCGCCAGTGCTGAGAATTTCTACGCCAAGCTTGCGCAGGGTGCGGGCAAAGTCGATGATGCCGGTTTTATCCGAGACGCTGATGAGGGCGCGTTTGATGACTGTCATGAGGGAACCTGTGTTGCTTTCCCGGGGCGCTGCCGATGAAAAAACAGTGCCAAAGGGGATTTCATAAATAACAAAGGGGCCACAAGGGCCCCAGTGTCGCTATACTGCCAAAATCTAGTTCAGATCGTACTGCTTGAGTTTTTTGCGTAATGTCCCTCGGTTCAACCCCAGCACAATTGCAGCTTTGCTTTGGTTGCCGCGTGTATAGTGCAGCACGCTTTCCAGCAGGGGCTGTTCGATTTCCTGTAGCACCATCTGGTACAGGTCTGCGGGCGGATGCCCGTCAAGGTCGTTGAAATAACCTTCTAACATGGATTTGATGTGGTCGCTCAAGGGTGCGTTTTGTGCATCATCTTCCAGATGATCTGCAGCAATTTCGACCATGGATTCAGTGTTCTGAAAATGTATTGTCATGCGGCTAGTTCCTCCCGAACCAACAAGGTGTCAAAAAAATCTTTTGTTATTTGTAGTTGCTCTGCGACAGTCTCGACCTGATTGACTGCCTGGCGGAATGCTCCGCCGTGCCGTTGCCCTTTGCTGTACCAGGAGATGTGTTTGCGCGCCATGCGCACTCCTGTGTACTCCCCGTAAAACGCATAAAGGTTTTGCAGGTGTTCGAGCAAAATGTCGCGCACCTCTTTAAGCGTGGGCTCTGGCCGTTTTTCCCCGGTTTGCAGATAATGGTCGATCTCACGGAAAATCCAGGGGCGTCCCTGGGCTGCCCGACCGATCATGACTGCATCTGCCTGGGTGTATTCCAACACCCTTTTTGCCTTTTCCGGTGTGCTGATGTCGCCATTGGCCACTACCGGGATGTTTACTGCCGCCTTGATGGCGGCAATGGTGTCGTATTCTGCTTCTCCCTTGTAGGCACAGGCGCGGGTACGTCCATGCACAGCCAGGGACTGGATACCTGCGCTTTCGGCGATGCGGGCAATGCGCACCCCGTTGCGATTGTCAGTATCCCAGCCGGTACGAATTTTCAGTGTGACAGGAACAGAGACTGCGCCAACGACGGCATCGAGGATGTCCCCCACCCGTGTTTCGTTTTGTAACAGTGCTGAGCCGGCGGCGACGTTGCAGACTTTTTTGGCCGGGCAACCCATGTTGATATCGATGATTTGTGCGCCATTGTCGGCATTGTAGCGGGCGGCTTCAGCCATCATCTGTGGGTCAGCCCCCATAATCTGTACTGAGCGTGGATCCGTTTCACCCTCGTGATTGGCGCGGCGTTTGGTTTTTTCCGAACCCCATAACAGGGAGTTGGAGGATACCATTTCCGATATCGCCATGCCCGCGCCCAGTTTTTTGCACAGTTGCCGGAAGGGGCGATCCGTGACGCCTGCCATGGGCGCGAGAATGAGTTGATTGGACAGTGTGTAAGGGCCGATTTGCATGGGTTTTACTTGAGCTTTTTGTCTGGGTTCTTATTCGTCTGATTCAAAAGTGTTCTGGCGCAAGAGCCAAATACACTTGAGGGAAAACAGAGACACATAACTCTGCCGGGAAAACGGAGAGGCAATATTACTCTTAACCCGGATGAGAAAAAAGATGTTGTCGAAGTTTTTTCGTGTGTATTGCCCCTGAGTCTCAGTGTTTACCGAAAATTATTTTTCCAACACAGGTTGTTTTCAGGCTGGAATCCGTCGTTGAACAGTTTGCAGTGTTAAACCTAAATTAATCAGTTAAACCGTAGCGAGAGCGACTAAGGTGCGGAAGATAAAGCGTTTTTCAGGTTATTTTGGACGAAAGCGTATCACCCATACGGTGAGTTCAACATGTTCTGAAAAA
>JAKISS010000004.1 GCA_021648485.1 Gammaproteobacteria bacterium
CTAGCGAAGTTGCCTACGATAAACGTGTGGTCGGCATTATTTCAGGTGCTGGACATTACAAGCCCGGGCTCGTACTGGACAAGCAGGCGGGGGAAAATAATCGCAGCCCCATTGCCATGATGGGAAAAGTCTACTGTCAGGCTACCGCTGAAAATGTCCCAATCCAAATTGGCGATTTGCTCACAACAGCCGATATTCCGGGACATGCCATGAAAGCTGAAGATACTCAAAAAGCTTTCGGTGCGGTCATTGGCAAAGCACTAGCTCCCCTTGAACATGGCACAGGTCTCATCCCCGTGTTAGTCGCTTTACAATAATGTAAACAGCAATCAACGAGTCAATATAAACATGTTAAAGGAGAATATACTGTGACCAGCGTAAGAACAGTAGCGGAAAATTGTTTGGATTTATCCGGTAGCTTTTCCATTCGCCGGGATGTGTACGGCTATATCTGGGGGACGATGAACCGGGATCTCTCGCTTAAAAATCACATTGAGCTGATTCAAGGCCCCAGCTGTAACCTCTGTCTTTTTCTGGTGGGCCACGAGCCCGATTTTTCGGGTGAGTTCACACAGGCTGATACCCAACGCATGCAAGCGGCAATTGATGTGGCCCGGGATATCTATGCACAAGAAAATTTTGGTATTCGCAAACTCTATTGGCGTTATATCCCCAGTAGTGAAGCTGGTGGCTATACGGTCGTTGATGGCAGCGAGGCAACAGACTTAACAGAGGATTATTCCGGTCCTAATGATGGCCTGGACGTGTTCTTTGTCACGAATGTCACTGATGCCAGCGGCTGGAGTAAGGTTGATGGTCCCTGTGACAAAGATGCCAAAGGACGCACCGGCTCTGTGATGGAGCTAAGCAATAGCGACCTTGTAACCGGCATCGTTCTTGGACATGAAGTTGGGCATTATCTTGGCCTGTCTCACGAGGGTGATATCACCAACCTCATGGGGGATGATGCTGATGGAGATGGAATAGGCTCAATTAACAGTACCAGCCTGAACCTGACCAACAACCAGGGAAACACAATGAAAGGCCATTGTTCCGTTTCCAATTGTTAGAAGGAGAAAATCATGATTGCTTTATCACCCAAGTTAAGCAGAGTTGTTTCTGACCAGGCATTGGATTGCATTAATGGAAACCTGAGTCTGGATAAAAATGAGATCGATACACTGACAAAAATACTTTCCACTAAAGGGAAAGCTAAATCACCCGTCAATCGTAAACGTGCTGTTAATGCCTTTATTCAGGTCGCAAAAAACCGTGATTTTCCAGAAGTGCTCGCAAAAATACTTTTAGATTCAACCGAACTGAACGCAACACGCATCGCCGCAGCGTCCGGCCTGGGAAAGTTCGCAGATGAAGAAAGCGAAAAAGCACTCATTCAGGCGCTGGGGAAAACGAATGGCCACTTGCAGCGTGAAGTCATCAAGGCAATGGGACGTATCGGCACTGAAAAAAGCATAAAAGCACTGGATGCTCTTTCTGAAAATAATGACCCGGGTTTTAAACACACGCTAACATTTGCCAGAATTTTTATTGGCTATCGCATCAAGGGCACCTCTATAGATTCAGAAAAAATCAAAGAGGCACTTGGTGTCCAATGGATAAAGCTGCAATCAAATCCATTGAGCTCAAAAAAATTACAGGAAAATATTCAGTCTTTGAGAGATAACACTTTCGGCCTTAAGCTAAGTGATGATATTGGCTTCGAGATAATGTGTGGAAAAACCAGCAATACATTACTTCTGAATGATAAATTCAAACCCGGCGCTCTTCTGAAAAACCTGAAAAGCCGTTCTCAGATAAGTGGCATAGTGGCTGCACGCAACCCAAAAGAATCCATCAGCACTGTGCGTAATATTGTTATTACAAATTTGTCAGAATCAGGCATTGATATTATTATCACAAGAACGACAGGTGAAGTTGTCTACGCCGGTGATGCCTGGCCAGAGGGGGAGCTATGGAAATTTACGCTTCGGGATATTGGCCTTACCAGCGCCCCAACCACGGTCACCGGTACAATTTCTGACAAGGAGATTATATTCGAGGTTAGCTCTGTCAGCCAGCGCCGGGTTAAAACCGGTCAGCGAATTTGATATTTGATGGGAACTTATCTCAAACAAGTTAAAAAGTGTGGTGATTAATGATGCAAAACCAATTAGAACAGCGCCTCAAAGAATTGGGTGTTGAATTTGAAAATGGAAAAAAAACGTTAGTTGAGCTGGATGCTAAACGAATAAATGTACAGAAGACTATGCTCAGAATCAGTGGTGCTATACAGGTTCTTGAAGAAGAGATAAAAAAATCAACACATGATGACGTTGTTTAATATGGGGGCTGATGATAAAACTACCGTCCCCTGGCTTGTCAGCCCGAGATATTCAGACAAAAAATAGCCGGGTCATCTTTCGATGACCCGGCCATATATCTTACTAACTCAAATTATTTTTCTAACAACGTGCCGTTAGGCGTTTCTGGCAAACGTGGCATGGTGATTGTTGGGAACTCACCATTGAGACCGTTAAGGAAGGCCACGATGTCAGACACTTCGGCATCCGTCAGCACTTTATTAAGCTGGCTCTTAGCCATTACGCGCACAGCCTCACCCAGAGTCGGCACTGAGCCATTGTGAAAATACGGTGCGGTGAGTGCCACGTTACGCAACGTAGGAACCCGCCACATATGCTTGTCCGCAGCGGCCTGAGTCACCTCGTAACGACCCAGGTCAGCTTTCAGGTCATATTGCTTATCGTACTTACTGGGAAAACTGGGAAACCTCTGGAAGAAACCCTTGCCCACAGGCAAGTTAGCTGGGCCGGAGTAATTCGGGCCCGTGTGGCAGGAAGTGCAGCCCACTTTTTCCATCAACGTCATACCACGTTTAGCAGCAGCAGATAACGCCGATTTATCACCTTTCAGATGACGGTCCACTGCGGAATTGGGCGTAATCAACGTACGCTCGAAAGCAGCGATGGCGCGAGCAACATTGTCGAAAGTGAGAGAATCCTTACCTCCAAATACCGCTTTGAACTGTGTGACATAACCAGGGATCTGTTTCAAACGTGCAACGACAACTGCTCCGTTAGGCATACCCATTTCCACACTGGCAAGAATGGGCCCCTTGGCCTGATCTTCCAGACTGGCGGCACGGCCATCCCAAAACTGGGTCGAAAGAAAAGCAGCATTCCATACTGTCGGTGCCGAGCGACCTCCCCGTTTGTCGAACACACCTACGGATACCGGACGATTATCGGTGCCGTTGGCCATCACACTGTGGCAGGAATTGCAGGACACAGTGCCATTCACCGACAGACGTTGATCAAAATATAATTGCTTGCCCAGCTCCACTTTGGCCGGCGTGGTAGGGTTGTCAGCAGGGGCCGGAGCGACCTCGGGTAGAACTTCAAAAGCCGAAGCAGTTACAGATAAAACCGTCAGCGTGACGCCGAAAAAAATCGGTAACACGGATTTCAACAAAACGTTCACAACAATCTCCTCTTGTGTTTAATGACAGGGTTACGAAAAACTCGCCCCTGTTTTAGACTGAGTCCATATTTTACACGAGAAGTTTAGATTATGTCTAACCGTATTTACGTCCACACACCCGGACAAGAAAAAACAGCCTGCTAAAAAATGAGGGCGTGGCCTCTACTGTCATTAGTTATGATGTGCCCGACTAAGTTAGTAGGCTAATGAAAGTGCCGAAAACCCAAACCCCCGGTTGTCTGGAAGTTTATCGTCCTGCTTCATTTACTGATATTGGGACAGTCTCCCAGCCCAGCATAAGCTGTTGCCAGTCCATATTTGTAAAATGAAAAACCTGGTGCGAGGCTCGCTGCAAAACCAATAGTTTATCCAACGACCGTCTCAGGCGCGCCAGATTGGCCTGTTGCCAATCTTTAGCGAGCGGGCGGATTTCTCCTCTGTCGAAATCGATAAGCCACACCCTTTCTTCAGCACCCAACAAAATATTGTGCGCATTAAGGTCAGCATGATAAACCCCCGCAGCATGAAAACGCCGAATGCACTGGCCGATAGCTTTCCATTGTTCCCTGGGCAGCGCGGAATCGCCTTTCAGAGCCTGGCTCAAAGAGCAGGTACCCTCCAGTCTTTGCATCACGAGATCAGCCCGGTAAAACAATCCGTGGGTAACCACTTGTGCCGCAACGGGCCGAGGCACGGGCAGCCCTTGTACTGACAGATTCGCTAACAAATGCCATTCACGCCAAGCTCGTGTTTGCGGCAAAGTACGGCGCAAATAACAATCACCTAACAACCGCGCCAATCCGCCGCGCCGGTAATGACGCAACACACAGGGTTTACCGTCCAACTCAATGAAATGCGTGGTACCTCGTCCTTCGGCACTGCCATGCACCAGCCCTGCTTGCTGCAAGGCAACCGGATCAAACATCATCGGTTTTATATCGCTCAATTGATCGGCATCGTACAGAACGTGCTGCGTCCCATCGTGCTTTTCGGTAGGATTCATGTAATTCACTCTAATAAAGAATAAGATGCCGCCGCCTACCCACACTTTGCCCTTCACCACTGCACCCGATAACCTGTGTGTTCTACGTCTCTCGGCAGTGGGTGACATCTGCCACACCGTACCGGTAGTACGCAGTATTCAGCGTCAGTGGCCGACGACCCGCATTACCTGGATTATCGGCAAACTCGAAGCCAGTCTGGTAGACGACCTGCCAGGCATCGAGTTTATCATCTTTGACAAAAGTCGCGGTTGGCGTGCTTATGCAGAATTGCGGCAAACGCTGCGACAACGACCCAAAGACCAGCATTTCGATGCCTTGTTACAAATGCAGATTTCCATTCGTTCCAGCATTGCCAGCCTGTTGATTCCCGCCAAGATCAAACTGGGTTTCGACAAAGCCCGCGCCAAAGACTACCAATGGCTCTTTACCAACGCACGTATTGCCGAAAAACCGCGCCAACATGTCATGGATGGCCTGTTCGATTTTGCCGAAGCAATTGGCATCAGCGACCTCACTCCGCACTGGGACATTCCCATTCCCGCTGAGGCACAGGATTTTGTGCGAGTCCGGCTGCCTGATGACAAGCCCGTGCTGGCCATCAGCCCCTGCTCCAGCAACCGCGCCCGCAACTGGCGCAACTGGAGCGCCGAAGGTTATGCGCAAGTCGCCGATTATGCCGTCGAAAAATACGGCATGACTGTTGTACTTACCGGCGGCCCCAGTTCGCTGGAAAAAGACTACGGCGAAAAAATCAGTGCGCTTGCCAAACGCAAACCTGTCAACCTCATTGGTCAAACCAACCTGAAACAATTGCTCGCCATTATTCAACGCGCCAGCGTACTCATTTCCCCTGACTCCGGCCCCGCGCACATGGCCACCACCGTTGGCACACCGGTCATTGGGCTATACGTTACTTCCAACCCGCAACGCACCGGGCCGTATTTGAGCCAGCAATGGGTGGTAAATAAATACCCGGAAGCACTACAAGCAGAAATGGGCAAAACCATTGATGACGTATCGTGGGGAAAACGGGTACGCAGTGCAGAGGCAATGGAACGAGTTTTGGTAGCCGATGTTATTGGGAAGCTGGATCAGCTGCATGACGATTAAACATGAATTAAGCGCTAAAAACACCTGTTTTAAAAATCACCAGGTATTTAACGCAGAGGGCGCAAAAAATGCAGAGAAAGACACTAAAAACTTTGCATCCTCTGCGTTTATAACACACCACTTGTCAGTACCACGGCAACATACACTGGAACAATTGTTCGAGAGTTTCTGATTATTGCGGAGCCTGTTGTTTATTTGTTTCCCAGATCACAAATACGTTGAATCATCTCGGTGGATGAATAACCTGCTTTGAAACTCAACACCTTCACTTCGCCGCCGTTACCCACCACGCAATCGTGTCCAGCGATTTGTTCCGGACGATAGTCACCGCCTTTCACCAGCACGTTGGGCAACACATGGCAGATCAAACGTTCCGGCGTATCTTCAGAAAAGGGCACCACCCAGTCCACACACGACAATGCAGCCAGCATATGCATGCGATCTTCAAGTGTATTGATGGGTCGGCCTTTGCCTTTGAGTTTTTTCACGGAGTCATCGTTGTTGACTGCAACGATCAAGTGATTACCCAGCGCGGCGGCTTCTTCCAGGTAAGTAATGTGGCCAGGATGCAGCAAATCGAAACAACCATTGGTCATCACCACGGTTTCACCACGGGCGCGTACTTCAGCAACAAAATCCAGCAGGTCGGCTTCATTGGTGACACCGCGCTGCACACTGCTTTGTTCATTAATAGTGACTTCCAGCTCCTGTACGGACACTGTTGCCGCACCCAGCTTGCCCACCACCACACCAGCAGCGGCGTTGGCCAGGGTGGCAGCATTGGCCATGCTTTCACCCGCAGCCAGCATAGCGGCGAATACGCCGATCACCGTATCACCCGCGCCGGTAACATCAAATACTTCCCGCGCACGGGTAGGCAAATGCAACGGGGCTTCGTCCTGCGCCAGCAAAGTCATGCCATGCTCACTGCGGGTAATCAAAATAGCCTCTAATTCCAGCTTATCGCGCAGCGACTCACCTTTGGCTACCAGTTCGTCATCGTCCGCACAGTGACCCACCACTGCTTCGAATTCACCAAGGTTGGGGGTGAGCAGAGTTGCGCCTTTGTATTTAGCAAAGTCATTGCCTTTGGGGTCCACCAGCACCGGCAACCCGGCTTTGCGTGCGGCACGAATAATCTCATGTACCGCATTGAGGGAGCCTTTGTTGTAATCAGAGAGCACCAACACGTCGATATCATCGAAATTCGCTGCCGTTTTTTCTGCCAACTCACCTGCACCACTGGCTTGTGAGTGGTCTTCAAAATCCAGACGAATAAGCTGTTGATGACGACTCATCACTCGCAGTTTGGTGATGGTAGTGCAGTCATTGCGGCGTAATAATTGGCTGCGAATGCCACTGCTTGCCAGCAATCTATCCAGCGTTTGTGCCGCTTCATCTGCACCGACAATACCGCCCAACGACACTTGCGCTCCCAACGCAGCAATATTCAGTGCCACATTGGCCGCACCACCCACACGCTCTTCACAACCTTCCACCTTTACCACGGGCACCGGAGCTTCAGGAGAGATGCGCGAAGTGCCACCACTCCAATAGCGGTCAAGCATAATATCACCCACGACCAGAAGTTTTGCACGGGAGGTATCAGGAAGGTTTTTTATGGTCATATCAGGTTCTTGTTTTCCAGGTCATCATCGGGGCATCTATTTCTCAAGCAAACGGGCGAATGATAGCATAAGCTCAGTAGATTCCCTGCGCCTCTACCGTGCCGATTTAATAACAGACAAATGCCATGACTGCCCATGTCCTTTTTGACGTTCACCACCTTTATTACCTGCCGCAATTTTTGCCGGTGTATCGAGTTTTGCAGGCGCGTGGTGTGGCGTGTAAATTTGTAATTTATCGTAATGCAGCGCTACAGACTGTGCTGGACAAGGCAGCTGCCGATGAACGCCTGCCGGTGCATTGGGTAAATAGTGTGGAAGATGCCCGGGATTATTATCAGCTACAAACTGCCGAATGGCTGATTCTTGGTAACAGTTTCAAATACCTGGATGATCTGCCTGCCGCCACTCGCACAGCACTTATCAATCATGGTGCCGGCATCAAGGGAGCCGGACACGATGTCAGCATGTGTCGTGTGTCGGTGCGTTTTGCCGAGGGGCCGTACCAATTTCGCCAACTGCAAAAATATTATCCACAAGGCACATATGTAGATGTAGGATTTTCCAAGCTTGATCCCATGTTCAATCCTGATATTAAAAAACCCAGTCTGGATCTTATGGCCTGCGGCCTCGACCCGACCAAACCCACCCTGCTTTATGCGCCTACTTTTTATCCCAGCTCCATTGAATGCATGTCCGATGACTGGCCCGCAGAATTCACAGGCTACAACCTGCTGGTAAAGCCGCATTTTTTCACCTACACCAAGAGTCGTTACCAGACACAGCGACGCAAACTGGAAACCTGGAGCAATGCCCATAACGTGTTTATTGCCGATGTCAGCGATTACAATCTGCTGCCTTTCATGGCCAGTGCTGACCTGCTGATCAGTGATGCTTCCACAGCCCTGTTTGAATTTGCCGCGCTGGACAAACCCGTGGTCTGGTGTGAATTTCTCAAGTTACGCTGGAGTTATCGTGGACCATTTCGATATCGCTATACCCGACGCATGGATCAGGACATCCTCCGTTATGCCGATATTGCGGTACATGCCCAACGTTACCGCGATCTGCTGTCACACGTACAATCCGAACTTGCCAACCCGGGTCAGCATCAGCAACAACGCCAAAGCTATACCCGGGAGCTGATGGGTATCACTGATGGCCGGGTGTCTGAACGTATTGTGGATTACCTGCTGGCTGATTCTTCAAAAAAATAAAAAAGAATGCCTCATTCTTTAATGGGGTAAATCAAAGAAATATTTTTATCTCTTTTTCTTGCCATCTTAATAACCCTTTTCGCTCTCTGTGTCTTCACCTTAGGGTTTTATTATTCAAACCAATCCGCATACGTATGAAAACATGGGGGAGGCCAGCCCCTAATTCACACTCAAACATCGGGGATATAGACATCCATTAATGATAAACAAATCTTATTTTGTCAATAACAAAACATGAGTCTTGTAACACTCACCCTCAGGTCTAACACTGCCAAGCGGTAACACATAACTTTAACGTTTCTCCCTATAACCCGACCTTGCTTAAAAAATCAGGACTGCCCTGATAATGCTTTACGCCATACTCCTATTTGTTTTTATGTCCCTTTAAAATATTTACATTATACATTCTGTATTAATGGTGCCTTAGAATCAGAGATATGAAACATTACTAAATGGTAATGGAAAGCTTAACGCCTCGTTGATAGAGTAGGTAAAACATACGAAACATATTTTTCCATTAGTGAAATTTTAAGTTGATAAAAACAAGTTTCACAATATTCTGCAAGAGGCTCACATGTACCGACAGCTACTCCCTTTTAAACTATTTTCTCCAACACTTGTTTTGGTTGTTTTCCTATTTAATGGTCGGTCTAAACTTGCTGAAAGTTACAGATAAACAAGCAGATTATATCTTTAAAAAAATGAATACAGGATCAATCATCCGTCGCATAAAAAACCGGCAGCTATTAAGATATGCCAGAGGCTTCAAATTAAACCCCGCCAAATACAACCCTGTATAATGTTACTTATTATTGCCTCGGTAATATGTGTGGATTAGCAGGAATTCTGTCACGATTCCCAAGTGATGAAACAGCAATGTCATTGAGAGACACTGCTCACTCAATGGCCAGCGCCCTCATTCACCGCGGCCCTGATGATAATGGTGTCTGGGTTGGTGAATCTGGCGTGGCATTGGCCCACAGAAGATTGTCGATCCAGGATTTGTCTGCATGCGGCCATCAACCAATGCACTCGGCATGCAATCGATATGTTGTTGCGTTCAATGGTGAGATTTATAATTTCCCTGATTTGCGGCTACAGCTTGAAGGTCTTGGTGCAACGTTTTCCGGACATTCGGACACCGAAGTTTTTCTGGCGGCTATTTCGTATTGGGGCATTGAGAAGTCACTGCAACATTTTAATGGTATGTTTGCCTTTGCGCTTTGGGATAAAAAGAAAAAAATACTGACACTCGCAAGAGACCGCATCGGTAAAAAACCTCTCTATTACGGCAGAGTCGGCCATCAGTTTGTTTTTGCCTCCGAGCTTAAAGCACTAACCAGACATCCATCATTCAGCAATACAATTAATCCCGATGCATTGTCTCTGTATTTACAATACAACTATGTCCCTGCCCCTTATTCAATATATAAAAATATCTATAAATTGCCGCAGGGCTGCATAATATCAGTAACACATGAAGACGTTATGGAAAACTCAGCAATACATCAAAATGTTACTGAATACTGGTCGGCTTACAGCGTAGCAAAATCATGTATGGAAACCCGGTTCATTGACACTGAGCATGATGCTGTTCAAATACTGGATGACTTGTTATGTGATTCTGTCAGAATGCGCATGATATCGGATGTACCCGTGGGGGTGTTGCTGTCCGGTGGAATTGACTCATCCACAGTAACAGCTATTGCCCAGGCCCAAAGCAGTAACCCGGTAAAGAGTTTTTCGATTGGTTTTTTAGGCTGTAATAAATCTGAAACCGCAGCCGCCAAAAAAATTGCAATGCACCTGAATACGGATCATACGGAATTATATGTCAGTGGAACTGACGCATTAAATATTTTGCCAGAAATCCCGCATATCTTTGATGAACCGTTTGGTGATTCTTCACAAATACCAACGTGCATTGTTTCCAGGCTGGCAAAAAGCAAAGTCACTGTGGCATTAACCGGAGATGGTGGCGATGAATTATTTTATGGATATAAACGTTATTTGAGTAACAAAAGATTGTGGAATCTGAACCGCAATCTGCCAAATTTTATCCGGGCACCACTGAGCCAGCTTGTGGTTGCGGCCAGTGACCTGGCACAGTTAGAGTGTAAATTACTCAAGCACATCGCAACGTTACGCGCAAACCATATTCTGGATCTTTATCAAAGCCGGATATGCAAGTTTATCAATCCGGAGCATCTGATAAAAAACAGCCACAACCCTGTACTTGAAAATATCGCACGCATTAAATCGCTTGGTCTGTCCAATCCGGAAGCAGAAATGATGCTGTTGGATTTCACAAGCTTCCTGACGGATGACGTACTGGTAAAAGTGGATCGCGCCAGCATGGCGGCAAGTCTGGAAGTACGAAACCCTATCCTTGATTATCGAATCGTAGAATTTGCCTGGAGCCTCCCTGTTGACCTCAAGTTCAGAAAGGGGAAAAGCAAACATGTGCTGCGTAAAGTACTCGAAAGGTATGTGCCAACAACATTGACGGACAGGCCAAAACAGGGATTTGGGTCACCCGTGCGATCCTGGATTAACGGGCCTCTCAAAGATTGGGCGGAGGATCTGTTGTCTGAAGAACGCCTGAACAAAGACGGTATATTTAACACAAAACCAGTGCGGCAATTATGGTTGGATTGCCAGCGAAACAATAAAAGTTATTCAAAGCTTTGGACGATCCTGATGTTTCAAGCCTGGCATCAGCACGTTAACTCAACAACGACAGGCTGAACATCTACAAGCTGTTTTACCATAAGACAATGCGCCTCCACTGTGCGCGTCGCTGCCATTTAACCGCTTCCGAAAAAGAAAAAATGGAATAATGGAAGTTGATTGCAACCATACTGTGATACAGCGATAATATCCTCTCTTTTCGATAACCCCTGTCAAATAACGCCTACTGGAGCAGTGAATGAATAAAATCAAAGTGGCTGCCAGCCTCATGTACTGGAACATCGGCGGCGACACGCTATCAGATGTAAAAATCATACTGAGACCGCCTGCGTAACCTGACGGTAAATTACGGCCTGATCAAAGAACTTCGCCAAACATGGTTCCCGCCTATTACCTGCTCAAACTTCCTTACACTCTGGCCTGGCAGATTAAACACCGGCTGGGGAAAACCGAAGATGTGGTGCTTTATTGCGCCAACACTCTGGATTATCAAATCTTCGCCCCCATCCAGAGACACCTGAAACCATTACCCGTAGTGGCCAAAAATCGTCAGGCCCAGCAGGAATTAGTCAGCATAGGCGTAACCGCCTCACGTCTTCCCAGCTTTCCTGAAGGAGTGATCATGTGTCGCCAGGCAGCCTATCGTTTTCCGGCAACAAGCATCAAAAAAATAGGCATGCGTCATGGCGCATATCATTTCAAACCCTTTGCCAACCCGGACAGTTACAACCTGCTTGATCGTTTTTTTATGACCAGCAGCACCGAAGTAACACAAGCAGAAAATGCAGGCATTCACTGCGGTGTGGCCATCGGTTATCCCAAGCTGGATCCAGCCTTTGATGGTAGCATTGATGCAAACACATTGGCCGCGACCCATCGAAACCTCAAGCTCGACACCAACAAAAAAACGATTTTGTTTACCGCCACCTGGGATAAATCCGGGCTTTCCGCCATCGGCCAATGGGCCCATAAACTTGCCCCACTGGCAGAATGCTATAATGTGCTGGTTACCGTACACCCTTGGACCCCCACTGAACACATCAACAATATTCGTAATACACCCGGCGTGCATTACCTGGGTAGCCACGACATTCTTCCTCACATCATGATTGCTGATGTCTGCATTGGTGATGCCAGCTCCATCCTTGCCGAATGTTGTGCATTGGACAAACCTATGATCACCTTCAAAATGCCGGAAGGAAAACGTACCGTGCCCTATGTACATAAAATGATCCGCGACTTCAGTCTGCAAATTGAGCATATCAATGCACTCGATAACGCCATCCAACAATGCCTCGCCACCCCTGATGCCAAGCAAGCCCAGCGCGCCGAAGCCAATCGCATTATGTTTGATCAACTGGATGGCCTCGCTGGCAAACGTGCCGCCGACGAAATCATCACGCTTTTTCCACAACTGAAACCTAACTGATGCGCTATCTATTCTTTGTCAGCAAGCTCTACGGCTACTCTATTGCCCGACCAGTGCAAGCAGCCATTCGTGCGCGTGGAGACGAAGCAGCCTGGTTTGTTCACGGCGTAAGTGACGAATATTTACACAATGATGAACAACAATTAAAAACAGCCAAAGAGGTCATGGACTACCATGCTGATGCGACATTCGTTACCAGCAACTGGGTTCCCTACTTTTTCCCTGGAGCCAAAGTGCAACTGTTTCATGGCTTCAATGCCGAAAAACGTGATGAACAGGTAGGACACTTTCGTATTCGCGGCGACTTTGATCTGTACTGCACACAGGGACCCAGCACCACACCCAAATTTCAACAACTAGCACAGCAACATGGCTATTTCCAAGCCGTGGAAACCGGCTGGCCCAAAATTGACCCACTGTTTCAAACTGATGAACAAACCGGCCTGCGCGAACAATTGGGCATCAAAAAAACCATTGTGCTATACACCTCTACGTTCAGCCGCCGACTCACCGCTGCACCACAACTGCACGACACTGTCGCACAACTGGCCAACGAAGGTCGCTGGCACTGGCTGGTAAACCTGCATCCCAAAATGCCGCCTGCTATTGTGGATAGTTACAAAGCGCTAGAAGGACCGAACCTCAGCTTTATGGATACTGACAACATTACTCCCTTGCTCAAAGCTGCGGATGTAATGGTCTCCGATACGTCGTCTGTAGTCTTTGAATTTATGTTACAAGACAAGCCAGTAGTCACTTGCCGCCATCGTAACCCAGGCCCGCATTTAGTAAACATCCAAGAAGCCGTTGAACTGGAAAATGCTATTGACTCAGCACTCACCCTGTCACCGGAACTGATATCTAAAATACGTAAATACGCTGACTGGCTGCATCCTTATCGTGACGGACGCTCCAGTGAGCGGGTACTGGATGCAACAGAAGCCTTTTTGAAAAATGATTACGGAAAACTAAAACACAAACCACTGAATTTCAGACGGCGAATGTCAACGCGAAAAAAACTAGGGTACTGGCACTGGTAAAAAAATGGCTGCTGAGAAACAAGCCAATCCATCTGTGACCAAATGACTATCAGGACCAAGGTGGCGCTTATCCCACCGTGCAATAGCCTCTCTCTTGGGATATATCTTGATGTGCATAAACATACAGCATCTCTCATTTTTATACTTTTATCGCTAAACGATAGAACCGTTGGCTTCTTAAAACGCAGCTGTTGCACAAGGGCCGTTTCCTCCGCTTCAGACAATCGAGCTTGCAAGGTCTCATATTCACCTCATTAGGTTCTGCATAATCACTCAAGAAACCAGGCATAATAATTCCCCTTAAGCTCATAGATATCTACACAATTTTTTTATTCACGAATAAGAAATATTCTGCCGTGGATAGAAAAATGCCATAATCCTGCCAGCAAGGCCCGATTTGTATAACGTATTTTGTGCTTTATCTGTCGCCCATTCAGCATCTGGCTGGACAACGCCACACAGCGCCACACCCAAAGGGCGGCTTGACAAAACCGTCTCGCGCCTCGACAAAAACTTACCGTTCACACACAGGATGGCGACTCTCAAACGATAACAGTCCTACTGAAAACGCCATAAGACCTTTTCTGATTGGTCGAAAAACTGATTGTTCGGCACCAGTATCAACGGGGCAAAAACCAGCGCCAATATTTGCTGTTCTACCTCCACCGCACACTTCACCCCATTCAACCAGGGTCTTTTGATTGAATATTTTCCAACAAGTAGAAGGTGACCTACGTTATCATTCCCGGCTTGGTGAACAGCTTGTGCTGATTTTTCTCACACATACACTCTGGAATACATAATGAAACTCGCCTCCTGGAACGTTAATTCTCTGAAAGTCCGCTTGCCTCATGTGCTGGACTGGCTGGCTGAACATCAGCCGGATATTCTCGGTCTGCAAGAAACCAAAACGATTGATGACAATTTTCCGCTGGAAGATATTCAGGCAGCAGGTTATCACGTCGCTTTTGCGGGACAAAAAACCTATAACGGGGTGGCGCTGCTGAGTAAGGCGGAAGCTTCCGACGTTGTTACTGATCTGCCGGGGCTGGATGATCCGCAGCGGCGAGTGCTGGGTGCTACGGTTCACACCGATAGCGGCGATGTCCGGTTTTTAAATTTGTATATACCTAATGGTTCTGAGGTGGGTTCAGAAAAATACGAGTACAAACTGGGCTGGTTGGCCGCGCTGGAGAAATATATCGAAAGTCAGTTGGCGGCCTATGAAAAATTTGTAGTGGTGGGCGATTTTAATATCGCACCGGATGACCGCGATTTATGGGACCCTGAGGGCTGGAAAGATAAGATCCTTGTGAGTCCAGCGGAGCGTGCTGCTTTTCAGCGTCTCATTGATATGGGATTAGCGGACACTTTCCGCTTGTTCGAGCAGGATGAAAAGACCTATAGCTGGTGGGACTACCGTGCGGCCGGTTTCCGTCGCAATCACGGCATGCGCATCGATTTGTTACTTTCCAGCCCAGCCATGAGCCAGCGTTGTACAGCCAGCTATGTGGACAAAGAGCCCCGCAAGCTGGAACGACCTTCGGATCACGCCCCGGTGGTCGCCGAATTTTCCGAGGTTTGAAAGCCCCTTGACCGAAATCCTCGCCATTGCTGCTGCTTTTTTGCTCGGACTGGGGGCCAGACAGGCGGGCCTGCCGCCTATGGTGGGTTATCTCGTCACTGGTTTTTTGCTGTTTGCGCTGGGCATGCGCAGCACGCCCGGCCTTGATCTGTTTGCGCAGCTAGGTATTACCCTGCTGCTTTTTATCATCGGCCTCAAACTGCGCCTGCGCAATTTGCTGATGCCGCAGGTCTGGGCTGTGGCTTCGCTGCACATGGTCGCTATTGTGCTGTTCGCTTCCATCGGGTTTTATGCCCTGGGCCTTGCCGGGCTGATATTTTTCAGCCAGCTCGAATTCACCAGCATTCTGCTGGCCACTTTCGCCCTGAGTTTTTCCAGTACGGTCTTTGCGGTCAAGGTACTGGAAGACTCTGGTGACATATCTGCCTTATATGGTCGTATCGCCATTGGCGTGCTGATTGTGCAGGACATTATTGCTGTGGTCTTTCTTGCACTTTCCGTTGGCAAGATCCCCACACCCTGGGCTCTGCTGCTGTTAGGACTGATCCCGCTACGCCCTTTGCTCACGCTGGCCATGGAAAAGGCCGGTCATGGTGAGCTGCTGGTTTTGTTCGGACTCAGTCTGGCTTTGGGCGGTGCGACAGTATTTGAAATGGTGGGCATAAAGGGCGATCTCGGCGCGCTTATTCTTGGACTGTTGCTGGCAACACATCCCAAATCGGAAGAGCTAGCTCGTCATTTGTTGAGTTTCAAAGATCTTTTTCTGGTGGGTTTTTTCCTCACCATCGGCCTTGCTGGCGGTCTCACAGCGCAGACCATAGGTATTGCCTTGCTGCTGGTACTGCTGTTGCCGCTAAAGGCCGGTCTGTTTTTCTGGCTGTTTTCACGCTTCCGGCTACGTGCCCGCACGGCCTTTCTGGGCAGTCTCAGCCTGGCCAATTACAGTGAGTTTGGCCTCATTGTTGCTGCTATTGCGGTGTCCAGTGGCTGGCTCGGCAATGACTGGCTGGCTATCATTGCCATCGCCCTGGCCCTCTCGTTCATTTTTGCTGCACCGCTGAATACGGCTTCAAATCGCCTCTACAGCCGTTATCGTGAAAAACTGTTGCGCGCCGAAACCCGGGGCCGTATCCCTGAAGAGGCTGACATCAAACCCGGTGATACTTCAGTGATGATTCTTGGCATGGGCCGAGTGGGTAGCGGTGCCTACGAATGTATGCGTGCCCGTCTTGGCAATGTTGTGCTCGGCATTGACCAAGATGACCAGACAGCACAGGATCACCTCTCTGCCGGTCGCCGTGTTATTGCGGGCAGCGCCACTGATCCGGAATTCTGGGAGCGCATGAATCTGGATAACAACACGCTGAAATTGATTCTGCTGGCCATGCCCACTCACCACGAGAACCTCGCTGCTGTGCGGCAAATTCGTAAGCTGGACTATCCGGGCCGCATCGCGGCCATTGCCAAGTACGACGACGAAGTAGAGCGCCTGAAACAGGCTGGTGTGGATTATGCTGTTAATCTTTACGCCGAAGCAGGCAGTGGCTTTGCTGACGACGTTTGGCAGGAGACTGCGGTTTTGTTCAGCGATGTACCTGACACAGGTTCGGTCAAGGCGTCATAACCCTGCTTTCTGGTATGCTGATCATCTCTGTGAACACGCCAGTGGCTAAACAGTGGCTGCGGGTTACGGCTAAAAACCGGTATGAGAGTCAGACATTAACATCAGTGCAGTTTACCCCTCATCCCAGCGATCTCCCTTTAAGGGCATAGCCACCAGAGCTAACCTACCTAGGAAGAAAATAGAGTTAGGGTGTTATCGATTTTTTGTTCCGCTTTACTCAATACAGAGTAAAACCGTAGGGTGGAACAAGCGCAGCGGTTCCACCAACAAGCTATGTAAGGAACAACAAATCCGCCTCTATGCTCACGACGGCTGACAACAAAAACCCGATTGCCTGAAACAGGAGAAAAAAGCCCTCATGCAACAACGACTCAGTAGTAAGCCGCGATAACTGATCGAATCTTGAATATGCCCTTTTCCCGTTTGGTGGAACCACTACGCTTGTTCCACCCTGCCTGGTTTAGCCTGACAGCTATGTCCTCAAGGGGAAAGGGGTGAAAACAACAATACGACTTGAGGACAGGGGATTGTAATTCCCCCGTTAAAAACAATGAAATACCGGGATCTGCGCGACTTTATTACTCAACTGGAAAAACGTGGCTTGCTGAAACGCATCAGGCAGGCAGTGGACCCTAATCTGGAAATGACCGAAATCTGCGACCGCACTCTGCGCGCACGCGGCCCGGCGCTATTGTTTGAAAATGTCGTGGGCTCAGACATTCCTGTACTGGCCAATCTGTTTGGCACTCCGGAGCGTGTGGCTCTGGGTATGGGCGAGGAATCCGTGGAGGCGTTACGTGAGGTGGGTAAGCTGCTGGCTTTTCTGAAAGAACCAGAGCCGCCCAAGGGCATGAAGGATGCGTGGGACAAGCTGCCGGTGTTCAAACAGGTGTTGAACATGGCACCCAAAGTAGTGAAAAAAGCCCCTTGTCAGGATATTGTCATCGAAGGTGATGATGTCGATTTAGGCAAGCTGCCCATCCAGACCTGCTGGCCCGGGGACGCGGGGCCATTGATTACCTGGGGACTGGTGGTCACCAAAGGCCCGGATAAAGACAGACAAAATTTAGGTATTTACCGTCAGCAGGTCATTGGCAAAAATCAGGTGATTATGCGCTGGCTGGCCCACCGTGGTGGTGCGCTGGACTTTCGCGACTGGTGTGCGGCACACCCTGGTGAGCGCTTCCCCATTGCGGTGGCTCTGGGCGCGGACCCGGCAACCATCCTCGCGGCGGTGACCCCGGTGCCGGATGCCCTCTCCGAATACGGCTTCGCTGGCCTGCTTCGAGGCTCCAAGACTGAAGTGGTGCAATGCGGCAGCTCCGGGTTACAGGTGCCTGCCTCTGCTGAGTTTGTGCTGGAGGGTTACCTGGAAGAGGGTGTCGTCGCCGACGAGGGTCCCTTTGGTGACCACACCGGTTATTACAACGAGGTGGATAAATTCCCTGTATTTACCATTGAGCGCATCACCCATCGCCGTGAACCCATTTATCACAGTACCTATACGGGCCGCCCACCGGATGAGCCTGCCGTATTGGGCGTGGCATTGAATGAAGTTTTTGTACCTATTTTGCAAAAACAATTCCCGGAAATCATGGATTTTTATCTGCCACCCGAGGGTTGCTCCTATCGTTGGGCCTGCGTGAGCATGAAAAAACAGTACCCCGGCCACGCCAAGCGCGTGATGCTGGGGGTATGGTCATTTTTACGCCAATTTATGTACACCAAGTTCGTGGTGGTATGCGATGACGACGTGAATATCCGCAACTGGGAAGATGTGATCTGGGCGATGACCACACGCATGGATCCTGCGCGCGACACCACCATCATCGAAAACACACCTATCGACTATCTGGACTTTGCCTCCCCGGTGAGCGGGCTAGGTTCAAAAATGGGTTTTGATGCCACCAACAAATGGCCCGGCGAAACTAACCGCGAATGGGGGGAGCCTATTCAAATGACTGAAGAAGTGAAAGAAAAAGTCGATAACATATGGAAATCACTGGAAATTGACAATCCATCCAATGATGACAACACGCCATAATACCCGCGACTTTTTTACTGGTCTGCCACTATAATCCTGAACTAATCTGTGGAGCCGCTCTGCTACGGCTCACCGGATTAATTTAGGATAATCGACCAGCGGCTAATGGCAGCCCGATAAATTCAGACCGATAAAAAGGAAGCGATCATGCGCAGCATTATGTTATTGAACGCCAAAGGCGGTTGCGGCAAAAGCACACTGGCCAGTAATCTTGCCAGCCACTACGCTACTGAGGGCAAGGCTGTTGCTCTGGTGGACTTTGACCCGCAAAAATCCGGCCTGGAATGGTTGGCCGTTCGTTCGAAAGATGACTGGGAAATTCTTGGTATCGATGGCACCGAACAAGGCATGCGTATTCCTCGCAACATTGATGTGGCCATTTATGACGTACCCGCAGGCATCAGTGGCAAAAACCTCACCGCGATGGTGAAACGCGCCGACACTATCCTCATCCCGGTATTACCTTCCCCCATCGATATTCGTGCCGCATCACATTTCATCCGCGATTTATTGTTAGTCGGCAAAGTCTCGCGAAAACAGACCAAGCTGGCGGTCATCGCCAACCGTGTGCGGGAAAACACACGGGTTTATCACAAACTGGAACAATTTCTGAAGAGCCTGAAAATCCCTTTCATTGCCACCCTGCGTGACACACAAAATTACATTCACGCCGAAGAACAGGGGTTAGGCATTTTTGAACTGATGCCGTCTTTGGTGGCACAGGATATCGAACAATGGCAGCCCCTACTCAAATGGCTGCGCAACAAACGTGTGCATGGCGCGATAAAATAACGGGTTTTTGTAAGGCGTTCGGAATTCTGTCTCACCCGAATCGACGGCCAGCGCGTATTTGTCACAAGTGTCTCATACTGTCTGATTGATAATGTCGAAATAAGCGTAGTTTTATCGCATGCGTTACAACAACGCTACTGTATAAACTATGGAGAGCCATTGGTTCCCCGTTTATTTTCTCCTTTTCGTTTATATCTGATTCTGTCAAAAAAGCTGCCTCTACCTCTAGCAGACGCACCCTCACTACAATTATTTTGTACGTTCTCAATTAAATGAGACCTGGCCCCCTCAACATGAATCTACGACCAAAGAATTTCAAAGCACCACTATTCCTCACACATCACTTTAGTTACATCTATTTTTATTTTTCCCTTTATTTCCTCAATTATTTTTAACGCAATATCTTCAATCTGTTTCAGTTGATCCCCACTCATGTGCCCTAGAACAATTTTACGTTTTCTTTTTGAGACACACCCACCACCTTGTAGGATAATAGAGACGATAGTGTCTAATTTGTTATTTGGTATATCACAATATTCATTAAGAGCCTTTTTTACTGCATCAAAAGCTAACAGCAAACATATTTCCCCCAACAAATCGGTTGCTATGGCCGTGTTCATCATGTCATAAGTAAATATGACATGCGCGGTATAGTCTGGATACCGATACATATAGTTAATATCGTTATGTATTATGACTTTATTGTCATTATCGTGACTTAGTTCCCATTCTAGCATTGCCATAATCGGACGTGATATCGACTCCAAGACGGAGTCATATTTTGGTTGATTCTTAAGAATAGCGGCGGAAATCGGGATAATAAATTTGTGTTGTGGTTCGCGCTGCTTCATTACATCATGAATTAGATATCTGTGAGTTCTACCATTGCCATCATTAAGAGGGTGTATATAGACTAAACCGAATGAAATTAAAGTTGCATGCATCAGTGGCGGCAACCCCCCGTCCACCATTAACCTATCATGCATATCGAGCAATCCTTGCATCATACTTGGAACAAGTTTCGCTAATGGCCCAATATAATGAACATCCTCATCAGCACCTCCAAGCCGTCGAATTGTAGTACCTACATATATTTCTTCTTTACGGTAATCATCAGTTCTTTTTGTTTCTTCAACTATTTGCTTTTGAATATCTATTAATTTTTCTTTTGATAATTCAAATAATCCTGCATTTTTGATGGCTTTTAAAAAGCGCGCCATTTTTTTATTACTCGGGGCTTCCCTTTCAATCTCAGTAGATGATTTTGTCTCTTTTGTGTACAAATAATTTATACTCCTTCCGATCACATCGGCTGGGAGGTTTTTTCCTAAATCTTGCATCTGTTCGTATGCTGTCTCATACACATCCACTTTTTCAAGCTTGCATATCTCTGGTATTTTTCTAATGGTTGGACAAAATTCTTTCGTGCCAAGGGCATTGTTGATAACCCTGGTACGCTTATCTCTGTCTCCCACCTTCAGCGTGTAATAATACTTTTCATCAAATAACTTTATATAATTCCCAGAAGATAGGCTTTCTATTTGAAGCATCTCGCCTTTAATCCACTCATACAAATACCAAATCACCCGGTTATAAGCCGAGTGCGGTTTGCTTTTAATAAAGTCTGTAAGTTCTGCTACATTAATTTGCTGGAAAATCGCCGCAAAAAAGTGCAACCGAATTCCTTGGTATTTAATTGCAATAACCATATTATCGTATGGTGTATCTATGATTTTTCTAGTGCCAGGAATTATTCTTCGTTTCGATGCCCCATAATTTATGGTGCTTTCCACTTCAGCTTTTGGGTCTTGATAGACTTCGACTCCCAGTTTTGGGAGCAGCAAGTTGTAGTATTTGTTTAGATAGCTATATCCTATTGCTTTCATTTCAACCTTTACACGCACGTTTTATTAGTTATACTTTGGCTTAGGAATGCCTTTCTCATAGTTTTACTCCAGAAACACTTACAAATCCAGAAAAACACTTAGACTTCCCGGAAAATAATTAGACTTTCAGGAGAATACTTAGAAAGCTGACAAAAGGGCTGGGGGCTGGAATTTGATGTTCGCAATACGTTAGTTAGCGCATCGGCCTTTTCGGAATTATTCTTTAAGTTCTCGATCAAATATGCGGGTCAAAGTAAAAGCATGAGTAACCGCTTGATTTAATTGATGGCCAGAGGTGGAATCGAACCAACGACACTAAGGCCTGCAAGCGTCTCGCACCCTTCATCCTGTCTACATAAAAAATCCCACTCTAGGCGGGATTATGTAACCTATTGATTTTAATGGTGGGCCCGGTAGGACTTGAACCTACGACCAAGGGATTATGAGTCCCCTGCTCTAACCAACTGAGCTACAGGCCCAAACGTGGGCAATTCTAACATCTTGCCCGCGATCAGGAAAATTGCGGGGCTGAAAAGGTCGCTGACTAAGACCCCGACGAAGACTGTTCGGTTTTTTCTGCGTCAATAAAACTGCGCAGGTTGTCCGAACGGCTGGGATGGCGCAGCTTGCGTAGAGCCTTGGCTTCGATTTGACGAATACGTTCACGCGTCACATCAAACTGTTTGCCGACTTCTTCCAGCGTATGATCGGTGTTCATATCAATACCAAAACGCATGCGCAACACTTTAGCTTCACGGGCAGTAAGGCCATCCAGCACATCCAGCGTGGCTTCACGTAAACCCTCGAAGGTAGCCGAATTCACTGGTGACAGCAGGTTGGCATCTTCAATAAAGTCACCCAGACGTGAATCCTCATCATCACCAATGGGGGTTTCCATGGAAATAGGTTCTTTGGCAATCTTCAGCACTTTGCGTACTTTGTCTTCCGGCATTTCCATGCGTTCTGACAATTCTTCCGGCGTAGGTTCACGTCCCATTTCCTGCAACATTTGTCGAGCAATGCGATTGAGTTTGTTGATGGTCTCGATCATATGCACGGGAATACGAATGGTGCGCGCCTGATCCGCAATCGAACGGGTGATAGCCTGACGAATCCACCAGGTCGCATAAGTCGAAAACTTATAACCACGACGGTATTCAAACTTGTCCACGGCTTTCATCAAACCAATGTTACCTTCCTGGATCAGGTCGAGAAACTGCAAACCACGATTGGTGTATTTTTTGGCGATGGAAATCACCAGACGCAGGTTGGCTTCCACCATTTCCTTTTTGGCGCGCCTGGCCTTGGCTTCACCAATGGACATCTTGCGATTAATTTCTTTGATCTCGGCAATGGAGATACCCGCTTCTTCCTGCAAAGCCACCAATTTGTTTTGAGCACGACGAATTTCATCCGCATAATCCGCAAGCACCGCAGAATAACTTTCTTTGGCATCAATCTGTCGTTGCAACCAGCCCAGGTCAGTTTCATTATCAGGAAAAGAGGTGATGAAATCCTTGCGCGGCATACGAGCTTTACCGACACAAATATCCATGATCACTCGTTCGTGGACGCGCACACTGTTCACGATTTCACGCACATTGGACACCAGCATTTCTGATACTTTGGCTACCAGCTTGATTTCCGCCAGTTCACTGACCATCTGGGTATACATTTTTGTACACCGTTCATCTGCACGACCATATTTTTCTGCAGCCTTATTGTGGCGCGTAAACAATTTTTTGATGGAGGCAAAACGCTCTTTGACCTCTTCAGGGTCGGGGCCAGTGTCTACAGCCTCTTCCTCATCATCAGACTTGCCATCCTCAGATGTCTTGTCATTTTTATTTGCCGCTGGCGCGGGAGCAGGCGCAGGGATCTCATCGTCTTCCGACACAAAACCGGAAAGCAAATCGGTAAGCCGGGTTTCACCCGCTTCCACTTTTTCAGAAATGTCCAATACTGTGCGAATAGTACCGGGATAATGTGACAGAGCATTCATCACCTGATTAATGCCATCTTCAATGCGCTTGGCGATGACAATCTCACCCTCGCGGGTCAACAGCTCCACCGTGCCCATTTCACGCATGTACATGCGTACGGGGTCAGTGGTACGACCAAAATCGCTGTCAATTTTAGCCAGTGCGGCAGCAGCCTCCTCGGCAGCATCTTCATCAGTAGACACGCCATCTTCAGACAGCACGATACTGTCTTTGTCTGGAGCCACTTCATGCACAACGATACCCATATCGTTGATCATGCGGACGATGTCTTCAATCTGATCCGTTTCGACAATACCGCTGGGCAGGTGATCATTGACTTCCCGATATGTCAGGTAGCCCTGTTCCTTACCCTTCGCGATCAACAGTTTTAATTGCGATTGTTGCTCTGCATTCATAGACATGTAATTGACCAGCCCTCAACACCGACCCAAAATAGCCGACCATTATAACCGACTTTTCCAAACTTTGGCGACCAGTTTCGACCGCATGGTGGTAGTGTATATTAAACGTACAATTTATTGCTGACGACCTCTGGAGCTTAGCGCAAAATATTCGCTTTTTTCGGCATCGCTGGCCGAACCCAGCTGTACCTTCGATTCCAGATATTCCCAGCGCTGCTCATCCCGCAACATAACCAGCTTTTCGACCGCTGCAATAAACTCTACTTCCAACCCATCTTCTGACAGCATCAACGGTTGCCCTGCCAACCGGGCAAGATGTCCGGCCTCTTCACTCCGCCCTTGGGCGCGCCAATGTTCGACAATGGCACCGCAACTAAGTTGTGGGCTCTGTTGCAACAATTCAACCAGTCCCTGCAATAAAGGCAGGCCAGGCTGTTCCAGTCCTTGCAGTATTGACCAGTCATCAATGCATGCGATCAACGCTGGCCGGTGCAATAACAGCTGAATGACTGTGCGCATGAGAGATGGCGCGCCTTTAACAGGCGTTGCTCGAAACGAAGCCCGTGATGAAGAACGCCTTGTGGTCATCAACCCTCCAAGGGCTGAAACATCAACTTTGGCGATTTCCGCTAAACGTGCAGCCATCATGTGCCGAAATACACCTTTTGGCAGCTTTTCCAGCAATGGTCTCGCCTGCTCCACCAACCGGGCCCGACCATCGATACTCGCCATATCAACGGCGGCACTAAGCTCGCCAAAAAAATAGTCGGAAAATGAGGTGGCGTCTGTGACCCGCGCCTCGAATCCATCCTTGCCCTCTTTACGCACCAATGTGTCCGGATCTTCACCATCGGGCAGAAACATAAACAGAATCTGTCGTCCTTCACTCAATATCGGCAACGCATTTTCCAGCGCGCGCCACGCCGCCTGTCGTCCGGCGCGGTCACCGTCAAAACAAAATACGATCTGCGACACCACCCGGAACAAACGTTCCAGATGGTCATGCGTGGTGGCCGTGCCTAGGGTAGCCACTGCATTGCGCACACCGAATTGCGCCAATGCCACCACATCCATGTAACCTTCCACCACCAGTAATCGTTCAAGTTTGCGCTCCGCCTTGCGAGCCTGAAACAAGCCATAAAGCTCGCGACCTTTATGAAAAATCGCCGTTTCTGCGGAGTTAAGATACTTGGGGCCGTCATCACCACCCAACTGTCGCCC
The DNA here is from genome assembly GCA_021648485.1 of Gammaproteobacteria bacterium. Classification (GTDB taxonomy): domain Bacteria; phylum Pseudomonadota; class Gammaproteobacteria; order SZUA-152; family SZUA-152; genus SZUA-152. The sequence goes on from JAKISS010000004.1 coordinate 25,171, forward strand.
ACCAAAAGCTATCACCCGACCACGACGATCACGGATTGGAAACATAATGCGTTCACGGAACCGGTCGTAATAACCACCACTGTCTTTTTTCACGATCAGCCCGGCCTGTACCAGCTGTGTTTCGCTTACACCCTGGGCGAGCAAACAAACACCAAGATTATTCCAGCCCGGCGGCGCAAAGCCCAGCTCAAACGCAGCAGCCACTTCACCGGTGAGGCCGCGGCCTTTGAGATATTCCGTGGCACGCGTCGCTTGCTCATGTTGTTTCAGCTGCTGACGATAAAATTGCGCGGCCTTTTCCATTACCGCATAAAGATCATGATGGCTTTGCCCGCTGAAAACCTGACCCGCTTCGCGCGGCACTTCCATGCCAGCCCCAGAGGCCAATTCCTCCACAGCCTCCACAAAATCCAGATGCTCGTATTCCATGAGAAAACCCAGCGCCGAGCCATGCGCACCACAACCGAAGCAGTAATAAAACTGTTTATCGGGACTAACGGTAAACGAGGGGGTTTTTTCGTTATGGAAGGGACAACAGGCCTGATATTCACGACCCGTCTTTTTCAGCTGCACACGACTGTCGATAACATCAACAATATCCACGCGCACTAGCAGCTCGTCAATAAAAGAAGTGGGGATACGGCCAGACATGAGAGGATTCTATAACGCCCGGGCTTTCGGGACAGCATGGTAAACCCGAAAAATTCGTGTGAACAAATAGAAGTGACCAGGAGCGAGCATCCAGGGTCCGGCTTTTCCTGACAATCAGGCCTTTATTCCCCGAGCACGACTCTCTTTGTACTACCCGGCCAGTCGCTGTTTAATTTTCTGACTAACCGCACCCATATCCGCTCGTCCCTGCACCTGGGGCTTAAGTACAGCCATCACCTTGCCCATGTCTTTCATGGATTCAGCGCCAGCACTATCGATTGCAACAGCAATCAACGCATCAAGTTCGGTTTCGTCCAGCGCAGCGGGCAGATATTCCTGCAAGACACTGATCTCATAGCTTTCCTGATCAGCCAGCTCCTGACGCCCCGCATCTTCGAACTGTTTTACCGAATCACGACGCTGCTTGACCATCTTATCCAACACTGCCAGTACCTGCGCATCATCCAGATCGATACGTTCATCAACTTCGCGCTGCTTAATGGCAGCCAGCACCAAACGCACCACGCCCAAGCGCGGCTTGTCTTTGCTGCGCATCGCGGTTTTCATGTCTTCAGTCAATCTTTGTTTGAGCGCTGAATCAGTCATGAGGTCACCTGAGCAGTGAAAAAAAACAGATAAGGAAATCTTCACTCTCTGCTGTCATCAGCAGGGAGCAAACATCGGGAATCAGTAGAGACGCTTACGGCGCGTGATATCCCGGGAAGTTTTTTTCAGCTGACGCTTAACCGCAGCAGCCATTTTACGTTGACGTGCCTGGGTGGGCTTTTCGTAAAATTCACGACGACGCACCTCAGTGAGCACTCCGGCTTTTTCACAAGAACGCTTGAAACGACGCAGCGCGATATCAAAGGGCTCATTTTCTCTTACACGAACATTCGGCATTGGTTTTCCAATCCTTTTACAGTAAACATACTTTACGATACATTCTTTCTTTTACTTTGCGATGCCACAGGACATGGAGACCCAGCCAGCGCAGCGAGCCGGGAATTCTAGTCATTTACGCACACAAATGCAAAGTATCCGACCAAAAACTCCCCATAGAGTACAGAAAAGTGTCTTATCAAACCCCATCCTTGACCTTAGGCATCGAAACTTCCTGCGACGAAACCGGTATCGCGCTTTACCATAATGAACACGGCCTACTCGCCGATGCGCTTTACAGTCAGATCGAACTCCATGCTGATTATGGCGGTGTAGTGCCGGAATTGGCCTCCCGCGACCATGTGCGCAAAACTCTGCCGTTGATTCAACAGGTGCTCAACGATGCCGACCGCAACAAACAAGACATCACTGGTGTCGCTTATACCGCTGGACCAGGGCTAGTGGGTGCATTATTAGTCGGCACCAGCATCGGTCGCAGCCTGGCCTGGGCCTGGGACGTACCAGCCGTGGCGGTGCATCACATGGAAGGGCATCTGCTGGCTCCCCTGCTGGAAGAAAACCCACCGGCATTCCCCTTTGTCGCCCTGCTGGTCTCCGGTGGACACACCCTGCTGGTAGAGGTAAACGGCGTGGGACAGTACACCATTCTCGGCGAAACCCTTGACGATGCTGCCGGGGAGGCCTTCGACAAAACGGCCAAACTGCTAGGACTGGATTACCCCGGCGGCCCTGCTCTGGCGAAATTGGCAAAACAAGGCAACCCGAAGCGCTTCCATTTTCCCCGACCCATGACCAACCGTCCCGGGCTCGATTTCAGTTTCAGTGGACTCAAGACCTTTGCCATTACCACGTTACGCGACAACACTGCGGACAACATAAACCCGCAGCAAACTCACGCCGATATCGCTCGCGCTTTTGAAGACGCTGTAGCAGAGACCTTTGCCATCAAATGCAAACGTGCGCTACAACAGACCGGATTAAAGCGGCTGGTCATTGCCGGTGGCGTCAGCGCCAACCACACTTTGCGGGAACGGCTTTCCCAGCTCGCGGAAAAAGAAGGCTTCGGGATTTTTTATCCCCGTCCAGCATTCTGCACCGATAACGGTGCAATGATCGCCTTCGCAGGCTCTTTGCGGCTGGCAACAGGACAAAAGCAAGACAAACACTTTGGCGCACAACCTCGCTGGCCCATTGATACGTTAACCCCAACCTAAAAATCACCGACCAATAGCCAGACAAAAAAAGTGGGGGCCGATGGCCCCCACTTTCAGTATTTTTCCAATGATAATAAAAAATACGTTTAGCTGGTCATATCTTTCATCTTTTTCAAGGGTAAAACCTTAACTACTGTACGCGCTGGCTTGGCCTTAAAGATAGTATCTTCGCCAGTGAAAGGATTAACGCCTTTGCGTTTTTTGGTGGCGGGCTTACGCACCGTTTTTATCTTGAGGAGACCTGGCAGGGTAAATGTACCGACGGCATTCTTTTTGATGTGACCATTAATGACATCTGACAAAGCCTCAAACACCTTGACGACATCTTTCTTGGAGAGTTCAGTGACCTCCGCAATATTGGCAAACAATGCTGTTTTTGTCATTGGCTCTTTAATTGCGGCCACGCGCTTTGCTGGCGCTGCTTTTTTTGCGGCTTTCTTTTTCGAGGCTTTCTTTTTTACTGCTTTCTTCTTTACCATTTGCACTCTCCCAGTTGGGTAATTACTTGAGTATGATTAATTTTTTGACGAACAGAATCCGGTTTACGGCCGAGCAATACTGTTAACAAACCGACCTTCATCGATTTGCCCTGTTTTATAGACTCTTTTGGCCTTTTAAGCAACGCCACAAAAATATTTTTCGCCTTTTTTTCGTGCTATCACACTATTCAACAGCTACTATGGCGCTCACATGAAAATAAATTGATGCTCATTTGGCATGTACCTATACTCATAGATAACCGGGATCTAAGTGTTAAGCGTGTATCATATTCATTCCGCAGCACCACCAAAAACAGGTGTTTTTAGGCGAAAGTCAGCCCCCTTGCACCCGGTGGGATGATGTGTAACAACAGGTCGGCTGCAAGAAATTCTACGGTGCTGTGGAATGAAAAGAGCGTATAATCAATGCCTCAATCGCAATAAGCCTATCAGCCAACACGCACCTCAAAACGGGATAAGGGCTCACCATGAGCGAAAAACCCCCTCAAAAGAAAACACTACGCACCAAGCCGGAAGTGCTGCGCTCAGAAATTATTGCGCGCACTAATATCTTCCGAATCGAGCAACGTGACCTGCGTTTTTCCAATGGCACCGAAGTTCGTCATGAGCGATTGATCGGCTCTGAACACGGTGCCGTGCTTATTGTTCCTATGCTCGATGACAACACCGTATTACTGATTCGCGAATACGCCACGGGCGTTCATCGCTACGAACTGGCCCTGCCCAAAGGACGCATCGAGACCAACGAACCTCTGCTTACTGCTGCTAATCGTGAAATCATGGAAGAAATCGGCTACGGTGCCCGCAAACTCCAGCACTTCACCAGCCTGACCGTTGCACCGGGATACCTCAGCCATGAAACACATATCGTGCTGGCGGAAGATCTTTACGAAGAGCAACACGATGGAGACGAACCTGAAAAAATAGATGTAGTACCCTGGCAACTGGATGCCCTGCCCGAACTGTTAAAACAAAAGGAATGTACCGAAGCACGCAGCATTGCTGCTTTATTTATGGTGCAAGCACACTTGGCAACACGAACCGCATAGCAGGTTCCACTCTTATTTCCGCAGCAGGGGCGCATATTGTGAGCAATGAATTAATCGACGACATTATCAAGCTGGCAATTGTGGCGGGACACCGCATCCTGGAAATTTATAATACTGATTTTGGCGTCGAACAAAAATCCGACAATACCCCTCTCACTGCCGCTGACATGGCCGCCCACCATATTATTATCGAAGGCCTTAACCGGCTTACGCCGAACATTCCTGTTCTTTCGGAAGAATCTGCCATTATTCCCTTTGCACAACGCACCCTATGGCAGCGCTACTGGTTGGTGGACCCTCTGGATGGCACTCGTGAATTTGTTAAACGCAATGGCGAATTTACCGTTAACATCGCACTGATCGACAATCACGAATCAGTACTCGGCGTTGTTTATGCCCCTGTTACCGGCGCTACCTATTATGCTGCACGCGGCATGGGTGCTTTCAAAAAAACCCCGGGTGACATAAGTAATAACGGAAGTAAAAGCATTGCTATTCACACCCGGCGAAAAACTGTCGGCAACACGGTTATTGCTGGCAGTCGCTCACACCGCGGCGACTCGCTGGAAGCTTTTCTGCAGAAAGTTGGTGATTACGAAATAATCAGCATGGGCAGCTCACTGAAATCCTGTCTGGTGGCTGAAGGTCACGCTGACATCTATCCGCGCCTGGGACCCACCTCGGAATGGGACACCGCCGCCGCACAATGCATAGTGGAAGAAGCTGGCGGACGTATTACCAAGACCGATATGCAACCTCTGCGGTACAATACCAAGGATGAGCTATTGAACCCTTATTTTCTGGTGATTGGTGATCCAGTTTTTGACTGGGCTCAATATCTGTAACAATATTGCATTATTATTTACCCACCCTGAAACCTTAACAAACAAGGAAACAATGTGAAAAACTCACTATTATTTAGCGGCCTCGCTGCCATTATTGCTCTGCACAGTACCGCCATCAGCGCAGCAAAACCTGACACCGACAAAGAAAAATTCAGTTATGCCATTGGCTTCCAGATCGGCCAGGGATTTAAACGTGACAACCTGGAAATTGATACCAACGCTATGTCGCAAGCGATCAACGATGTATTGGGTGACAAAACACCACAACTAAGTGCCGACGAAATGCGTGCCACCATGGAATCAGCACAGCAAAAAATGCTGGCTGCGCGCGCTGCTAATGGCGAAAAAGCCAAGGCTGCTGGCGAAGCCTACTTGGCCGCCAACAAAAAGAAAAAAGATGTCATTACCCGTGACAGTGGACTGCAATACAAAGTCATCAGCATGGGCAAAGGCAAACAACCCGCTGCTGACTCGTCAATTACTGCTCATTATAAAGGCACCTTGATTGATGGCAGTGAATTCGACAGCTCTTATAGTCGGAACCAACCAGCCACATTTAACGTTAACCAAGTCATCCCTGGCTGGAAAGAAGTACTACCATTGATGCATGAAGGTGATAAATGGCAGGTGTTTATTCCAGCCGAACTGGCCTACGGCGAACGCGGCTCTGGCGGCATCATTGGCCCCAATGAAGCATTGATTTTTGAAATCGAGTTGATCAAAGTCAACTAACCAAAAGCCTGTCGGGTTTAGAATAACGCGTGAAATACCCAGACTGAAGCTTCATTCGCCGCTGACATGAGCGCCAACACTTTTCCAGCACAGCCATTGTTTTTGCAACGGCTACTAAAAGTGTTGCGCGCTCACCCTACCGGCATCAGTGAATACGAACTGATTTGCATACTGGGCTCTGCTGGCGAATCTCATTTTGATACCGACTGCCTGCGCGACAATCTGTCATTATTTCAAACGCATTTTTTTCTTTTTCACAACCTTTACCAATTACACGACCAACTGTGGCACAACGATGGAATCCATCTTGAAATCAGCCCATTGTGTATACAGCTAATCCCCGGCAACAGCACCTCCTGCCCAGCATTATCTACACACAACCCACTACGCGACTATTATCTGAACATTCACAACCTGAACAACACTGATGCCAATGATATCGAGTTATTGCTGGGGAAATTCTGGCAGCGCTTTGTCCACAATGATGACAGACACCATGCACTGGAGGAATTAGGATTAAATGACCCCGTTAATTGGACAACCATTAAAACCCGACATCGACGACTGGTCATGGAACACCACCCTGATCGTGGCGGTGACAAACAACGCTTACAAGCCATCAATGCGGCAATGGATGTGCTGATGCGGGATAATCGCCATTAAAAAATGTTATGCGTCCGTTATCCTGCGGTCAGCCCCTGAATTCGCACACCCATTGGCGGTATTTCTTCTCCATCGATTCTTACATCAAGTACGACAGGGCCACGGCCTGAAATCAAGCTATCAAAATCCAGACTTTGCAGATCATCTGAAGACCTGACAATATATCCCTTTGCCCCCATCGCTTTAGCTATCGCACAAAAGTCTGTGGGTGGAAGCTCGAACGCAATTGGCTCAGCATTATTCAATCGCTGCCCATGCTTAACCATACCTAAAGCTGCATCATTCAGAATGACAAAAACAATGGAAAGCTTTTCACCAACAGCAACACTTAATTCCTGTCCATGCATCATAAAGCTGCCATCACCGGTAATACACACGACGGGGCCATCCTGATAACCTAATGCAGCCCCTACGGATGAACCGATTGCCCAGCCCATTGATGAAAACTCAATACTGCTCCGAAACAATCCGGCATTGATACCGCGCCGCCTGACACTGCGCCGATCTGTCGGCTGAAGATAGTGTATCGCCCACGCAACACTGTTTCCTGTATCCGCAAAGAAACGGGTATTCGACGGGAACAATTGATTTAGCTCATACATTAATCGTTGAGGCTTAATGGGTATTGCATCAGAAAGCATAAGCTCCTGCTCATCAGGCGTCAGCGTTGCATGCAAACCAGAAGGTGTATTGATATTTTCAGGCGCACTTAATACGGGCCTATTGCTTCTGATCAACTCTAGCAGCTGCTCAAAGATGGCCAGAATATTCCCCCGAACGTGTAACCTTGCCATAGGGGATCGCGTCATATTTTCTTCTGTCGAGTCGATATGTATTAAACGCTTGTTAAGAAGATAATCTTCGCTCCAACCACTGCTCGCCCATTCACTCAGGTTCGTTTCAATCGCAATGACAATATCCGCATTCTCTTCACTCAGCGCTCTTCGCGCACTATCGTGCCCTGCAAAACCGATGACGCCTTTGTAACAACTAAGGTTTGAACCTACCAGCCCCTTACCATGCGGAGTGGTAACAATGCTTGCATCCAGCAACCCGGCCAGCTCCAAAATGAGACCGGTAGCTTCCCCACACTCCCCACCCAATACCAATGCAAATTTATTATTTTTAACAATATTTGAATAAAGTTCGCGCAATGCAGTTTGATCGCAAGTGGCGTTTGCTCTGAGCAATTTATTGAGGTCAACATGTTCATGAGGCGGGCGCGCCATTGTACGCAAGACATCAATTGGAATACTGAGATGCACCGGACCTTTTGGAGAATGCATTGCCGTCATGATGGCAGTGACAAGTTTCTGCTCAATTTGGTCGGTATGGGAAACGAGACTGCTGTAGCGTGTGCAATATTGAAACATGCCTACCACGTCTATACCTGCGTCAGATGATTCCTGAAATGCACCCCGCCCAAACGTTGGCAGAGCTGTTTGTGCGGTTATCACCAATAAGGGAACATGATTCGCATAGGCATTAGCAACACCGGTGATTAAATTGGTCGCTCCTGGGCCCGTTGTTGCGCAACAGACGCCAAGCTTTCCAGTTTGCCTTGTGTAACCATCAGCGGCAAAAACAGAACTTGCCTCATGACGGGTAACAATCGGCCTAATTCCATTATTTCGGGCACTTCGGGCAAGCGAGTCATACAGTGGTTCAATCGCGCCACCGGGTATTCCAAATATATATTCAACGCCTATTTGTTCAAGAAAATATAGAATCAGGTCTGCGCCAGTGAACCCCGCTTTACTCGATGAAAATAATGTATCTTTATCCATAAAAATAGTGTAAAAATTTCCAGTTAATGTAGGTATCAGGTTCTTTAACTCTCCTTTAATGACAAGACATTTCCGTATGACCAAGCATATCCAGCAAGCTACTGTTGTGCATCAATATGTATCCGTAAATATTTACTATTTAGATACACGACATGCAAATAAAACATCACGTTCAACAACGACTATATTTCCACAAACCTTGTGTTTTTTCAATAAATTATAAAGCCTCCCCCTACCAAAATACTGTGGTAATACTTAGCTCTCTATCGCCTATATTTGCATATTCCGCAACCAAACACTCGCAAACAACAGAAACCAGCAGTTTAACAAAAACTATACTGGCCAGCCTACAGGGTTCCCGTGAAATATTTGTTAACCACGGAGCCCCAAAAGAATGGCTGAGCTTTGCACTTTTAACTAAGTGTACTTATTTGATAGCGACAGTTGACCACACAAAAAGAAAAGTATCAGTTTCGACTAAAAACCTGTAGATTTCCCCATTCTAATACATAAAAATAATTTACAGTCAGTGATCAAAATTTACCCAATTTAACGAGGTCACGAAACACAAAGACCTTTAACACTAACAAATACACACTATTATTCTTTGGGAAACGTGTGATGCCAGCAGTGTCGGCTCGCAACTATATTAACCAGGTGCCGCTAATGACACATGCCATTTAATCTAAACCCATCAACAAACATACTAGCAACACCAAGCTTTGGTTCCGCATGCATGAAATGTCATCAAATCAACCAAAAGACAACCGATACAAACCCAACCCGGGGGAGCATCAACCCCGTTAGAAACTCAGAAAAATAAGAGCGGTTACAGCGAAAAACATCCGCCCCACGCTTTTGCGCCAGCGCGAGTAGAAACGCCTGAATCAGCCTATCAACTTTATGCTAGCAAGGAATAATCCAGGATATGAAAATTGAGCAAATGCAGTGGACACAATCTGCCGGATGGAATCCTGAAATTCCGGGAAAACTGGCCGCCGATGCCAACTGGGTACTGGTCTTTGGTTCTACTGAACATCTAAAAAACAAATGGCATATCCGCAACATTCGGAAAGCTTATCCAAACGCGCTTATTAGCGGTTGTTCTACCGCAGGCGAAATTTTTGATGCTAGCGTGCTAAATGACTCTTTATCCGTAACCGCTATCCATTTTGAACATACCCGGTTACAAACAACATATGTCAGAGTCAATAATTCAGAAGACAGTTTTCGCTGCGGTACAAAATTGGCCCAGGCTATTTCTCACCAAGGACTTCGCCATGTTTTCGTGCTATCTGACGGCCTTAATATCAACAGCAATGAATTAATCACCGGGTTGAGTGAGCAACTTCCAGCAGGCATCACTATTACAGGGGGGCTGTCGGGTGATGCAGGTCGTTTCGAGGAAACTCTGGTGTTATGGCAGGACGCAGCACAATCCCATCTCGTCACACTGGTCGGTCTATATGGCAAAGAACTCAAAATTGGCTTTAGCTCACTGGGAAATTGGAGCTCCCTTGAGCCTGAGAATCCTGGCACACACATCAACAGTAACACGCTCTATGAAATGGATGGACAGTCTGCACTGGAACTCTACAAATCACATCTGGGCGAGCATGCTGCCCATCTGCTCGCTACAAACACACAATCCCCATTGGATTCTCACTCTGTAAGCAATGACACCAGCTTGGCAAAAACCTCTCTCAGCGCTGATAAAAATGAACAAAATATGGGCTTTGCTGACAATATATCCGCAAGCAGTCATGCCCACCGGGTAAAGGAAGATATTAACCGGCCTACGGATGACACAATAGCTGCAACCAAAATCAGTCCTCCGGCGCTCGATACCGCCCCTGCTGAACTTGCCGTTCTTATCAGCTGCGTCAAACGCAAAATGGCGCTCAGACAAAAAACAAAGAAAGAAGTCGAGGGTATCCGGAAAATGCTGGGGCCACATCCCATCCTCACTGGCTTTTATTCCTACGGAGAAATTTCTCCATTTTCCCCCGGTACAAAACATGAATTACATAATCAGACTATGACAATCATTATTTTTAGTGAAATCTAGCACACGCTATCAAGGCATTTTGATATGCCACGGCGTTTGAAATTCAGGTTTTTAGTCTGCGCCATATTAATTTCAACGAAGTGATACAGATGACATAAAGCGGGCATGCAATGAAATCATGGAATCGTAATTTCAATCGCTATGGGTATATACACCAGCTCTTTAACTGATATTTTGTAGTAACTCAGTTTACCTTTGATTTTCAGTATCGCTAAAATTTACAAACTTACGGCAAAATAACCATACTAAAAAAATGGACTTAATGCTAATTTATCTTTTCCTGTATTTGCCTACTTCACTCTATAAAACTGCTCGATATCCGTATAATTCCTATTCAATCCCTCTATAACCCCTAAATTATCCGCCGTTAACGAACTCATAACTCAGAAAAACATGAATCGCGCAGATAAAAATGATGAGAAAAATCACACATTAATCCTTATTTCTGTAATGCTATTTTTTCCGATAAAACAAAAATAATGCTCTGCTAGCTAAAAAACATATAAAACTGCATGGAAAATTAATCAGTTCCAATTTTAATGTCGAGTTTTCCCCGTTGAAAGCATTCCCAATGCTTTTGAAATTTTTAAAATTCAAAACTATTGCTGCAAGCTTCCGCGAATACTCTTTTTCATTAAATTAAACACTCCCTTTCATTAAATTATAAGAAATGTCAAAATGCATGCTTTATATCAAACAGGAGCACTTTACTCATGGCCGTAAAAAAGAAAGCTAGATCCAGCATATCAAGTGATAAATCGCTAAAATCTGTCGATGATGCCATTGCCACCTTGGCAAATGCGGCAGCGTCAACATCGAAAGCCGTTATCGATATAACCAAAAACAAGAAAAAACTGTTAGCTGAATCCAAACGCCTCGCGAAAAAGCTGGCAACTCTGATGAAAAAGAAAAAAGCAGCCAAGGCAGCGTTAAACAAGGACGCCAGTGCAGCCAACCGAAAAGCCCTCAAAGGTATAGAAAAAGACATTTCGGTAAATAAAAAAGAAGCGGCCAAAATCACAACTGAAAAATCATTGGCCATTGCAGAGCTGTCCTCACTTAAGATCGCATCTAAACGTGCAACGGTCTACGCCAAAGCTTTGGCCTCTGCTGACAAAGCGCTGAATAAACCAAAAAGAAAACGGAGAAAGAAAAAAAGAGCAACAAAAGAAGTAAGTTCCTGATCCCTGTCGGAACAATGCACAAGAACCCACCCAAGAGGTGGGTTTTTTAATTAATGGACAAAAAAACGGCCTTGGGGAAAGGCCGTTAAACGAAATCACCACCTGAGAGGAATAATGATGATTCAACGGAGTATTTAGACGCAGACATTTGAATAGTCAAGAAAACAGCCCCGTCATTCACTTTTCTTTCCTTGAGCCCGCCTGTATTTTTCTCACACCTTGCCGTATTGCAAACCATCACCCAGCCAACGTCGCATCAACGGAGCCACGCTTTCAGGATGCTCTTTCAGCAAAAGTTCAGCGCACCGGGCAATACGCGGAATCAATGCTTGATCTCGTTGGAAATCAGCAATACGCAAATTGACCAGCCCCGTTTGCCGGGTACCCAGCAATTCACCCGGGCCACGAATTTCCAGATCCCGCTGTGCCACCACAAAACCATCATTGCTTTCCCGTAAAATCGCCAGACGCGCCCGGGCTGTTTTTGATAACGCCGAACCATAAAGCAACACACAACTGCTTTGCTGCGTCCCCCGGCCCACACGACCACGTAACTGATGTAATTGTGATAGTCCCAGGCGCTCCGCATTATCAATAATCATCAGCGTCGCATTGGGCACATCGACACCCACCTCAATCACCGTGGTGGCCACCAGCAAATCAATGTCACCTGCTTTAAATACCGCCATCACTTTGGCTTTTTCCGCCGCTTTAAGCCGACCATGCACCAAACCAATGCGCAAGTCCGGCAACGCCATTTGTAAGGCTTCCGCCGTTTCCTGTGCGGCCTGACATTGCAGCTTTTCAGATTCTTCCACCAGCGGGCACACCCAGTAAGCCTGTCGGCCACCCTGACACGCCTTATGGGTACGTGCCACGACTTCATCACGACGTTGCTCTGAAATCACCACTGTGTCCACCGGACTACGGCCTGGCGGTAATTCATCAATAACCGACACTTCCAGATCAGCGTAGGCTGTCTGTGCCAGAGTGCGTGGAATCGGGGTCGCAGTCATCACCAGCTGATGCGGAAAACTTTCGCCATGCACACCATCACTCGCCCCCTTGTTGCGCAATGACAACCGCTGATGCACACCAAAACGATGCTGCTCATCAATAATCACCAGTCCGAGCTGTCTGAATGCCACGCCCTTCTGAAACAAGGCCTGGGTACCCACAATCACCTGCGCACTGCCATCATTCATCGCTACCAGGGTATCTTTGCGCACCGCTCCTTTTATTTTACCGGAGAGCCAAAATACAGATACATCCAATGCGGATAACCACTGCGTAAAATTGATGCGGTGCTGTTCAGCAAGCAATTCTGTGGGGGCCATTACCGCCACCTGAAAACCCGCCTCCACGACTTGCAGGGCTGCCATTGCCGCGACAATGGTTTTGCCACTACCCACATCACCCTGTACCAGACGTTGCATCGGATGCGGCTGACCCAGATCTGATTTTATTTCATTGACCACTCGTTGCTGAGCTGCGGTTAACTTGAATGGCAGGTTTTTCTCTAAAGCTGTTTTTAAACGTCCACTGACACACATTGCCGCCGCTGCTTTTTTTTGTTGCTGGTGACGCAACTGGCGCAAACTAACCTGATGCGCCAACAATTCTTCAAAAGCGAGACGCTGCTGCATGGGATGCTCACCCGCCTGCAATTCATGAACATCTGCATCCACCGGTGGATAATGCACATAATGAATGGCGGCTTGCAGGGTAGGCATTTTTTCCTGCTGCAATATTTCTGTGGGCAGAAACTCCGTTAATTGTGCGGCAAGTAATGTTGGTTCTGCCAATACCGAATGAATCAACGTGCGCAACTTTAATTGACGCAAGCCTTCTGTAGTTGGATACACGGGAGTCAGCCGAGCTTCTTTTTTGACCGGTTCGGCATCGCCCTCCAACACCCGATATTCTGGATGCACCATTTCCAGAGCGCCACCTGCTGCCCGCACCTCGCCAAAACATTCCACATAGGCACCACGCGCAAGGCTTGCCTGTTGCCGCGCATTAAAATGAAAAAATCGCAAGGTTAAAAAGCCGGTCCCATCACTAATTCGTGACAACAACATACGACGGCGGCCATATTTTATTTCAGTGAGCTGCACTTCACCCCGCACGGTAATTTCATCCCCATTGTGCAAACTGCCAAGTACGGCAGTCCGGGTACGGTCCTGATAACGCAAAGGCAAGTGGAATAATAAATCGGCAATGTAATGAATGCCCAGATTGGCCAGCTTTTGCTGCACACTGGGGCCCACGCCTTTCAAACAGGTCAATGATTGGCTTTGAGGGTTTTCAGATATTGGTGACGATTGATTCAAGGCAACTTATCCACTGGCGGGATTCGCTGCGATTGTACACTGCCTCTGAGGTTTATGAAAAACGATGAGCTATCGGCTCATCGTTTTCCTGAACGCCCTATTTTTGACTGGCAAAAAATGCTGCCAGATCAGCAATATCGGTATCACTCAATTTGGCGGCCATCGTACTCATCATTGGGTCTTTACGCTTGCCATCACGATAATCCTTGATAGCCTTAACCAAATACAACTCTTGTTGTCCTGCCAAGTGCGGATTTGTCGGCATGCTGCTCTTGCCATTTACACCGTGGCAAGCGGCACAGCTGGCACTTTTTGCCTTGCCTGCAACAGCATCACCTGCATGCGCATTACCCAACATTAACGCTGTTGCCAACATTGCTGAACTTAACAAAAGACCTCTAATCGATATGTTCATTTTATCTCTCCTTTTGTTTTCTCTGGTTTTCTAACTGTCGTCAGTCCTGCGATTTACATAAAACACATTTATTAAGAAACATGGCCACCACTTGTCTGCACGTCTTCCGGCAATGTGTAAAACCACATTTGATAGATTGAAATTGCCCACTGCACGGCAAATGAAACACCCATCAATGCACCACTCACCATTACTACCCACGCAAATGGTGGATAAACCTTAGTGAGATACCAGGAGCCTATATCCAACACAATTGCCAAAAAGGGCGTTGCTATCAATGCGCATTTGAGCCAGACAGGCTTAATGTAAGCATGGCAAAAAATTGAACCCACGATATAAAAAATAAAGGTAATACCAAACAAGTGGATGTGCGATACACGCACAAGAGTAAAAACATCCATACCCGTATCCAATTCGGCCATTACCATGATGTCCTCGTATTTTTTTAAACTTGCTATGTGCGGATTTGATCCGTTATGACAGACCATGCAACGCTTTTCTATAATCGGCTCAATCCGTGTTGTGTACTCTGTCTGCGCTGCCCCACGACGCACCCAGGCGATAATTTCATCCCGCTCATTCTGTGGCAGCATATTGGCCATGGGTCCCTTCAGAGCCCCCTCAAGGCGGGTATCTGACTTGCTGCCACTGTAGGCAATAATCAAATCATCCACTGACAAACCCGGGTTTCCATCCCGGCCCGCATGCGAAGCAAAAATATAAATCATTGCAAACAGGTAACCCACTCCCAGCACAACCAGAGTGCCGGTAAACATCACTCGCATGCCGACAGGTAACATGGAAAAATGGCTACAGTGCTCTTTTGTCAACATTCAGAAATCTCTCTTGAGCGCTATCGTTATGTATAATTATCGCCGTTTTTCACTCTATTGCCACCGGCCCGATAAAACTATATTTAAAATACATGTATAAATCAATACTTTCAATTCTTATTCAACATACCTCAAACCCCGGAAAAACCAACGACATTTCATGCCTTAATCATCATGCATTATATGCAGCAATTCATACTACCGGGATCCTGCGGGTAAACGCACCATGGTAAACACCATCATTTGCGGGATTTAGGGGCTATACTTTCACATCGATAACCGCCGGAGGCACCCTGTGTACCAATATCGACCGACTTGTCTGACACTACCTGCTGTCGCCGTTGCATTACTGCTTAGTAGTTGTGACAGCACAGCCCCTGTTGCCGAAGTCAGTTTTTCCAAACAAATACAACCCATTCTTACCCAGCATTGTCTGAAATGCCATGATGAAAAGGGTGAGGGCACGGTTGCCAGCGGTTTGAGATTATCGGGCTATGAAACATTGTTACAAGGCACCAAATTCGGGCCGGTCATCAAACCCGGAGACAGCCTGTCCAGCACCTTGATTATTTTGGTTGAGGGGCGTGCAAACCCTTCCATTAATATGCCGCACGGCAACCAGACACCGTTGAACAGCGGGCAAATCCAGACATTGCGTCAGTGGATTGACCAGGGTGCGCGCAATAATTAAGTCAGCACCATAATAGCATCCATCTCCACCGGAACATCTTTGGGCAGGCTGGCAACACCCACCGCAGCACGCGCGGGATAGGGCTGCTGAAAATAATCAGCCATTATTTCATTCACCAGCGCAAAGTGAGAAAGGTCCGTGAGAAAAACATTTAACTTGGCAATATCTGCCAGACTACCACCTGCTGCCATGGTGACCGCTTGCAGATTATCAAACACCAGGCGGATTTGCGCAGCCATATCCGCATCAAGCACTTCCATGGTTTCCGGCACTAATGGAATTTGCCCGGAAAGGTACACAGTATCGCCAACCTTTATCGCTTGTGAATAAGTGCCAATGGCATCGGGTGCTGCATCGGTATGTATTGCTTCACGTTTTTTTACTTCAACATTAATCGCCTGACTCATCAATTTCTCCTGTTTTGTTATGATTTTGATCGCGCAATTTTTACCACACCCTTGGTGGATTTTATACGTCGCATCAACTGCGCCAAATGCACTCGATCCTTTACGGATACCGTAAACATCATCGTAGAATAACGACCATCATGTTCTGTAATGGATACATTTTCAATGTTGGATTCAAGATCTGAAATAACCGCTGCCACCGTGGCCAAAACACCACGCCGGTTTGCCGTATCCACACGAATATCTACCGGGTAAGAGCCCTCAACATCTTTTTGCCATTGTACGTCCACCCAGCGCTCCGGGCTGTTTTTGAATTCACCCACATTTTTACAACCGCGCAGATGTATCACAATACCCCGACCCGCACTCACGAAACCCAGGATTGGATCACCTGGAATCGGATGACAACATTTAGCATAAGTAACAACCGAGCCTTCCGTGCCACGAATAGCCAGCGGTTGATTAACTGAGCGATTGACTGATGTTTTCATCCAGCCCGGTACATAACGGGTAAACATGCCTTTCACACCGGCACTTTCCCGGTTACGCAAATGTTTGCCTGACTGTATATCTGCAATTTGTCGGGCAACCACCGATGCCACTCGTTTTCCTAAACTGACATCTTCGTAAAGATCATCCAGTTGTTTTACATTCAGGTTATTCAGAATTTCACGCTGTGACTCTGCTGAAATTTTATCCCAGGGAACCGAAATAGCCGCCATCGCTTTTTCTAACAACCGTTTGCCCAAACTGATCGCCTCATCCCGCTGCATGTGCTTCAAAAAATAGCGTATGTTGGCGCGTGCTTTACCTGTCGTCACAAAGTCCAGCCAAACCGGGTTTGGCTTTGCGCCAGGTGCAGTAATAATTTCCACCGTTTGCCCATTGAGCAATACGCTGCGCAATGGTGACAGGCGTCGGTCAATCATCACCGACACACAGGTGTTGCCCACATCGGTATGCACTGCGTAGGCAAAGTCCAGCGCTGTTGCGCCCCGTGAAATATTCATGATGTCGCCTTCAGGCGTGAATACATATACTTCATCAGGAAATAAATCGATTTTTGCATTTTCAAGAAATTCTTCAGAATTGCCCGCATTTTGCTGCATTTCCAATAAACGCTTGAGCCACTCAGTAGCATGCACTGGCGTAGCATCACCGGTTTTATACAACCAGTGCGCGGCAATACCGGCTTCCGCCACACGCTGCATCTCTTCGGAACGAATCTGAACTTCAATAGGAATGCCGTAGGGGCTGAACAAAATAGTATGCAGAGATTGATAACCATTGGCCTTGGGTATGGCAATATAATCCTTGAACCGGCCCGGCATCGGTTTATACAAGTTGTGTACGACACCTAATGCGCGATAACAAGTATCAACCTTGTCAACAACCAGCCTGAACGCAAAAACATCGGCAATTTCTTTAAACGTTAACACTTTATTACGCATTTTCTGATAAATGCTGTAAAGATGTTTTTCTCTGCCAATGACCGGAACATCCAGCCCTTCACTGCGCAGGCGTTCTTTAATGGCAATGCGGATTTTATCGACAATTTCCTTGCGATGCCCTCGGGCCTGTTTTACCGCTTTGTCCAGCACCCGGTAACGTAACGGATAGATTGCCTCAAAACATAAATCCTCTAATTCCAGACAGATATTCTTCATGCCCAGGCGATTGGCAATGGGTGCATAAATTTCCAGTGTTTCACGCGCAATACGCCGTTTTTTATCAGGCCGCATCACATTCAGAGTGCGCATGTTGTGCAGGCGATCTGCCAGCTTGATAAGAATAATGCGAATATCCTTCGCCATAGCGAGGATCATTTTGCGGAAATTTTCAGCCTGCGCTTCGGCCTTGCTGCCAAATTTAACCTGGGTCAGTTTGGTTACACCATCCACCAAAGCGGCCACTTCTTCGCTGAAACTGCTCACCAGGGTTTCTCTGACAGTGTCGGTGTCTTCAATCACATCATGCAACAGTGCCGCAATGATGGTGTTGTAGTCCATGCGCATTTCGGCCAGGATTCTGGCCACGGCAAGCGGATGATAAATATAGGGTTCACCGCTAAGCCGATACTGACCTTCGTGGGCTTCGGCACCAAACAGATATGCCCGATAAACTTCCTTTACCTGATCCGGTTCAAGATACCCTTCCAGCAGAGTACACAGATCATGGATTAGAAACACCGGACTCTCTTTATCTTAACGTCTTTACAATGGAGGAGCAGGAGCCCCCTATTTTTAGGTGGGAGCATCCTGACAAGAAGGATTTCTACCGACGAGCACATGCCCTCAACCAAAAGGCACATGAAAATATAACGGTTATTATCCAGACCCTGCAAGAACGTGCTCTCTCGTGAGTGCGAATTCTTGCCGGATGTTAGGTATTAGTTTTCGTGTCGCTCGGCAAATTCAGCCGCTTCCGCTGCAGCCGCTTCTGCTTCAGCAGCTTCGCGCGCCAGGCGCTCGTCACTGGCCATTTTTTCCAGTATTTTGTTACTGATTTTACCTTCGCCAATCTCACGCAGGGCAACAACTGTGGCTTTGTCATTTTCCCAATCCACCATTGCCTCCTTACCATTAACCAGTTGCCGGGC
Source organism: Gammaproteobacteria bacterium (assembly GCA_021648485.1). Taxonomy (GTDB): domain Bacteria; phylum Pseudomonadota; class Gammaproteobacteria; order SZUA-152; family SZUA-152; genus SZUA-152. The sequence continues at coordinate 44,045 of JAKISS010000004.1, forward strand.
ACGCTTGCTCGCCAACAACACCAGGTCAAAACGACTGTTGACATTTTCCAGACAATCTTCGACGGTAACTCGTGCCATGATGCAAAACTCCTGAATGTGGACCGTAAAAAACGAATCCTGATAATTTGAATGTGGCCCTCTACACCGCAAAACCGGTGAATTTCCACGAGGGCGGAAAATTGTACAAAAACGGGCCCAGCTTTACCAGCTCTAAAACAGCTCTGATGGGGCCGGACAAAAACAGACAGGCCGCATTACTCTAATAAATCGGCCAATAAATTCTGCAAACTAACACGTTGACGCTCAATCCTCAGTCGTTGACTGCTGATGATTGCCTGCAAATTTGTCACAGCGGTATCAAAATCGTCGTTCACCACCACATAATCAAACTCATCATAGTGCGACATTTCGGCTTCCGCATCCTGCATTCGTCGGGCAATAACAGCTTCATCGTCCTGACCGCGCCCGGTAAGCCGCTCCCGCAGCGCCACTTTGGAGGGTGGCAAAATAAAAATGTCCACCGCATCTACAAAACATTCACGTATCTGACGAGCCCCCTGCCAATCAATTTCCAAAATAACATCCTGTCCCAGGGCCAGCTGCGCCATCACTGCCGCCTGCGATGTACCGTAATAATGATCAAACACTTGGGCATACTCCAGGAAATCTCCCTGTGCGATCATTTCTTTGAAAGCATTTTCATCCACAAAATGATAATGCACACCATCCTGCTCACCAGGACGCATGACTCGCGTGGTATGAGATACCGACACCCCGATACCGTTCGCACCCTCAAGCAATACCTTTAACAGGCTCGTTTTACCCGCACCGGAAGGAGCTGAAACAATATAAAGCGTGCCACTGGCACCCTGCTGCTGTGTCATGCAGATATCCTCCCAAAACATAACGACTGTTAACGTGTGCCTGAAATACCGACTGTTGTAACCAACGAACCGGATTATTCGATATTCTGAATCTGCTCCCGCATCTGCTCAATCAGCACCTTTAATTCCACCGAAACAGCCGTGGTATCGGTGTGTACCGACTTTGAGCCCAGCGTATTGGCCTCCCGGTTCAGCTCCTGCATGAGAAAATCCAACCGCCGACCCACTGGCTCATCCTGGGTTAATACCCGCCGTACTTCGCCAACATGGGCCTTGAGGCGCTCAATCTCCTCGTCTACATCCGCCTTATTGAGCAACAACACAACTTCCTGCTCTAACCGCGCCGGGTCCAATTCACCCTGGATTTCCGCCAGACGTTTCTCCAGCCGCTCGCGTGTTGCCCGTAAAATCTCTGGCAAACGCTCCATCACTATTTTTATCTGCGCATCAATGGCGGCGCAACGTGCCTCGATCACTGTCTTGAGTTTTTTACCCTCACGCGCCCGTGAATCCAGCAAATCCACCAGTGCAGCCTCCAACAAAACCTGGGCATCGGCAACCAGTTGCTGAGTATTTTTTTCCGGCACCTTCAGCACCCCGGGCCATTGTAAAACCTCCAGGGCATTGATCGGAGCCGCGCTGTATAATAACTGATCAATTTCTCGAGTCACATGAGCCAGTTTTTCCACCAGCGCCTTATCAACGTCCAACGGCGGCGACTCATTGTCTGCCGATTGACCGGCGGTTTGAAAACGCAAAGTCGCATCAATTTTTCCCCGCTTGATGCATTTAGCCACCTGCTCCCGGATTTTTGGTTCCAGAAAACGCAGCTCCTCCGGCAAACGCAAACTGACTTCAGAAAACCGGTGATTGACCGATCTTAATTCCCAGACGAGGTGCCCATTTTCAGTATCGCCTTCCTGTCGGGAAAACGCCGTCATGCTGTAAATCATCTCCAATTGCTCCCGAAAGGTTGTGTGCTGCGAATCAAAGCGCAGTGTAACGCCAAATCGACACACGGAGAACCGGCCTTTGCAACAATGCACCGTGATCAAAAAACGGTAATGTATTTATGATTGAACCTGACACTGCCCTTCCTGCCGGTACAGAACTGGAACACTACCGCATCAACAGTACATTAAGTGCTGGCGGCTTCGGCATTGTGTACCTCGCCACCGATTTACAAAACAATCTGCAAATTGTCATCAAAGAATACATGCCCAACAAGCTGGCACAGCGCCTGCCCGATGGTTTTGTCATGCCACAGGGCGAACAACAACAGGAACACCATAACGAAGGCATGCGTCTGTTTTTGCAGGAAGCCGCCGCGCTGATCAAACTCAAACATCCCAACATTGTGCGCGTACTGAATTTTTTCCGCGCCAATGGCACTGTTTATATGGTGATGGAATATCGCCCCGGTAAAAATTTGCAACGTTATATCAAAAGTCGCAACGGTAACCTCAGTGAACATTTCTTGCGTACCATTTTCCCACCCTTACTGGAAGGACTGCGGGTCGTTCACGAAACCGGGTTTCTGCACCTGGACATCAAGCCCGGCAACATTCATTTGTGTCCCGGCGGCGCTCCGCTGCTCTTGGATTTCGGGGCAGTACACCCCCGCAATACCAGCCGTAAACTGCAAGTCACCCAGGTGGTTACCGCCGGGTTTTCACCCATAGAACAATACAACCTTGGCGGCTACATTGGCCCCTGGACCGACATCTACGCTATTGGAGCCTCCATGCGCGCCTGCATCGAAGGTGGTGCGCCCATGTCAGCCAAAGACCGAAACGAAAAAGACAAAATGAAACCTGCCATTCATGCTTTTAAACGACGTTACTCTGCCAGTCTTTTACAGGCAATGGATTGGGCCATGGAAATGGATCCTCTGTTACGTCCGCAAACCGTTGATGAATTTCTTGACACTATAAATCAGCAGGACAATAAAGGTGACAACCTGCTGGGCAAAATTGTCGATACATTAACCCGGCCACTCTGACATGAAATATCAACTCGCCAAAACATCCCGCCTCGGCAATCGTGTTGTGAACGAAGATCGTATCGGTGTTGTGGAGCACAATAATACCGTATTACTGATTCTGGCAGATGGCATGGGAGGATACCGTGGCGGACAGATTGCCTCCAAGGCCATGGTCAATCGCATGCTGCGACAATTTAAACGCAGCAAATTGCCCGCTGCCGATCCCGTTGCTTTTCTTAAAGACCTGATTGTCGATGCCCATCTCGCTGTACTGCGCGCAGGCAATGAACAATACCCACCCATTGAGCCACGCACCACCTGCGTGGTGTGCCTGATTCAGGAAGGTAATGCCTGGTGGGCCCATGTGGGCGACAGCCGCCTGTATCTTTTCCGTGGCGGCAAACCGTTTATGCACACAGTCGATCATTCAAAAATCGAAGAACTGCGTCGCAAAGGAAAACTCAGCAAAGAGGAAATGGATAAACACCCGCAACGACATCTGGTTACACGTTGCGTGGGCTACCAGAAACATCCACCTATTCCCACCGTCAGTGACAAAATCCCGTTAGAAAAATATGACATGCTATTACTGTGCAGTGATGGCTTGTGGGGACCACTCACAAAAGAAAATATTGCGGACACATTAACCCGGAACCCGCTGGCCGAAGCCGTTGAACGTATTGCCTATCAGGCCGAATTTCGCAGCTACCCGGAGGCGGACAACATCAGCGTGATTACCCTGCGCTGGATTTCCAATGAGATAGACAAAGCCGAAAAAACACCAAAAGAAGACGCGCAGGATGAATTAACACAAACTATCATTGCTCTCGATAGTGCCATAGATAAACTCAATCCCTGATCGTACTTATTTTTCACTGATGTTACGCAAATGACGCAGAGAAAAACCTAAAAACTCCGTGTTCTCTGTGTTAACAACACGGCACCTCTTCAATATATTTTTTATGCAAAAAACCCATCAGATCAACCCCCGCTCAGCAAACGATACTGTTGTTCCATCCCCCACTACCACATGATCCAACACCCGCACATCCACCAATGCCAGCGCATCGGTTAATTGTCGGGTCACTTGTTTGTCTGCCATACTGGGTTCCGCCACACCAGATGGGTGATTGTGCGCAAAAATCACCGCTGCTGCATTATGCCCCAGCGCCTTTTTTACCACCTCCCGCGGATGCACACTCGCACCATTGATGGTGCCCTGAAACAGTTCTTCAAACTGAATCACCCGATGACGATTATCGAGATATAAACAGGAAAAAACTTCAAACGAATAATCCCGCAAACGTGCGGTCAGAAAATTTTGTGTCTGCTGCGGGTTCTCCAGCACACTGCCACGTTGCAAGGTTTCGGAAAAATGTCGGCGTGTCATTTCCACCGAAGCCTGTAAATGTGCAAACTTTGCCTTGCCCAAGCCTGGAGCCTCACAAAACTGCTGCTGATTTGCATTTAACAACGCACGTAAACTGCCAAAACGATTCAACAAATCACGCGCCAGATCCACTGCCGTTTTACCGGGAATACCCGTACGCAAAAATATTGCCAGTAATTCTGCATCTGACAAAGCTGCGGCACCATGTTCCAATAATCTTTCTCGTGGACGCTCTTCCTCAGGCCAGTCCATAATTTTCATCATCAAACTCCCTTTATTCCCACACTCTTGCCCAGTGTTTTTATCCAAAACACCTTAATTCAGTTAAACTGCTGACTTATAACCGCTCGCCTAAAGTGACAGCTTCACTCCCGTATAACCAAATGCACACAGACAAACCATGATCAGCCTTAACAATAAACATATTCTGCTCGGTGTCAGCGGTTCTATTGCCGCCTACAAATCCGCCGAACTGGTGCGACGCCTCAAAGACGCCGGGGCTGATGTGCGCGTGGCACTCACCAAAGGCGGAGCCGAATTCATCACTCCACTGACCTTTCAGGCTTTGTCGGGAAACCCCGTACATACAAATCTGCTGGATACAGAAGCCGAAGCCGCCATGGGCCACATCGCACTGGCGCGCTGGGCCGATGCTATTCTTGTTGCACCTGCCAGCGCTAATTTTATCGCCCGACTCGCGCAAGGTCGTGCAGACGACCTGCTGGGAGCCATTTGTCTGGCCACAGATTCCACCATTGCCATCGCCCCGGCTATGAATCAGCAAATGTGGGCCAATACAGCCACCCAGGAAAACCTGCAACAACTCCGGCAGCGCGGCATATTGCAATTCGGCCCCGGCGAAGGCGACCAGGCCTGTGGCGAAACCGGCCCTGGGCGTATGCTGGAAGCAAACCAGCTTGCGGCACACACCGCCAACATTTTTGAAACCGGATTGCTGTCTGGAAGAACAGTACTACTTATTGCCGGTCCCACGCAAGAGGCTATCGACCCCGTGCGCTACCTCAGCAACCACAGCTCCGGAAAAATGGGCTACGCCATCGCCCAGGCCGCCGCCGAAGCTGGCGCAAAAGTCATTTTGATCAGCGGCCCCACCGCACTTGCCACACCACCGCGCGTTGAACGTATCAACGTGCGCAGCGCACAACAAATGTTTGATACTGTTATGCAGCACGTCGCCAACAGTGATATTTTTATCAGCACCGCTGCTGTCGCCGATTATCGCCCGATAAACATCGCTCAACAAAAAATCAAAAAAACCAAAGACACCCTCACTCTGGAACTACAGCGCAACCCTGATATCCTGGCCGCTGTCGCCGCATTAAAAAACGCTCCTTTTACTGTTGGCTTCGCCGCCGAAACGGAAAGCCTCGAACAACACGCACAGGAAAAACTGGAACGAAAAGGGGTTGATATGATTGCCGCAAATCTAGTGGGAGAAGGTATTGCCTTTGAGGCAGACGAGAATGCGTTATTGGTTCTTACTGCGGAAAACAAACAGCAATTAGCGACGGCATCAAAATTTATGCTTGGACGACAATTGATCAATATTATCGCCAAACAACATCACATTTAAGATTATTCAGATCACATAGGTCAGTAGTGGTTGATTAGAGATTAATGCGGTTTTGTTTTTTTTATCCGCCGGGTGCGATTTGGTAACCAGAACTTTTTGTCCAAACCCTATAAAATGCCCCCATCCTGCCTGTCAATAACATCCGGCTGATGCACCAACTTCAATTTGCAACAATATTTTACCCTGCTGGCGCTCAACAATAACTGAGCCTGATGTAATGCGGTAGGTTAAAAAACACATTTGCCGAGGGTTTGATAACACTTGTGAATTGAAAATTGCGTAAACATCACCGTCGCAACGAGCAGAACGACTCACCAAGCCGGGATGGCCATCATGATGAATACGCGCACCAACCTGATGGGTGAAATCATATTTCATTGGATCGATAAGCGCGGGAAAAACGCCAAGCTTGGGCAGAAAATTGAACAACGCGGCATCACAACGGACGCTATACACCTTGCGTTCGATACTCACACCTTCCAGGTTTTGCCAACCTGCATCATGCAACAAACCGTAACGCCAATGATGCACCGTTTCATGAATACTGGTTTCCAGTGAATCTGTACCGTACCAGACACCAAATAACCCATCGGAATAGCGTGTGTTTAACCAGTTTTCAAAGGGATAGTCGATGGCTTCGTTATAGACAGTCTCTTCGAAAGGCCGATCAATAACAGGCTGCTGCGACACATGAGTATGTGGCTTTGTTTTCATTTCAAGCTCAATAGCCGATTGCCAACCTTCCGGCGAATCGGTCAAATCATCAAACAGGTTTTCGGATTCCCGCAAGGACACGATATTGCGGTGAAGGTCATCATGAAAATCCGTGATCGTAATGCCGTCAAACAATGCCTCCATTATTGACCTCGCGCCCTGTCCAGATATGCGCGCACCATAAACAGGCCATTGAATCCCCATTGTTTAATCGTTTCAGCAGGTGTCATTCCCTCAAAGGCTTTGTTGTGCTGCGTCATCCAGGCATAGGCAAGCTCCCGGTTGTGTGGAAACAGCAGGCGCAGTGACTTATGGATGCCCAGCAGAATGCCCACCCGATCCAGCAAATCACGGCTCTGAGCAAGCGGCTGCCCTTTGCGGTATCGGGCCAAGGCAGCACGATTAGCGATAGAAAGCCCTAACAAGGCCAGCTGCTCTTCAGTCGAAAGTTGCCAGTGAGCAAATAAAGTTGTGACCATTTTTGCCAGTTCTGCCCGGTCTATTGTGTGTGTTTCAGAGGGTTGAGCGGCTGACATACTGCACCTCAAACGTAATGATTATCATGAAGCATGTTTCAATAGTAGCAATTTTTGTTACATTTACAACATTCAAGCGTATTTTCACCGGCAACGAAGCGTACATTCTTTACATCAACAGCATATAATCCCCTCCGAATGGATTTTGGACAAAACAACAGGCAAGGAGCACCATGTCACTCGCAACGGCTTACAGCCGAGCCCAGTCGGGCATTGAATCCCCTCTGGTCACCGTCGAAGTCCATCTTTCCAATGGCTTACCCAGCCTGTCTATCGTTGGCTTACCAGAAACAGCGGTAAAAGAGAGCAAAGACCGGGTGCGGGGTGCTGTACTGAATTCTCAGTTCACGTTTCCGAGACGACGCATTACTATCAATCTCGCACCTGCCGATCTACCCAAAGAAGGCGGGCGTTTTGATCTGCCCATTGCGCTGGGCATTCTTGCAGCGAGCCGTCAACTGTCTGCCGACACCCTGTCACGTTACGAATTTGTGGGCGAACTGGCGCTGAGTGGTGCATTGCGCCCCTTACGCGGTGTATTGCCTGCCGCCATTGCCGCCCGCGATGCCGGTCGCGTTTTAATTGTGCCGCTGGAAAATGCTGCCGAAGCCAGTCTGGTAGATGGGGTAAAAGTATTGGCAGCAGCGCATTTACTGGAAGTATGTGCTCACATCAATGACATTAAGCAGCTGAATCCGGTGCCACGACAGGTGCAGATAAACAGTGATTCTTCATTAGACGACCTCGACGAGGTGCGCGGTCAACACCACGCCAAACGCGCCTTGGAAGTGGCTGCCGCCGGAGGACACAGTTTGCTGATGATAGGCCCGCCGGGTACCGGCAAAACCATGCTCGCCAGTCGTTTGCCCGGTATCCTCCCTACTATGAATGAAGACGAAGCACTGGAAGCAGCAGCGGTGGCATCCATTAGTGAGCGGGGGTTTAGCGTGGAGCAGTGGCGGCAGCGACCGTTTCGCACACCGCATCACACGGCTTCTGGCGTGGCTTTGGTGGGAGGTGGCAGCAATCCACGGCCTGGAGAAATTTCTCTGGCGGATCACGGCATTTTATTTTTGGATGAGCTGCCTGAGTTTGACCGCAAAGTGCTGGAAGTGCTGCGTGAACCATTGGAATCAGGCCGTATCACCATTTCCCGTGCAGCACGACAGGCGGAATTCCCTGCACGTTTTCAACTGGTGGCAGCGATGAATCCTTGCCCCTGTGGTTACCTTGGCCACAGTAATGGTCGCTGCCATTGCACCGCCGAACAGGTGCAGCGTTACCGTGCCAAAATCTCCGGCCCCTTGCTGGACCGCATTGATATGCATGTGGAAGTACCCAATGTACCGCAAGCCATATTGCGCGCACCCTCAGAGGAAACCGGTGAAAACTCTGCAACCGTACGCCAGCGTGTCGAAGCGGCACGAGACCGACAAACCGCGCGTAGCGGCAAGGCCAATGCCCTGTTAAAAAATCGCGATGTACAACAACATTGCCGCATTAACGATGCAGACAGCCATTTGCTGGAACAAGCCATCGACCGATTGGGGCTGTCTGCGCGTGCCTATCATCGCATTCTCAAAGTGGCTCGCACAGTGGCTGACCTTGCGGGTGAAAAAGATATCACTACACCCCATCTCACCGAAGCCATCGCCTATCGACGACTGGACCGCACATCGTTAAATTGACAATCAATACCGTCGTTGTTGCACAGGTTCATGTGTTAATCTTGACCTCGTTTTTTTAATCGCGATGGGCACAGTAAATATCATGTTTTTATTACATAAAAATGAAGGGTACCGGTGGAGCCTGGCTTTGGTTCTACTGCTGTTATTAACGTTGACGGCCTGCGGCGAAGGTGGGGAGCGCGCCCTCAATGTTTCTACCAATCCCGCTATAGAAGCCTTGGCCGGTACGTTATTTGATGCCATACAAAACGGTGACGATGAACTTGTCATCAAACAATACAACAGTGCTTTTTTTGCCAAGCGCCTCCCGGAGCAATGGTTGGAAAACCTGAAGACACTGATGGCCGAACGCGGCCCCATGCGAGCGTACCATCTACGGCGCAGTCAGGCCGACACACGTTTTTCCGGCAAGTTTTACATGCTCGAATACGAGACCGTGCATACCGGTAATAAACGCCTGCATCATGTGCTGACTTTTTTACTGCCGGTAACAGGTGGAGACATTCAGCTCAATGGCCATAAAATTACGCCGTGGGAAACGGATAAGGAATGAGGGATAAGCCAGTGTGCGTAACAAACATCGAGGTCACAAAAGTGCAAAGGTCACAGAGAGAAAAAAATGCTTTTAATGCCATTACTTCTCGGCATTCCTGTCCTTCTGTGACAACAACACGGTGCCCGACATGCCTGATACGCGCAGGATGGACATTGCTCACCATTTTACTGACCGTGTCCACCGCCCAGGCTGCACCGGGAGGTGGTCGCAGCTCACCCGTTACCGTTGCCGAAGCAAAACAACTGTTAATGGCACCGCAAACCTGGGTGGCCGGTACGGTCATCAGTCGCCATGAGGCACGACTGGCGGCAGAAGTGGCTGGCAGACTGGTGCTGGTAAAAGAAGTGGGCACCCGGGTAAAAGAAGATGATGTAGTGGCGCGGATCGACCCAACCTTTGTCAAATTGAAAATAGAAGAGTTTCAGGCACAGATTGAGGCCGATCGGGCGCGCCTGGAATTTCTCAAAAGTGAAGTGCGTCGCAATGAGCGTCTGGCGACACAAAATAATGCTGCTCAAACTCGTCTGGACGAGTTGCGTGCTGACAGGGAAGTCGCCCGTAGCAAATTGCAGATATCACAGGTACGACGTAAACAGGCACAGGAAGAATTGTATCGGCATGTGATTCGCTCACCATTTGCAGGTGTCGTAGTGGAACGTTTGATGCGCCGTGGCGAACGTGTGGCAGTGGGTGACAATGTGGCAAGAGTCATCGACAGCCGGGCACTGGAAGTGCAAGCGTGGGTACCGCTGGAAACACTGGATTTTGTGCGTGAAGGTGATTTTCTCACACTTACCATTAATGGCCGGGAAATCAATGCACCGGTACGTGCCCTGGTCGCCGCCGGTAATGCACGTTCACGATTGCTGGATCTGCGCATCAGCCTGGATGAAGGTGCCTGGACAGCCGGACAAACCGTACGGGTCGCCTTGCCCGTGGCAACGGCAAAAACCGTGTTGGCCGTGCCGCGCGATGCGCTGGTATTGCGTCGTGACGGTGCCTTTGTGTTTCGTATTAGCGCAGAAAACAAGGCACAACGTATCGCGGTAAAGCCGGGGGTTGCCAGCGGTCCGCTGGTGGCCGTATCCGGCAAACTGAACGTCGGAGACAAGGTAGTGGTACGCGGCGGTGAACGGTTACGCCCCGGCAGCACAGTAAAAATTCTGGATGAAGCTCCGTAGACAGCCATGAAACTCACCCGTCTTGGACTTGGCAATCCCGTCGCAGTCGTGGTGGGCGTATTGCTGGCCGTCATGTTCGGCTTGATCAGCCTGGAGCGCCTGCCGGTTCAACTGACTCCCGAAGTCGAACTCCCGGAGATCACCATCACCACTGTCTGGCGTGCCGCTGCACCGGAAGAGATAGAATCGGAAATTATTGAACCGCAAGAAGACGTATTACGCGGCCTGCCGGGCATGACCAAAATTCTCGCCCGTGCGCAACGCGGGCGTGGCAGCATTACCCTCACCTTTCAGGTTGGTACAGATCTGCGTCGTGCGCTATTGGAAGTGATGTCGCGCCTCAATCGTGTGCAACGTTATCCCGCTGATGCCAACGAGCCTGTCATCAATTCCATCGGTGGCCGCTCGCGTGCCATAGCCTGGTTTATTCTCAAACCGGTGGCAGGCAATGACCGCGATGTCGCCAGCTATCAGAATTTTGTGGAAGAAATCGTACAAACACGCTTCGAACGAATACCGGGTGTCGCCATGTCAGAAGTACGTGGCGGTCGCGAGAGTGAACTGCGCATCACGTTTGATCCGTACAAGGCAGCAAGCCTGGGTATCGAACTGCCCAAAGTCGCACAACTGGCCGGTGGTGCGAAAGATACCTCAGGCGGTTTTGCCGACGTGGGCAAACGTCGTTACACCCTGCGCTTTGCCGGTCAGTACAACGTGGACGACCTGGGTGAAATGGTACTGGACTGGCGTGAAGGCCAACCTGTGTATTTACGTGATGTGGCTGACATTGAAGTACGTATGGTGGACCGTACCGGTTTTGTGATTCAAAACGGCCAGGCAGCAATGGCCGTTAACGCACACCGCGAAACCGGCGTCAACGTACTGGAAGTGATGGCAGGTCTGCGTCAAGCCGCCGAAGAACTGCGCGAAGGCCCGCTGAAGCGTGCTGGTTTGAGCTTTGAACAGGTTTACGACGAAACCCGTTATATCGACCGTTCCATCAGCATGGTATCCAACAACCTGTTGTTAGGCATATTGCTTGCCGTGGGTGTCCTGTGGTGGTTCTTCCGTAAATTCCGCGCCACATTGATGGTGGCCGTCGCCATTCCTATCTGTGTGGTGTCCACCTTCATGTTACTGGATGCGACAGGCCGCACCCTCAACGTTATTTCGCTGGCGGGCCTCGCTTTTGCCGTGGGCATGGTGCTGGATGCTGCCATCGTTGTACTGGAAAGCATCGTGCGCCTGCGTGAACGCGGCATGTCCAGCGCAGAAGCCGCCGACGAAGGTACCCGCAAAGTGTGGGGCGCGTTACTGGCCTCCACCGCCACCACCGTTGCCATCTTTTTGCCCATCGTCTTTTTAAAAGACGAAGCAGGACAACTGTTCGCTGATTTGGCGTTAACCATTGCTGCCACCGTGACTATATCGCTGCTGGTGGCCATTACTGTATTACCCGCAGCAGCGTCCACCTGGTTGCGTAACGTCAACATGCACGACCCGCATGCCCATTGGTGGGATGCGGGCAGTAATTTTGTCATGCGCCTCACCGACACCCCCCGGCGGCGTGCATTATGGATTCTCGGTCTGATCACCCTCCCGCTAATGCTCGCGGTATGGCTCAAACCCGAAGCGGACTTCCTGCCCAACGGCAATCGCAATCTGGTATTCGCATTTATCCTGCCGCCACCTGGCAGCAGCGTAGATACGCTGGAAAAAGAACTGGGCCAGGTCGTCGCGCAACGTATGCAACCCTACGTTGACGGCATAGCCGAACCCGCCGTAGACAACTACTTCTTCGTCGCCTTCGGTTCTGGCGTCTTCATGGGCGCACGCACCGTAGACCCGGACAAATCCGACGAACTGGTGCCATTGATCAACCGGCTCATCGGCAGTTTCCCGGATACTATCGCCTTTGCCCAGCGTTCTTCGTTGTTTGGTGGTTTTGGTGGTGGTCGTACCGTAGACATCGACATCCAGGGTTCAAACATCGACGCATTGCTCGACTCGGCACAGGCCGGTTTTGCTGCCGTGATGCAAACCATTCCCGGACGCCCACCCCGCCCGCGCCCCGGGCTAAGTCTTGCTGAACCGGAATTACGACTACTGCCGGACGAACGCCGTATTAGCGAAGCGGGCTGGGCACGCAGTGACGTGTCACAAATTATTCGCGCATTGGGAGACGGTCTGTTTGTAGGTGATTATTTTGACGGACAGCAACGATTAGACATTATCCTTCGCGGACAAGACTGGCAGACTCCCGAAGAACTGGCTGCCATACCCTTGGCAACCCCCAACAGCGGCGTACTCCCGTTAAGTGAACTGGCAGAAGTCGTGCGCACCGCCGGGCCTGACGAAATTCGCCGCCTCAATCGTCGGCGCACGATTACCCTGGAAGTCAAAGCCCCGGAAGGCATGTCGCTGGAACAAACCATGCTGGTGCTCAAAGAAGAGGTGAATCCAAAAATTGAACCACTGTTACCGGAAGATGGCGAAATTCACTACAGCGGCACCGCAGAAAAACTGGACCTCGCCCTGAAAAGTATGAGCGCAAGCTTCCTGCTAGCCATCGCCATTTTATATTTATTAATGAGCGCATTATTCCGCTCCTTCCGCGACAGCCTGCTGGTGATTCTGGCCATACCGCTGGCCACCGTCGGCGGCGTACTGGCTTTGCACATTGTCAACCTGTTCACCACCCAGCACATGGACCTGCTCACCATGATTGGCTTTATTATTTTGCTAGGGCTGGTGGTCAACAACGCCATTTTGCTGGTGTACCAAACACGCGCCGCTGAACGTGAAGGTTTAAAACGTCGTGACGCAGTGAACCAGGCTGTACACTTACGGTTACGCCCCATCCTCATGAGTACGCTAACCAGTATCTTTGGCATGCTGCCACTGCTGCTGATACCCGGTGCCGGCACAGAGCTTTATCGTGGGCTTGCTGCCGTCATCGTTGGTGGCATGAGTGTAAGCACTGTGTTTACACTCATATTATTGCCCAGCCTGTTACGCATTGGTGAAGATAAAAAAACAGGGAACGGCTTGAGCCATAAAGCGTAAAATGAGAAATTTGTGAAAAAAATCACGACATTTCTGACTTCATCGGCAGCATTTTCTGCTCAACTCGAAAGCTCAGAATACTGTAGATGGCGAAAATAATAACTCGGCAGTGATATTCGCGCATGGCAAGGGTAAGCACCCAACATGGCGGGCAGTTGACCCGCTTAGAAAAAATGCCATATCAAATGCTTAGGAATGGAAATTAAATAAAAACAAGCAACCATTAACAGGGATAAGGAAATGACAAAAAACAAGGTATATCTATTTGCGCTACTCATAGTACTACTCACTGCATGCGCAACAATCCCTTCGGAGGCCGTCAAATTAAGCAGTGAAGTCGGCATTGGATTACAAAAACAACACCAATCTCAGATTGATCTTATTAATCTCCATTTTTCCACTAAACGTAAACGCCTGGATGAAGCCATGGCACGGTCACTCAACAGTTATTTTGAAGCACTTACGCCAAATGGTTCCATAACACTGGATGCAAATCGATTAGGTGATGTGGCTGATGATGTAATTTTGATAAACCATAAGAATAATGCAGCTAAGGAAGAACTGGAAAAAGCAAGGGTATATTTAATCGGGAAATTAAGTGAAAACTACTCGATTCTTAATCAGGCGAATGCCTCTGTTACCGGCCTGTTGCGATCTGCGGTAGTAAATAAAGAAGCAAGATCCGAAACATATGAAAAACTATCCAAAGCAACTGCTGGAGGTATAAACCTGAACAACGTTTTTGCTGAACTGGATAACTTTGTCGAAAAAAACGGTGAACAATCAGGAAAAGCGATTAACCTCGTTGAAAAATTCGAATCAGCACTGAACAAGGAGACTGACAAATGAACGATCAGGAGTGGCAGGCGCTCAGAAACAAAGCGCGCGAAATTGCGATTGAAGAATATTCCACAGAGGCATCCAGCATCGTCAAACTAACCAAAGCAGAAGTTACCTCAATCATCGAGACAGCGGAAGTTGATAAAGAAAAACTGTCCGAATTGCTCAGTGTGGTTAATGATGCCTCAAAATCAAATAGCGAAAAAGCGGATGCCATCAAAAATATTACGGGGCTTGCCGAAGTTGCAGTGTCATTAATTGGCAAGCTGATCTGACAACGCATAACCTCATGCACTAAAAAGTGCTATTACACAATTGTCAGATACAGCCTTTTTTCAATCAGGGTTTTACCGCAAATTGATCCTTGAGGATTTTGGGTGTGACGAAGATGAGCAACTCCGACTTCTCATTGCGCTCCCGTGTGGTGCGGAACAAGGCTCCAATGAAGGGCAGATCACCCAGGAAGGGAATGCTGTCCCGTTCGTTACGTGTAACTTGCTCGTATACACCGCCTAGCACTACTGTTTCGCCATTATTCATCAGCACCTGTGTTTCAATTTCTTTGGTGTCGATGCTGGGTATGCCAGCAAAGAGTACACCGACACTGTCTTTGTTGACCTTGAGATCGAGGATAATACGATCATCGGGTGTAATCTGCGGTGTAACCTTCAAACTCAAAACAGCCTTCTTAAACGATACAGCAGTGGCACCACTGGAAGCTGCCCGCTGGTAGGGTATTTCAGTACCCTGTTCGATGAGCGCCTCTTTCTGATTGGCAGTAATAACACGCGGATTGGAAACCACTTCACCCCGGGATTCAAGCTGTAACGCAGAAAGCTCCAAATCAAGCAGGGTATTAGCCCCAAGTATGGAAAGTGCGATGCGCCCGGCATTGCCGCCAACCACGGGCATATTCACATTCATACGCTGGGGAATGCCACCGGCTCCCATAGGAATTTCAATAGGGTAAGGTGCATTGGGCGTGCCGTTGGCAAGATTCTCCAATGCAGAACCTGCCATAACATCCGTTGCATCCAGTGAACCTGAACCAAGAAATAAATCGCCATTTCGGTCGTTGACGGATGTTACGCCGAATCGCACACCGAGATCTTTAGCAAAGTCATCATCGGCAATCACAATGCGCGCTTCAATCATCACTTGCCGGATCGGGATATCGAGAACGACGATAAGTTCCCGGGCACTGTCCAGGCGATCAGCAGTATCAGATAACAGCAGTGTATTGGTGCGCTGATCTATCGTGACGCTTCCCCGCTCAGATAACGTACCGCCTTCTGCAGATAAAATGGTGGCGATATCCCCGGCTTTGGCAAAGTTGATTTGAATAATTTCTGTTTTGATGGGTGCCAGTTCTTCAATCTGTTTGTTGGCCTCCAGTTCCAGCTTCTCCTGAGCAGCAATTTCCTGTGCGGGTGCAACCATAATGACATTACCCGCTTTACGCATGGCCAGACCTTTGGTTTTCAGAATAAGGTCGAGAGCCTGATCCCACGGTACATTTTTCAGGCGCAGCGTAAGATTGCCTTGCACCGAATCACTGGTCACCATATTCAGGTTGGTGAAGTCAGCGATTAATTGCAGCACTGCACGGACTTCAATGTCCTGAAAATTCAATGAAAGCCGTTCGCCGGTATAACCAAACTGATCTTTTCTGGTAGTGGCCACCTTTTCTTTGGGGATTTCCTTGACTTCAATGGTGTAGCTATTACCCGTGTGATAGGCCAGATATTCATAATTTCCAGTGGGCGTAATAGCAAGACGAACGCGGTCTCCTGATTGAGTGGCATCAATGTACTGTACGGGAGTGGCGAAATCGATCACGTCGAGACGCTGTTGCAGGTTTTTGGGCAGACCTGTATCACCAAACTCGACAAAAATCTGGTTGCCGGATTCACCGGTACTAATGGGGGTATTATTGTCGGAAAGGCCAACGATAATTTTTCCTTCGCCATTCTTGCCACGACGGAAGTCAATATTATTGATGCGGTGCAGCCCCGATGTTGCTGATAATGCTGCGCTCGTCGCTTTATTGCTGACAGCTGCTGTAGTCTGAGTCTGCGCGGTACGACTGCCCGCCAATGTCACAATGACATTATTGCCGGAAACTTCACTCTCGAAGGGAATAAGCTGCACAAGATTCAAAATAATGCGCGTGCGGTCACCAGCCTCAACGGCGGTAACACTTTTGGCAAAACCAATGCCGATGTTTTTGTTTTTCCAGCCCAGCTTGCTACCGGTTTTGGGGAAATCCAGAACAATACGTGCAGGATTGTTGATGGTAAAGTTTCCCGGCGCTTTGGCCAGACCTGAGAAGCTCAAACGAATTTGCACACTGTCGCCCGGCAATGAGGTGAAAGAAATATTTTTCAGGCTGGTGGTGGCACCGTTGCCAGAAGCCCGCTCAATGGGCGTTGGTTTGCTTACCGGCAGCGGGGCAGGCTCGGGTTCAGGCGTAGTGTCTGTTACAGCAACCTGCTCAGCAGGGACATTTTCACCCACGGTCAGGAATATATTTTTGCCCTCGGTACGCAATTCGTAAGTGACCAGCTTGTCAACATTGACGACGACGCGAGTCCGCCCTTTTGCCTGTACAGCTTTCACATTTTTGGTGACGCCAATGCCAACGGGCAAAGGCAGGCTCCAGGGCAGGTTATTACTGACTCCTGGCAAATCCAGCGAAATTTTCGCAGGATTATCAGAAGTGAAATCTGTTGTTTGTGGTGCGTCAGCAGATAAAGCAATGCGAATTTCAACGGCATCATTCGACAATTTTTTGAAGTCGATGAAATCGAGTGAAACAGTGGGCTCATCGGCAGCAATCGCCATTGCTGTGAACAATGCGAGTATGCCGGAGAGTAAAAATAAACTTAAGCAGCGTGTTGTTTTCATTGTTTTGTACCCGCTTGCGCGCATAGCGTTTGCCCCAAATAACTGATTAAAAATGCCCATGTACTAAATCCTCGTTGGCATCATTCGCCGACGGCCAGGGTAGTCATGCGTTCTATCCACCCCCCCAGCCCATCCGGAACGATTTCCTTTAATTCAAGTTGACTTTCCGTGATGCTCACGATTTCACCATTATTTTTTCCAAGATGCCGACCTGTTTTGGTGCGATGCAAAGTGCCATCACTGGCCCGAACCAGTGCCCAGCGACGACCATTTTTTTCCAGAACACCCATCATTCTCAGGCTGCCAACGGCGTATTGTTCCAGCACATCGCGCTCCCTGTCCATATCAGGTTTCAGCCCATTGTCTGATTCCAGAGCCAAAATTTCGACTGTGGGTACAAAGGGATCTCGCAAAGCCGCATCATTGTAAGTAAAAATTTCAAAAGTCTGCGGTTTGGGCAGAGGAGGAATGCGGCTTTTTTGTCGGGCCTTGACTTCGCTTACGTAGGTTTGTAAATCGACATTTTCTTCACCGCCACAAGCGGTCAGCCCAACCACCAGAAACAAGGCAAACACAGCAACACCAATGCGCGGATATTTATACTTGAGCTTATGCATTATTTTTTACCCCGCCGTTTGCGCTTCTTGTTGTTGGCGGTAGTGTCTTTTTCAAGATAACGGTAAGTTTTTGCCGTCGCCTCCATAATCATACGATTATCCTCGCCTTTTTTACCCTTCGGGGAGGTGATGGATAAATTATGCAACGTGACAATGCGTGGTAATGCAGCAGTGCCACTGGCAAAGTTACCAAACTGGTGATAACTGCCTTTAACCCGTATTTTTATGGGCAGTTCAGCATAAAACTCTTTGGGAGTTTCGGCTTCGGGCTTGAAAAGCTCAAATTCCAACCCGCTAAGAATACCAACACGGGAGATATCTACTAACAGACCTGCAACCTCGGTTTTGCCGGGCAGCTGTTGTAACAGGGCACCAAAAGAACGCTGCATTTCTTTCATTTGTTCCTGGTAAGCATTGAGATTGGCGGCTTTGGCCTGCTTTGTTTCAAATTCCTGCTTCAGGCTGGATTCCTTGGCGCGCGCTGTTTCCAGCTCCAGCAACTGGTCGCTGGTATCGAGATAATAACCGGCAAACAACAAGGCAAGACAGAGCAAAACTATGACAATTACCCTGGCCGCCAACGGCCAGCTGCCAATATTATTGGGATCAAGGTTGAGGTTGTTCAGGTCAGACAGGTTCATTTGTCAGCCTTCTTTGTTCTGTTTTTTTGTGAAACAGTGAGCTGAAACCAGCTTGCACCTGGATATTCTTTTTTATCCGACTTAATGACAGTCAATCTCGGATTGGTTAACCAGGGGGAGCTATCCAGGTTGCGCATAAACTCGGAAATGTAGTCATTAGAGTCTGCGACACCGGTAAGGTTGATTTCACGATCCTTACGGGATGTTGCCAGTAAAAAAACATTCTCAGGTATGGTTTTCGCAAGCTCATCAAAAATATGTACGATTTCCGGTCGGCTGCTTTGCAGTTCCTGGATAACCTTCATGCGTGCCAGCAAAGCGGCTTTTTCTTTTTCAAGCGTTTTGATTTCTGCAATTTCTTTATCAACCTGGACGATCTGTCCCTGCAAAAACTGGTTGCGGTTATTCTGATCTTCGATGATACCGCTCATACGCAGGTGTACCAGGACAATAATACCTACCATCAAAATTGCCGCACCTGCTGCAATGTTGATAAATTGCCGCTGTTTCTCGCGTCGCTCTTCTTCACGCCAGGGGAGTAGATTAATATGCGGCATTTAATCAAAGCTCCTCAGCGCGAGTCCACAAGCAATCATCAGGGCGGGCGCATCATTACTGAGTGCCTGCGCTTTTACTTTGGAGAGCAATGACATGTTAGTGAACGGGTTGGCAATAGAAGTACTGGTACCCACTCGCTCTTCAATCAATTCATCCACACCGGGAATAGAAGCGCTACCACCCGCCAGCACAATATGACTGACCGAGTTGTGTTGACTGGAAGAGAAGAAGAATTGCAGTGAGCGACTGACTTGTTGTGCCATGGCATCCTTAAACGGGTCCAATACTTCGGGTATATAGTTGTCGGGCAGGCCTCCCTGGCGTTTAGCCATACCGGCCTCCTCGTACGACAAGCCATAACGACGCTGAATTTCTTCAGTGAGTTGCTTGCCACCAAAAACCTGGTCGCGGGTATAAATGATTTTACCATCATGCAACACACTCAATGTGGTCATAGTGGCACCTACATCGATAACAGCCACGGTTTTGTCATCCGTGCCGCCGGGAATTTGCGGACTAATAAGCCCAAAGGCATTTTCCAGAGTATAAGCTTCAATATCGACGACCCTGGCCGTCAGACCACCGAGCTCAACGGCGGCAACACGCGAGTCCACATTTTCACTGCGCGAAGCAGCCAACAGTACATCGACAGTATCAGGATTGTCTTCAGAAGCGCCCAGAATTTCAAAATCCAGGTTCACCTCTTCCAACGAATAAGGAATATATTGGTCTGCTTCAAGCTCGATCTGGCTTTCCATTTCTTCCTCGGAAAGTGAGGCGGGCATGGTAATAACCTTGGTAATGACCGATGAGCCAGCCACCGCCACAGAGGCATATTTAGTGCGCGACCCTGAACGTTTGGTGACACGGCGGATAGCTTCACCAACGGCTTCCACATCGGTGATATTTTTTTCAACCACGGAATTGGGTGGCAGTGGCTCCGCAGCATAGGCTTCAACGCGGTAACCATCGCCCTGGTGGCCCAACTCCAGTAATTTGACTGAGGTTGAACTGATGTCCAGTCCGATGAGTGGTGGTTTTTTGTGAGCGAACAAGTCTGCTAGTTGCACGTTTTTTATCCCGTTTTCATACTTGCAAGCTGAATATCGGTAGAGAGACAGCAAACTTTACTACAGATTAAAAATTGCATCAGAAAAATCGTGCCCTTTAAATGTGATAAGTTGAGGTTCAGTATTTTTGTGGTGTTTTATAGTTAGACACCGTGCTTAAATAATGGCCATAAATGCTGATGAGCCAGCCGAAGCTTAACTTATTACATTAAAAGAGTACTAGTATTAGGTTGATCTAATTAGAAGTTCTATACTCTGTCTTTGTCAATATCCATGAACACTATCACAAATTGTTTGTTTTGATGCCTTCTTTTAAATTCCAAAAACTCAAATTCCAAAAACGCTGGTTATTTTACCTTGGCGGAACTGGTGCTTTTTTAACCATTTTAGTGCTGGCAAGTCTTTACCTGTTCATTGTACCCGGTTTGCCTTCGACGCAAAGCTTGCAAGATGTGCAGTTTCAAGTGCCTCTGCGGGTTTATTCCCGTGATGGAGGATTGATTGCGGAGTTTGGTGAAAAAAAACGGGCGCCGCTTAAATACGAAGAAGTACCAAAACTCATGGTGCAGGCGGTACTGGCAGCGGAAGATAACCGCTTCTTTGTCCATCCAGGCGTGGATTATCAAGGCCTGTTACGGGCAACCTTTCATTTGTTACGCACAGGTGAAAAAGGCCAGGGTGGCAGCACCATCACCATGCAGGTAGCACGTAATTTTTTCCTTAGCCGGGAAAAAACCTACCTGCGTAAATTCAACGAAATCATGCTAGCACTTAAAATTGAACGCGAGCTAAGCAAAGAGGATATCCTCACGCTTTATCTCAACAAAATCTATCTGGGCAATCGTGCCTATGGCGTGGGCGCTGCGGCACAGGTTTATTACGGTGTCTCTGTTGATAAACTGAACGTGGCACAACTGGCAATGGTTGCCGGTCTGCCCAAAGCCCCATCTCGTTACAACCCTGTTATTAATCCAGCCCGGGCATTGTTGCGCCGCAACTATGTGCTAGGCCGCATGCACGACCTGGGGTTTATTGATGACGCAACCCACGATGAAGCACGCGCTATGGTGGATGATGCCCGCTTGCATGATCTTTCCAGGGAAATAACCGCTCCCTATGTTGCTGAAATGGTGCGTGCCGAAATGGTGCGGCGTTTTGGTGATACGGCTTATTCTGCTGGCTACAAAGTCCGCACCAGCGTTGGCTCCCGTCTACAAATGGCAGCACACCGTGCCCAACGTGATGCCTTGCTGGCCTATGATCGACGCCACGGGTATCGTGGCCCGCTTGCGCAACATGTACTGGCGGAAGACAGTGGCGAAGAACAGTGGATGCCATTATTAAAAACACAGCGGGAAATTAACGGCCTGCTACCCGCTCTGGTATTAGCAACGGTTGAACAGTCGGTGGTGGTTTACGAACCGCGTCGTGGTGTGATTCGTGTGGATTGGCCAGGATTATCCTGGGCGGCACCTGCGTTAAAAAATGGCGGCAAAGGTGCCGCACCGAAACAAGCGGCAGATATACTGAGCCGGGGTGATGTTATTTATATCATCGAATTACCCGCCACAAAAGAAACCGATGCTGGTTGGCAGCTGGCACAGATTCCCGAAGTAGAAGGCGCGTTGGTGTCACTTGACCCTCATGACGGTGCCATTCGAGCCCTGGTGGGTGGATTCAATTTTTCCAGTAGCAAATTCAACCGTGTCACCCAGGCAAAACGTCAACCAGGTTCCAATTTTAAACCCTTCCTTTATTCTGCCGCATTGGAAAAAGACTTCACGCTCGCCAGCCTTATCAATGATGCTCCCGTGGTGTTCGAGGATGAAGGATTGGAAGCTACCTGGCGTCCTGAAAATTACAGCGGCAAGGTATTTGGTCCGACCCGTTTGCGTAAAGCACTGGTGAAGTCTCGCAATCTGGTCTCTATTCGCCTGTTGCGCGCCATTGGTATCGGTTACACCATTAACTATGCTGGTCGTTTTGGTTTTGACAAAAAACGTCTGCCCCGGGATTTGTCACTGGCTCTGGGCAGTGGTGTGGTAACACCGCTGGAAGTCGTACGTGGCTATGCAGTATTCGCCAATGGTGGATTCCGCACAGTGCCCTATTTTATCGACAGCATTGAAGATGCCAAAGGCAAGGTGTTGTATCGCGCTGAACCTTTTATTGCCTGTGATGGCTGCGAAGAACGCCTCAAACGTCAGCAGGAAATCGATGCCGAACCTTTTATGGGCCCACCTGCGCGAGAGGAGATTCTTCCTGTCAATATTGCCCCCCGGGTACTGACACCACAAAATGCCTACCTGATGCGCTCAATGATGATGGAGGTGATCCAGCGGGGTACGGGGCAACGGGCAAAAGCATTGGGACGTTCTGATTTAGCCGGTAAAACCGGAACCAGTAATGACCAGCAGGATGCCTGGTTCTCGGGCTATACTCCGGATCTGGTAGCCACGGCCTGGGTGGGTTTCGACAAACCCAAACCGCTGGGCGCGCGCGAAACGGGGGGGCGTGCTGCCCTGCCCATGTGGATTGAATTCATGCGCACGGGCCTGCAAGGTTTGCCGGAACGTGCGCTGGAGCAGTCACCGGGCCTGGTAACAGTACGCATTGATCCGGAAACAGGCTTGCTAGCCGGGGCCAACAATCCCAAGGGGATTTTTGAAACCTTCCGGTTAGAAAATGTCCCGCAGCGGCGGACAGAGGATTCCCCGGCAACGATTATTGATGGTGATGAAACAACATCCGTTTCACGGGACAGTGGTGGCGGTGTACCAGAAGAATTATTTTGACTCAGGAGTTAGTCGGGCTTAGGGGGTGTTAACAATCATTTTGGCAATCCTGTTGTGCCTGAAAAATCGTCAGGCAAGGCGAAAGAAGAGACGTTTGTTCATTCCAAATGAGCGACGAACAACTCAACCTGGCGTTTTTTCAGGCACAACCCGAAGGGCCCGTGCCCATTTTTCATCCCTCAGCGTTGTCGGTATGCTTTTGTGCCCGCGCGGACCGGAAATCACCGGGTGGACACAAACGACGCATCCACCCTACCTGGGTTCTATTGTCAGATTCAAGCCACCTTTACTGCCTGCCACAGCGTTAACATCATCCGGGTCAACTTCGATTTTCATATTGTCATCCACGGCCACAGAACCTTCCGACAAGCTGATTTTCAAACGTAAATTATTTTGTGAGTCGGCATTACGCAACGCTTCTTCGATGCTGATCACACCATCTTTGTAAAGTTTGAAGATGGCCTGGTCGAAGGTCTGCATACCCAGGTTGGTGGATTTTTCCATGATGTCACGAATACCGTGAATGTCGCCTTTGAGGATCAAGTCTTGAATCAACGGCGTACCCAGCATGACTTCCACGGCTACGGCACGCTTGCCGTCTAAGGTGGGAATCAAACGTTGGGAAATAAATGCTCGCACATTCAGTGACAAATCCATGAGCAGCTGGTTACGTCGATCTTCCGGGAAAAAGTTGATAATGCGATCCAACGCCTGATTGGAATTATTGGCATGCAAGGTGGAAATGGCCAGATGCCCGGTTTCAGCAAAGGCAATACAGTGCTCCATGGTTTCGCGGTCGCGTACCTCGCCGATAAGAATCACATCCGGTGCCTGACGCAGAGTATTTTTCAGCGCATCTTCATAGCAGTCAGTATCCAGGCCCACTTCACGCTGGTTGACGATGGACTTTTTGTGGTTATGGATAAATTCGATGGGATCTTCAATAGTGATAATATGCCCGGAAGTATTGGTATTGCGAGCATCAATCAACGCCGCCAGTGAAGTGGATTTTCCCGAGCCGGTACCACCGATGAACAATACCAATCCACGTTTCTGCATGATGATTTTCTGTAAAATAGGCGGCAGACCCAATTCCTCCGCACTGGGAATCTGGGTCTTGATGTGCCGGATTACCATCGCGGCCTGATTACGTTGTTTAAACACATTAACCCGAAAACGACCAATACCGGGGAGCGAATGAGCCAGATTCATTTCCGGTTTCAATTCAAACTGGGCGATCTGCTCCTCGCTCATCAACTCATAGGCCAGTGCTTTAACGCGGCCAGTGGGCAATGTGGTTTTTTCCAGCGGTTTGAGAATACCGTGAATTTTGGCGCTCACTGGCGCACCGACTGTGAAATACAGATCAGAGGCTTCATACTTGACCATGAGTTTGAGGTAATCAGATATTTCCATTGATGTCCTGCTCCGAAAGGCGTTGGCTTGACATAAAAAGCATATGGGACTGTCACTTTGGTATCGGTTATCCAAGGTCATTCTTTAACCTAAATTAATCAGTTAAACCGTAGCGAGAGCGACTAAGGTGCGGAAGATAAAGCGTTTTTCAGGTTATTTTGGACGAAAGCGTATCACCCATACGGTGAGTTCAACATGTTCTGAAAAACACTTTAGATTCTGTGCATTAGGTGTTCGCAGTAGGTTTAACTGATTAATTTAGGTTTAAGAAAGCTTCCCAACTGTGTGGACGAGAGATTTGCTGTGACAAAAAAGCCCCATAACCTGCCTGATCTTGCTGTTGCTCTGGAACCACTGCCCATGGTTTTACGGAAAACGGTGCAATACCAGTGGGCCGATTTTTTGACCGCGATAACGGCAGAAGAGGGAATCGCTTCTCCAGTTTGGAATAACGAACTGCTGAATGAATTGTGCCACGTCTGGGCCTGTAGCGAATTTGTCGCCCAGCGCTGTGTGCGCCAGCCCTTATTGTTACTGGACTTGCTGAACAGTGGTGACTTACACCGCCGTTATGCAACGGGTGAAATGGCGCAATATGTACAAACAGCTTTGCAGGGTGTGACTGATACTGAGTCTCTGGCCCGGCAACTACGCCATGTGCGCCAACGCGAGATGGTGCGCATCGCCTGGCGGGATATTTCCCCTGGTAATACCCAGGCAGACTTTAATGAAAGCATGGACGATATTTCTGCACTGGCCGATGCCTGCATCCAGGGAGCATTGGCGTGGCTGCAAACTGCGCTGATTGCAGAATGGGGTGAGCCGCAAAACCAAAACGGTGAAGTTCAACAGCTGTTGGTATTGGGCATGGGCAAACTGGGGGCGGGTGAGCTGAACTTTTCTTCTGATGTGGATTTGATTTTTGTTTATCCCGAGGCAGGAAACACAAACGGAGGAGCCTCCCGGAATGTCAGCAACGAGCAATTTTTCACTCGTCTTGGTCAGCAACTGGTACGTGCGCTGAATGAAAATACGGCAGACGGTTTTGTCTTTCGGGTAGACATGCGTCTGCGGCCTTTTGGCCAGAGCGGTGCATTGGCATGCAGCTTTGCGGCGCTGGAACATTATTATCAGTCACACGGGCGGGACTGGGAGCGTTATGCGCTGATCAAGGCGCGTATTGTTGCGGGTGATGCAACAGCCGGTGAGCAGCTGTTTACTATTTTGCGGCCTTTCGTATTTCGGCGTTATCTGGATTACGGTGCTTTCGAGGCACTGCGTGAAATGAAAACAATGGTCACCGCCGAAGTGCGACGTAAAAACATGAACAATCACGTCAAACTGGGCGCAGGTGGTATCCGTGAAGTGGAATTTATTGGTCAGGCCTTTCAACTGGTGCGTGGCGGACGCGAACCGGCACTGCAACGACGTGATATTCAAGGTGTGCTGACCTGGCTAAAAGAGCAGCAACATCTGCCGGATTATGTGGTGGAACAACTACTGGCGGCTTACGAATTTTTGCGTAATACCGAGCATCGTTTGCAGGAATATCAGGATCAGCAGACACATCAATTGCCGGATAACGATGTAGACCAACAACGCCTGGCTTTTGCCATGGGTTTCGATCACTGGGACGAGTTTTTACCCGTATTGCGCGGCCACATGACCCGGGTGCATAACCATTTTGAACAGGTGTTTGAGTCACCGCAAACACACCATGCCGATACAGACAGTTCAGGTTTGAGTGCGCTCTGGCTGAGCAACCCGGAGGAAGACGAGGCCATCGCCCTGTTACAACAGGCGGGTTATGACCAGCCTGCCGCCAGTTGGTCACGTTTGCAGGCACTTAAATCAGCCCGGGATTATCAGTCTTTGTCGCGTATTGGCCGCACACGTATGGACAGGCTGATACCTTTGTTACTGAGTGCGGTGGTGGCACTGGAGCCCCGGCCTGATTCACCGCATGTTGTGTTACAACGGTTACTGACGCTGGTGGAAGCCGTTGCCCGACGCAGCGCCTATCTGGCTCTGCTCAGTGAAC
Organism: Gammaproteobacteria bacterium; assembly: GCA_021648485.1. Classification (GTDB taxonomy): domain Bacteria; phylum Pseudomonadota; class Gammaproteobacteria; order SZUA-152; family SZUA-152; genus SZUA-152. Next base: position 70,523 of record JAKISS010000004.1, read on the forward strand.
ACCCTATGGCGTTGTCGCAATTGGTGCGCCTGTGCGCAGCCAGTCCCTGGATTGCACAACAACTGGCCCGTCACCCATTGTTGCTGGATGAATTGCTCGACCCCCGCAGTCTCTACAGGCCACCGGATCGAGCCGAATTAACAACCGAACGGCAACGTCGTCTCAAACAGATACCTGCTGAAGACCTGGAACAGGCCATGGATAGTCTGCGACAGTTCAAGCAGGTAAGTGTATTGCGCGTTGCGGCAGCTGATGTGATGGAAGCTGTGCCACTGATGCAGGTCAGCGACCAACTGACCACCATTGCCGAGCTGATATTGCAGGCAACATTGGAGCTGGCATGGAAATATTTGCTGGCGCGTCACGGGCGACCAGCCTGTCTGTCTAACCGGGAAAAGGATGAGAAAGGATTTGCTATTGTCGCTTACGGCAAACTTGGCGGTATCGAACTGGGTTACGGTTCGGATCTGGACCTGGTGTTTGTGCATCAGGCCGAAAATCAGACGGCGGTTACCGATGGCCCCAGGCCCGTGGCAGACAATGTGTTTTACGCCCGACTGGGACAACGCATTATTCACATCCTCACGGCTCATACCCCGGCAGGCGTGCTTTATGATACCGATATGCGCCTGCGCCCCAGCGGCGCATCCGGTCTACTGGTAACCAGTTTGAGCAGTTTCAGAGAATATCAGCACCACAAGGCCTGGACCTGGGAACATCAGGCATTGGTGCGAGCCCGGGTGGTTGCGGGCGATCTGTCATTGAAACAGGCTTTTGATGGTTTGCGCCAGGAAATACTCGCCTTACCACGCAACGTTATACCGCTTAAAAAAGACATCATTGATATGCGCGAACGTATGCGTGAATCACTGGATCGTACACGCAAGGATGAATTTGACCTTAAACAGGGCCGTGGTGGTATCGCTGATATCGAATTTATGGTTCAATTCGGGGTTTTGAATTGGGCACGTCATTATCCCGCATTAAGCGAGTTTACGGACAACATTCGAGTACTGGACGGCTTTGCCAGACAGGTACTGATGCCCCCCGCAGATGCACACCACCTGGCTGATATTTATCGACGCTACCGGATGGAAGTACATCGACTTGCCTTGCAGGAATTACCTGCGGTGGTGGCAGACAAATGGTTTACAACAGAGCGCAACACGGTGAAACGCATCTGGCATGAATGGTTGAAAAATGCCGATTAACCGGGCGTATATTTTTTAAACAAAAAATGAGAACAAACAGAAGCGCATGAAAATGAACAGGAGAAAGCAGTATGTCGATGGATGATCGCGATGGCGTCATCTGGATGGATGGCGAACTGGTGCCCTGGCGTGATGCCAAAGTACATGTGCTCACCCACACCCTGCATTACGGCATGGGCGTATTTGAAGGTGTACGCGCCTACAATTCCGACAGCAAGGGGCCAGCCATTTTTCGTTTGCAGGAACATACCGACCGCTTGTTTCGCTCGGCGAAAATTCTGGGCATGCACATGCCTTTTGATAAAGAAACACTGAACGAAGCACAGCGCGCCGCCGTGCGCGAAAACAAACTCGATAGCGGTTATCTGCGCCCTATGTGTTTTTATGGCTCCGAAGGCATGGGTCTGCGTGCCGATAATTTGCAAACCCACGTTATGGTTGCCGCATGGGCATGGGGTTCATACCTGGGTGCCGAGGGCATGGAAAAAGGTATTCGCATAAAAACTTCATCCTTCACCCGGCACCATGTAAACGTCACCATGTGCAAAGCCAAGTCTAACGGTAATTACATTAACTCCATCATGGCCTTACAGGAAGCGATGGCGGATGGTTACGACGAAGCTTTGCTACTGGATGTGGATGGTTTTGTCGCTGAAGGCAGTGGCGAGAATTTTTTCATGGTGCGCAACGGCATCATTTACACACCGGAATTGACCTCGGCACTGGAAGGCATCACCCGTGAAACGATTTTGGTGTTAGCCGCCGAACTGGGTTATGAAGTACGTGAAAAACGCATCACCCGCGATGAAGTCTATGTCGCCGATGAAGCCTTTTTTACTGGCACAGCCGCAGAAGTCACACCGATTCGTGAGCTGGATCGCCGCGAAATTGGCAATGGTGGCCGTGGGCCGATGACAGAAAAATTACAAACATTGTATTTTGATGTAGTGCATGGCCGGCACCCGGATCATCAGGACTGGTTAACACCAGTGGCATAAATGTCGCAGTGAATTTTGTCAAAAGGGAAAGAAATATGAGCCAAACACAAAGCAGCACTGAAATTCAGCCCAATGCGGAAAATCACTACGAAGTAAGCCATGCGGACTTGCCCCTGCACTGTCCCATGGATGGCATGAGCCTGTGGAATTCGCACCCCAAAGTGTATCTGCCCATCGAAAAAACCGGTAAAGCCAAATGCCCGTATTGCGGTGCAGATTACACGTTGAAAGACTAAATACCGTTATTCCGTGAGCATGACTTTTACCTTTTGTGACCAGATTGATCACGGTTTTCTGTGACTGACAACCTCACAACACAAGCAACGCCCTCCCGAATAACACACGGCTTTGCCGCCGCTGTGGTATTTTTGTTTCCCGCGTTAATACTGGTGCTGCGGCCTGCCGATGGGCTTGGGCTTGGGTTACTGGCACTGGCCGGGTTTGGCATTGCCTGGCAACAACGAGGCAGTATCCAGGCAACCCGCGAAGAAAAACTGCTGTATTTTGCCGTGAGTTTCTTTTTTCTGGCGGCATTACTGGCCACCCTGCTGGGCGGTATCGATGATGCCGGCATTAAAAAACTCAGCAAGTTTGCACGCTTGTTACTGGTGATTCCCGCCTATGTATTTTTACGCCGCGTCGGTGTGAGTCTCGCTGCATTCTGGTATGGCTTGTTAGCAGGCTCCGTGGTTGCCGCCGGCGTTGCCATGTATCAGGTATGGGGACCGGTGAATATTGGCCGGGCAAAAGGCATCACCCACCCCATCATCTTTGGTGATCTGGCTCTGGCTATGGGAGCCATGTCTCTGGCAGGTGCTGGCTGGTTTCGAGAACGCGCCCGCTGGCAGATCATTCTTCCCCTGCTTGCCGTCTTACTGGCTTTGCTGGCCAGCGCACTCTCCCATGCCCGTGGCGGTTGGCTGGCAATTCCTTTTTTGGTTCTGGTCTTCGCCTGGTATGCCC
>JAKISS010000065.1 GCA_021648485.1 Gammaproteobacteria bacterium
GGTGATGTGGATTTTACGCTGGTACCGGTGAATATTTCATTGCTTTATCGTTTTGTCTTTCACGAAAATCAACTGCTTGTACCGTATGTTGGTGGAGGCTGGACGCGTGTTTATTATCGACAAGAAAGAGGGGGCGGCGACAAATTTGAGGGTTCACATGACGGCCATCACGTTAAATTAGGTATCCAGATTTTATTGGATTCATTTGATAAACGAAGCGCACGAAATTTGCAACAAAAAGTGGGTATAGAAAACACCTATCTGTTTTTAGAGGCTCAATCCATAGAGGCAAAAGAGAGCGGGATAGACCTGGGAGGTGATAGCATCTTTCTGGGTTTGTTGCTGGAGTATTGAGGGTATTATTTTTTATGTGAGAGGGTAAAGGGTAGTGTTCCAATACTTTTTTCTAACGATTCAATGGATTTTCGAAATCTATCATTCATTTTTCGGTAGCCCTAACGCTTGCGTCGGTCACTGTTAACGCAATTGTTGGCTGTTGTTATACACAATGCTCCGGTGATCAACCTTTACAACCAATATAATTAATTTTGAATATTCAATTTCATAAGCAATCTGATAAACACCTTTTCTTATTCTATAACGTTCTTGACCAGATAGTTTAATACAGCCATCTGCTCGTGGGTTTTCACGAGATGATTCGAGACAGCTAAGAATTCGTTTAACGTCTTTATTTGAAATATTTCGAAGATCTTTAGCAACAGATTTTTTAAATTTAAGGCTATAGCTTGCCATGTGACCTCAAGTCATCCAGCAATTCTTCGTAACTCAATATGTCTTCATTATCTCTTTGCTTGAAAGAATTTAAATCCTCCTGATCCTTTCGCAAAGCTATGCGAACAGCATCATTAACCACTTCTGAAATAGACTGATGCAGTGTGGCCGCCTTAATTATCAAGGCTTGATGAATTTATGGTTCAAAGTGAATCGTTGATCTCTTTGATAAATCAGCCATAATTGACACGTCCTATTTAGGTTGTAACGTTGTAACGCCAAATTCAAAGGATGCTTTAGCCAAATGTTCATGCCTGGTTCAACCAACAAGCATCAAAAGCGCTACCCAAAACCCATAAAGTATTGTCCCGATGTTTCGCTTTACAGTAAAAACATACATGATGGCAACTATATATTTTTCGGAATATTGAGGACGTTATCCAATATTGAAAAATAGGTATAACTGAATATTCAAAGGAGATGCTATTGAAACTTGAATGGTTGTATTCACAAAATGAAATTGACTGGGAGAAACTGTCGGATCTGTATAAGGTAGCTCCGCTTGGTAATAAAAGCCCAGAGGATCTGGAAAAGGCATTTTCAAACAGTATGTTTAAATGCTTTGTTTTTGATGATGAAAAACTAATTGGTGTGGGGCGGGGTCTCGCAGACGGGATCGATTGTTCCTATATTTGTGATGTGGCCGTTTTGCCGGATTATCAGGGTGCAGGTATCGGCAAAGATATTGTGTTAAATCTTGTTGAATTATCAAAAGGCCACAAGAAAATTATTCTGTATGCCTATCCCGGGAAAGAATTGTTTTATAAAAAGCTCGGCTTTAAGTCGATGAATACGGCTATGGCTATCTTTAAAAATCAGAACCATGCTATTGAATTGGGATTGGTTAATGAATCATGATGACCCTGATAATCGTGTAGTTCTGAAAAAAAGAGTAGTGTTTGTTACGGGAGGTGGCCGGGGTATTGGGGCTGCCACTGTGAGGCTGACAAGTTAAAAAAAGGGGGGCAGTTTTTTATGCGCTCGTGAAGCGGTCAAGCGCATGTCTGTGAGCAGGGGAGGGAGTGGTGGCTCTATTATCAATTTGTCGTCTGTCCCCCTGCGCGCATCGGGTCTCCAAATGAGTTTATTGATTATGCCGCATCAAAAGGTGCAATAGACACAATGACGCTTGGTCTCTCGAAAGAGGTTGCTGAGGAAGGTATCAGGGTTAATGCGGTCAGGCCGGGTTTGATTGAAACAGAAATGCATCTCGATACGAGAGGATATTAACCAGCCACAAAAGTTGAGGGGGGGGGGTGGTTCTAATGAAAAGAGCGGGTAGTTCCTCAGAGGTTGCCAAGACCATTGTGTGGCTGATGTCGGATGCTGCATCATATAAACCGGTGCGCTTGTTGATGTGGCAGGAGGCCGGTAACATTCGTACAGGATGTACTTTCTGGTTGATTATGAATGATAACTCTGGGGTAACTAAGAGGTTAAGTCAGATATTATAAACATTGGAAAATGCAATGTTTTCGTCTTTTCCTCCGCGCTACAAGCTCAAGGTTTCCTGTTTCCCTATCGCATACGGGTATTTTTTTTGCCGTCAAAAAATAAAGAGGTAGCGTTTTTCTGTCGATTGCATATGATTCGATAGTATTCTTGGCATGTACCCAAGCCTCAATTGTTACAGGTATAAAAAAGGAAGCTCAACATGAGCATGTTACAACAATACGGGGTGTTGTTCGGGCTGATTATTGGTGCTTTCGGATTTGTCGTGTGTTTGTTTGTTATTACCCGCATATCAGGCAGGATACGGCAGGAGCCAGGCAAAGATGTGCCCGCAACCGCAGGGCAATTGTCGCGCGACCCGGTCTGGGTTCGTTATCATGCACGTTATTATGGTTATGCTCTTTTGTTTTTGGCCTTCGATATGGAGATGGCCTACATGTACCCTTGGGCTGTTGTTTATAAAGAGGTAGGTATCGTCGCTCTACTGGATATGGGTGTCTTTCTGCTTATTTTATTTTTAGGTTTATTGTATGGGTGGAGCCAGGGTGCATTGCGGAGACAATAAATGATCAACGGTGCCCGTCAGGGAAGCATCTCCGGGCTGCGGCGTTTGTTTGCCAAAGCAATGGCGAGAGATTTAACGGTATTTGTTGTTCCCGGGCTGGATATCGCCCGTGTTCGCGGGTTGGATGTCGAAGCGGCAGGTTTGCAAGTTGTAGCTAGCCCCCGCCATGCGAGTGTGTTACTGGTTCTCGGTAATATGTCTCCGGCGCTGTGCGAAGCCTCTTCGATTATTTATGCGCAAATGGTGCGGCCAAAGACTTTATTTGCAGTGGGTGTTGAGAATAACGATGTGCTTTCTCCTTTGCCTGTGGCTGATGTCTCGGTTGGATTATCGCAGCAAAACCTGGTTGATGGCGTTAATGAATTGCGTACAGTTTTTGAAACAGGGGCTTTTCAACGGGAGGTCATGGATTACGATGCACCGGTGTTACAGGTGCGCGTTGAATATGTGTGCCCCATGCACTCGGAAGTTGTACGAAATGAACCGGGTGCCTGTCCCAAATGCGGTATGACGCTGATGCCGCGTGAGGCACAGGCCAATACCGGGCACGCTCATACTGCTCATGAAAAAATGAACAGCAGCACGGAGAGCGTTATTCCATCTTCCCATGGCCATGCAGGTCATGAACAAATAGCACAAGGTTCATCTGCCGGGGTAAAAGAAAAGCCAAATCATCAGGAATCAGCACTGGAATATACCTGTCCCATGCACCCCGAAGTTGTGCAGGATGCACCGGGGGATTGCCCGAAATGCGGAATGCATTTGGAGCCACGAGAAAAAGCAGTTGAGGAAAAGCACGAACATCAGCATGTGCATCATGGTTCATCGGCTGAAAATGATCACCAGCACAATCATCAGGAAGCGGCACTGGAATATACCTGTCCCATGCACCCCGACGTTGTGCAGGATGCGCCGGGGAATTGCCCGAAGTGTGGAATGCATTTGGAGCCGCGAGAAAAAGCAGTTGAGGAAAAGCACGAACATCAGCATGTGCATCATGGTTCATCGGCTGAAAATGATCACCAGCACAATCATCAGGAAGCAGCGCTGGAGTATACCTGTCCTATGCACCCCGACGTTGTGCAGGATGCGCCGGGGAATTGCCCGAAATGCGGAATGTATCTGGAATCAGGCGAAAAACAAAGTACACCTGCTCATGAGCATGGCGGTATGGATCAGGGAGACCACAGTCAAATGAACCATGATGCATCGGGGTTCATGTCCATGGTCGATGTGACCCGGGATTTACCGCGCAGCAGTGATGGTCTGCAAATGGAGTGGATTGACGTACCTTTCGGCCCCTTTTTTCCCGGCTTGCCCAGCGGCTTGCAGCTGACATTCTCTCTTGATGGTGACACTGTGGCGGGGGCGCAAGTCCATTCCATAACTGAAAGTATTGAGCTTCTTGAACACTCACCCATGCACGCAGGTTGTTTTGTCAAACATTTATTGAGCCTTGATCCATTAACGCCTGTTTCATCTCAATTACTTGTTTGTCAGGCAATGGAAAATGCAGCAGGTGTCGAGATTGATGTCACTACGGTAAAAGCACGTATTGGCGCACTGGAGAGGGAGCGAATCGCCAGTCATTTAAACTGGCTGGTGTTGTTTGCACAGCAAACCGGTTTTGCCTGGTTGGCGCGCCGTGCCGGGTTTCTGCAACTTGCGTTTCTGAATGCTGACATAAAACACATTGTTTCACTAAAACCGGAAGTACAGAAACTGATAAAACGCATTCAAAAGACGCCACTGTTAAAACCACGCACAACAGGCATTGGTCGATTACCTGGCAATCATGCACTGTGCGGTGTCGTGGCTCGTGCTTCGGGGATCAATAATGATGTGCGAAGCCATGACCCTGTTTATGCCTCATTGGGATTTAAAACCCTCGAATATAAAGAAGGCGATGCCTGGGCACGTTTGCACCTTCGCCTCGATGAAATGATACAAAGTTTATTCCTGATTGAAGCGGCGGATGCCATCGCCTTGCCGGAAATGATTAAACTGGATGAGGTCTCTGGTACCGGTACGTCACAAATAGAAGCCCCGCGTGGAAAAACCCGTCTTCAGTTATCACTGAATGAGGGTTTTGTCACTTCCGTCCAGCTGGAAACACCGTCAATGCACCACTTCGGTCTGATAGAAGCACTGACTGAACAACAAGAGCTGGGTGATGCCCTGGTTGCTGTGGGCTCGCTGGATTTGTCTCCCTGGGAGATTCGTCAATGACAACACTATTGGTGTTGTTGCTACTGGCTATGGGGGTTTATTGTGTGGCTGTGCTTGAAGCATGGATTACCAGCGGGCGTTTTCGGCTGATGGCTCCGGCCTGTTCGGCCATTGCACTACTGGGGCGTGAATCTGTTGTCCCGCGTAAACCCGATCTGCTTTTTTTTGAAATGGCCCCGATTGTATTATTGGTGGCCGCCTTGCTGGCCGCAGCTGTTATCCCGTTATCGCCTGACCTGATCATTACTGATTTGGCGACAGGCGCATTATTTCTCAATGCGGCGCTGGCTTATGTGTTGGTGGCTTTAATCATGGCAGGCTGGGGACCAAACGGAGCCTATGCCATGATTGGCGGCTGGCGTTTTCTCGGACAACTTGTGGCTTACGCTATGCTGATTGTGATGCCGATTACTGCCGTTGCGATGCGGGCCGAGTCATTGGCTACCACGGATATTGTTATTTCCCAATCAGGTTTGTGGAATGTTTTTTATCAACCGTTGGGGTTTGTTTTATTTTTTCTTGCTGCCATGGGATTGGCTTTTTTGCCGCCGTTTGATTTACCCATCGCAAAAGGTGAATTGGCCAGTGGTGTTGAAGCAGAATACAGTGGCGTACGTCTGGCGGTTTTTCGACTGGGGCGAATGGTGCTTATTGTCACCCTCGCTGCGGCAACAGTCACTTTTTATCTCGGTGGATGGCAAGGGCCGTCACTTCCGCCCTGGTTATGGAGCGCCATTAAAATTCTGTTGGTGACTGCGGCGATGTTACTGGTTGGTCGTTATGTCCCTCGTATTCGTGAAGCGCATTTGCTTGCCTGGTGCTGGAAGTTTGGTATTCCGTTAGCGCTGTTGAATATTTTTATTGTCGGCATTCTGCTGGTGGTGATTCCATGATTACCGCCCAGGCAATATTTATTGGTTTCTTTGGTGTCGCAGCTGTCTGGTTTGGTATTGTCGTTTTTCGTACATTTTCCATGGTGCGTTCGGCCATTGCCTTATTGTTTTCCCAGACAGCACTCGGAGCCATGTTTCTGACCATGCAGGCAGAGTTTCTGGGGGTGTTGCAAATCATGATGATGGCAACCGAAATGAGCATCATGGCCTTTTTTATGGTGATGTTCATGATGGACCCCGGCGGAATGGGTAAAATGGAAATGACACACCAGAAACGTCTGTCATGGATTGTTGGTCTGGTTTCGTTTACGGGTGCTGTTGCCATTGCAGTATTTATTGACTGGGGACCGGTGGCCACAACGGTGGCCGAAACCGCGCAGCAAACAGAGGCATTGGGGCTTGAATTGCTGGGTCGCTCCATGCTGGTTTTTGAAATGGCAGGTGTCACCATTCTTACCGCGATGATTGCCGCAACCTCAGTGGCCATTCCCCCCATACCGTCGCCTGAAAAAATACATAAGGACAAGGTATAAATGAGTGTTGAGCTTATCTGGGCACTGATTACCGGTGCGGCGCTATTTGGTGTTGGCATTTATGGTGCTCTGTCACAAACCAATCTGGTTATGATCATGATGGGGGTCGAGCTGATTCTTGCCGGTGCCTTGATTAATCTCGTCGCATTCTGGCGTTACCTGCATCCTGATGTTGCGGCCGGACAAATGTTTGTGTTGATTGTGATGACGGTGATGGCTCTGGAAATGGCGGTGGGTTTTGGTGTTGCTATTGCCCGTTTTCGCAGTAAAGGGTCGGTTGAAATGGAAGAAGCTGCGGAGTTAAAAGAGTGATCTCGATCAGCCTGGTCATTCTTGCGCCGTTGCTGGCAGCCATCGTTATTCTGTGTTTACGAAAACGGGCTTATGTACTGGCATTGTCTTCTGCCGTGATCAGTTTGTTGGGCAGTCTGGGCTTGTTATTCGGGCCCGGTGTTGAATTAATTCTGCCCGGCTTGCCCAACATGCCGTTGCGTCTTGTTGCGACGCCTCTCACTTCCGTGCTTTCAACCATGGTGGCCGTAGTCAGTACACTGGTGCTGGTCTATGCGACAGGGTACATGTCGCAGGACAAAGAAAAAAACCGTTTTTTTGCCACTTTGCTTTTATTTATCGCTGCCATGCAAATGCTGGTGCTGGCGGGGGACTGGATTTTATTATTGTCAGCCTGGGAGCTTATTGGTTTGAGCAGTTATTTACTGATCGGTTTCTGGTATCAAAAACCGGGTGTTAAAGCGGCAGCCATGCGCGCGTTTCTGGTGACGCGCAGCGCCGATCTCGGACTGTATATTGCGGTATTTCTTTTAATCGCCAGCGCCGGTAGCAGCGATATTGCCGCGACCTTGAATACCGATGGTACTGTGGCGATTGTCGCCGGGCTCTTCCTGTTGATTGCGGCAATGGGGAAGTCGGCACAAACGCCATTGCATGACTGGTTGCAACGCGCCATGGCGGGCCCCACGCCAGTGTCAGCCTTATTGCATTCAGCGACACTGGTTGCCGCCGGTGCCATCCTGCTGATTCGTACAGCACCGATGTTGCCACCGGAAACACTCGTTGTTATTGGCATAGTCGGGGGCATTACCGCGCTGATCACCGGTTTGATTGCATTGGGTGAATCAGATCTTAAACGGTTACTGGCTGCATCCACGTCCAGTCAATATGGCTTGATGTTATTGGCCGTGGGTGCGGGTGTGCCATTGGCGGCATTGCTGCACTTAATCGCCCACGCAGCTATCAAGAGTTCGTTGTTTTTGGGTGCCGGCGTCTTTCAGCACAGCCGTGGCAGCACCGCGCTAAAAGATCTGGCGGGTGTCGCCCGGGATCAGCCTCGTATTTTTATCGGTTTTGTCATTGCTGCACTGGCATTGGCCGGTATTCCTCCCCTGAGCGGTTTTTTTTCCAAAGATGCCATCATTGCAGCAACCATGACATCCAGCCATGCCTGGTTATTTGTGCCGCTTGTACTGATAGGTACCGTGTTAACCGGTGCTTATATGGCGCGGGCATTACGCATTTTATGGCAAGGCAACGCGCAGAAAAAAACGCTTGCCGGTTTGCACTGGATGAGTGCCGGTGTGGCGGGACTGGTGATTTTGCTCATTGTTTTGGGCGCACTCTTTCCAACGATTGAAGCCTTCGTGGCGGCACCGTTGCCCGGCAATATGTTGGCCGTCGGGCTGGGGTTAAGTGCCGCACTTAGCGGATTGTTGCTGGGCTGGTTTGTTCCGGTGCGTTCTTTAATGGGACCGTTACTGGAAAAAGCCAATCAGGGTTTCAGTATTGCCGGTGGTTTTGACAACCTGTGTGTCCGTCCTGTATTTGCCATTGCACATGCGTGTGAAAAACTTGAACGTCGTCTTTATACGGCGGTACTTGCCGTGGGGAAAACGGGAGTGAAAATTGCGCATGCCATACGCAGCAGTGATGAGCAGGGCATTGACCGGTTTATTTTTTCAATCGTGCATCGAACGATAAGACTTGGCCGTCAGGCCCGCGCATTACAAAGCGGGTTGATACATCGTGAGCTGGCGATCACCGTTATCGTGACAGCCGGATTGTTTGTTATCACAGCCATCGGATTATTAATTTATTAACATGCCTATGTATTTAACTCAGCCAGACCATAAGTTGGGCGGAAAAATGCCCGTTACAGCCGCTAAATGCTGATAAAAAGTGAATCGGCTGAGTCAAGTGCAGAGGCATGTTTATTAATGGCTATTTGTAATAGCCGTTAACCCCAAAAAAAAACAGGAGATGTTCAGGTGCTTCCCATTGTATCACTGACACTGTTTCTGCCACTGCTGGGTGCCATAGTGATTATGTGCCACCGCAACGCAGCGGCTGAAAAAGTTCACAAGATTGGCATCATCACCAGCGCACTGACGTTGCTGGGTGCCATATGGATGTGGGTGCGCGGCGTTGCCGACCCGGATATGGCGGGCAAGGGTTTTGCCCAGGTCGAACAAATAGACTGGATGCCTTCTATTGGTGCCGCCTACCGGGTGGGTGTGGACGGCATTAGTTTACCATTGGTCTTGCTCACTGCATTGCTGTTTTTACTGACGCTTATCTATTCAAGTAAAGTGCGCAAACAGCCCCAGGCCTTTGTGGTCTTAATGCTGATACTGGAAACTGCGGCCATCGGCACTTTTACGGCTCTGGATGCCATTCTGTTTTATGTCTTTTTCGAAGTGTCACTGGTTTCCATGTATTTCATGATTGCGGGCTGGGGGCATGAAGACCGGCAACGTGCCGCACAGATGTTTTTCATTTATACCCTGCTGGGCAGTCTGCCGTTATTGCTCGCCATTCTCGGTTTGTATCTGGGCGGTGAGACCCATACCTTTGACATGCGGGTATGGATAGAAAATCCGCCGCTGGAAGGGGGGGCAGCCATGCTCGCTCTCATTGCCATGTTATTCACCTTCGCGGTCAAAACACCGGTATTTCCTTTTCATACCTGGCTACCCGCAGCGCATGTTCAGGCACCGGCAGCAGGTAGCGTGATTCTCGCCGGTGTGATGCTGAAGTTTGGTACCTACGGCCTGATCCGTTTTGCCTTGCAAATGACACCTGAAGCTTTCCGTGAAGCGGGGGTGGTTGTTTTAATCTTTGGTGTGGTTGCGGCACTTTACGGCGCATTTGCTGCACTGGCACAAACCGATCTCAAACGCCTGATTGCTTACACTTCTGTTAATCACATGGGGTATGTCATTGTGGGGGTTGCGATTGCTGCGTTAACACTTGACCCGGAAATACGGGCTATCGCACTGGACGGTTCAGTCTTGCAAATGGTCAGTCACGGACTGGTGACCGGTGCCCTGTTTTTTCTTGTGGGCATGTTGCAGGATCGTGCGCAGACCCGGGAGATGGATCAGTTCGGTGGTTTGCTGAAAACCGTTCCGTTGTTGGGCTGGTCTTTTGTACTGGCCGCATTTGCATCATTAGGCTTGCCAGGGCTCGCACATTTTCCCGCTGAATTTCAGATTTTTCTCGCAACCCTGCGCGAAGAACCCTGGGCTGTGATCGTTATTCTTGGCATTGTCATTACCGCCGGGCTATATCTGAAAGCCATCAGCCAGGTTTTTCTTGGCGCAAGCAATGAAAAATGGAAAACAATGCCAGACCTGGATCGACGTGAACTGCTGACACTGGGTCCGTTACTGTTTTTTATTATCGTACTGGGTATCGCCCCCTCATGGGTGCTTGATGTGGTTCACCAAACAACCATTGCGTTGGCATTCTGATGGCTAATGATCTTGCGTTAATGCTTCCCGAGATTATTGTGTTATTAACGGCCATTGCCGCGCTGGTGGCGGAAATGTTGCGCCAGCCGCGAGTCGCTTTTTTTGTTTCGATTACCGGTCTTGCCGTAGCCACAATGCTAACTCTGCCGTTACTGGGTGAACAGGCCACCGCCTTCAGCGATACATTTCGTATCGATACCCTGAGCATTTGGGCCAAACTGATTTTGTTACCCGCGACAATATTGTCATTATTGCTGGTGCGTGCAGAGCTGGGCGGCAGTGCGCGGGAAGGCACAGCTTATGTTTTGATAATAATGATTACCCTGGCTTCACTGATCATGGCGGGAGCCGGTGATACCATGTTACTGGTATTAGGTATATTGCTGGCTGGGCTGGGTTCTTTTGCATTGGTGGCTTATCCCCGAACTGATGCTGCCACCGAAGCGGCCATGAAGTATTTTGTTTTTGCCTCCGTCACGGCAGGCGTGATGATTTTTGGTCTGACTTATTGGTTTGGCGGCACGGGCTCAACCCTGTTGAGCGAATTGGTTATTCTTGAAAAGTCACCCGCACTGGCGGCCATTGGTTTTATCGCTGTTGTTATTGGTCTGGGTTATAAGGCAGCATTGGTTCCGTTTCATTTCTGGGCACCTGATGCCTACGAAGGTGCGCCGGTCTCGATTGCTGCTTACCTGTCTGTGATCCCCAAAGTAGGCGCTATCTTTGCACTGGCTCAGGTTGTGCGTGATTTGCCCGTTGAATCCGCCTGGCAATGGATTATTGCTGCGGTTGCCGTACTGAGCATGACTTACGGCTATCTTGCTGCGCTGGGCCAACAAAACGTAGTGCGACTCCTCGCTTATTCCTCTGTTGCCCAGGCGGGCTATTTTTTATTGGGTGTGATTGCTGTGGGTAGCAGTCCACTTGCCTTTGAATCCCTGATTGTTTTTTCAGCCGCCTATGCAGCGATGAACCTGGGTGCCTTCGCCATTGTCATGCAGGTTGGGCGCACGCTTGAAGCGTTCAAAAATACGGGTCGCCAGTTTCCGATGATCGGTGTTGCCATGGTTGTCTTTTTGATTTCTTTGGCGGGTATCCCGCCATTGGCCGGTTTTGTGGGTAAATTTTTATTATTTGGTGCAGCAATGGAAGCAGGCTTCACCTGGCTGGTAGTGATTGCCATTATCAACAGCGTACTTTCATTAGCCGTTTATCTGCGTATTGTTGTGCCAATGTATCAGCCATCTGAAAATGAGGTGATAACAACAGATACTGTGACAATCCCCCTGGTCAGGCAAGTCTGGTTTGCCGGGTTACTGCTTACGGTGTTGATTGGTTTGGCAGCGCAGTTTTTGTTAGGCAGCATAAGTTAACCGGCGGGAACCGCAAAAATCAAAACAAACGCTAAAATAGCGCCAATAACCACAAATAAACACCGTTCCCGGATGTTGTTGCAAACAGAGAAAGCAACAACACACTGCAATAAGTAATAAAATGCAAATGCCCGGGATGCCAATGCAATGATTTCAAAAGTAGAACCGGACCAGGATAACAACATGGCAGTTACACCTACCAAGGCATAACCCCAGCGTGTATCAATACGTTGCTTGCTTGTTTCTTTCAGGTTGGCTGCCGCCGCAAGCGTATCTGCCACTGCGGCGGAGAACTGGGACATGCTGGCTGCAATAATTAACGGTATGGGTAAGAGCAATGATGCTGTGGCAGCCAGAACAATCAGGCTATTGTCATCATAAACACCCTCTAATACTGATACCAAAGGTTGCGCCAGAGCAACAAACAAAATGTAAATGCTGAGTGAAAAATATTGTGACCAGCGTGAGGCCCGAATACGGGTTGATGTATCAAAATGCTCTCCCAGGTATCGGGTTGTTTCAAACCCCTGAACAACAATAAGCGTGCCTGCGACAATAGTGACAATTTCCCAGGCGCTTCGGTCAGGCATGGCCGGTAGTGAAAACCGGTTGAGTGTGAGATATTGATTGATGTCATAGGCTGCAAACATAACCAGCAGTAATCCCAATATGATAATAGTGATATACAGCGCCCAGCGTTCCAGTTTTTCCAGTGGTTTCAGGCCACCAAAAAGGCCAATGACGGTAATTGCAGCGATAATAAGAGTGGTTAACAGGCTCTTGTTAAATGCACTGTCAAGCTCAAAGCTGGCCAGTACAAACGAAGAAAGTATATGCACATACAAACAGACAGAGACCACATAGGCGGCCACCAGAGCATAAGCAGAAAGCTGTTCTGCAATGATCGTAACCGATTGCTTTCCTTCGGCTAATACCGGCTCAGCACACAGTATATTATGTCTGACAATACTGCCGACCCAAAAAGCGATGAATGCAACGATAACCATTGCAGGTAATGCGTAAGGGCCAACCGCACTTGCGAGAATGGGGACAACAACCAGAAAACCACTGCCAAAAATTGACGCCAGCGGAGTGCTCATGGCAGGAATGATCTGATTTGTCGGCGTATTGCCTGTTTTTATATTACACTCAGAATCACTGTGCTGTGGTTTTTCCGGCATATTTCCTTTCCCTTTTTTTGAACTTGATAGTGATGCGAATGACTTAATAACATAGAAGGAAGCGGGAAGTATAAGTCGCCTTCCGGCCAGAACCCAAAGTAAGAGGGTGATGATGTTTACATTACGATGAAAAAATTTGTGTGTTGTTCCAAGTGTTGTTTAACCTAAATTAATCAGTTAAACCGTAGCGAGAGCGACTAAGGTGCGGAAGATAAAGCGTTTTTCAGGTTATTTTGGACGAAAGCGTATCACCCATACGGTGAGTTCAACATGTTCTGAAAAACACTTTAGATTCTGTGCATTAGGTGTCCGCAGCAGGTTTAACTGATTAATTTAGGTTTAAGTCGTTTTGAGGAAAATTCAGCGTATTACATCAATGACACAAAACACCAAATGACGGATTAAATACCACAATGTCTATTTTAACAATAAATGCGGGTAGTTCCTCTTTACGTTTGAGCCTGTTCGCTCAAACTGAAAATGGTCTGGAGCAGTTGGCCGGGGTGCATCACAAAAGCATCGACATCACTGACCCATTTTTGTTGGAAAATTTTATTGCATCGATTGATGGCGTGGATATTACACAGGTTGTGCACCGTGTGGTTCATGGCGGGACGCGGTTTACGGTTCCCTGTTTGATTGATGCCGCTGTGGAAGCGGAGATCAAACGATTGATACCGCTGGCACCCTTGCACAATCCACCTGCTCTTGAATGGATTCGACATGCTCGTCATCTGCTGGGAGAGCGGGTGCTCCAGATAGCGATATTTGATACCGCATTTTACCGGTCATTACCGACAGTGGCGAGCACTTATGCGTTGCCGCAGGAGCTGTGTCGGAAGCATGATATTCGTCGTTATGGCTTTCATGGTATCGCCCACCGGGCAATGTTGCATCGCTGGAAGGCAATCAGACCGGAGATCAAAAATGGTGGCCGGGTTATTTCCGTGCAACTCGGGTCGGGTTGTTCCATTACGGCTATCGATCATGGCATGCCGGTAGATACGTCCATGGGTTTTTCACCACTGGAGGGGTTGCTCATGGCGACCCGTTCTGGCGATATTGATCCATCCGTGGTCATTTATTTACAACGACAAGCAGGATTGAGTGCAGAGGACGTTGAGCAGCTGTTGAATAACCAAAGTGGTTTGCTGGGTATATCCGGTGAAAGTAATGATATGCAAGAATTACTGGATTCTGATAGCCCTGATGCTGAATTAGCGGTTAATTTATATTGTTATCGCGTACGAAAATACATTGGTGCGTATCTGGCAGTATTAGGGGGAGCCGATGCCATTTTGTTTGGCGGTGGTGTCGGTGAAAACAGCTCACAGGTAAGGGCAAAAATTCTTCAGGGTATGGAATGGTCAGGTGTGCAACTGGATTTATTTGATAATAATCGTGCCTCTGGAACCGAAACGTGTATCAGCACTGTGGCGAGCCGGACTGATGTGTGGGTAATACCAGTGGACGAAGCACAGGTAATGGTGCTTGATGCGGCGGCTATTAATGAATGACAAGGGAGGTTTGCTATGAAAAACATGGCCAGCACCGGTGTGGTAGAACAACCACTTTCTGTCAGTGAGTTGATGCGGATCAATGCCTATTGGCGTGCCGCCAACTATCTTTCAGTTGGGCAGATTTATCTGCTGGACAATGCATTGCTCAAAGAGCCGTTAACACTTGCGCATGTCAAAACCAGGTTGCTTGGCCACTGGGGTACTACGCCCGGGTTGAATTTTATCTATGCTCACTTGAATCGTGTGATCAAGCGTGATGATTTGAGTGTGATTTATCTCGCCGGGCCGGGGCATGGTGGCCCTGGCCTGGTAGCCAATACCTATCTTGAAGGGACTTATAGCGAATTTTATCCCAGCATCAGTCCGGATGCAGAAGGAATAAAAAAACTGTTCAAACAGTTTTCTTTCCCAGGTGGTATTCCCAGCCATGTAGCACCCGAAACACCGGGCTCTATTCATGAAGGAGGTGAATTGGGTTATGTGCTTTCTCATGCCTATGGTGCTGTGCTGGATAATCCCGATTTGATTGCTGCCTGCGTAGTGGGGGATGGTGAGGCAGAGACCGGGCCATTGGCGACTGCCTGGCATTCCAATAAGTTTCTCAATCCTGCTACTGATGGTGTGGTGTTGCCGATATTGCATCTTAACGGTTACAAAATTGCCAATCCCACCGTGCTTGCGCGCATCAGTCATGATGAACTGGAAAAGCTGTTTATTGGTTACGGTTACAAACCCTATTTTGTTGAAGGTGCTGACCCTGATGTCATGCATCAAAAAATGGCGGCAACACTGGATACGGTTCTTGCCGAAATAAAGAATATTCAGGAAGATGCCAGGTTGCATGGTCATCAGACCCGGGCGCGCTGGCCCATGATTGTATTGCGTTCGCCCAAAGGGTGGACGGGGCCAAAAGAAGTGGATGGTAAAAAGGCCGAAGATTACTGGCGTTCTCATCAAGTCCCGTTTGGCAATCTTGCGACAGAGCCAGGGCATCTTGAGTTACTCGAACAATGGATGAAAAGTTATAAACCGGAAGAGCTGTTTGATGACAACGGTACCTTACATGAAGAACTTGCGACACTGGCACCGGAGGGTGACCGGCGCATGGGCGCTATTCCTCACGCCAATGGAGGCCGGTTATTGAAAGATTTAATCATGCCTGATTTCCGTGACTATGCATTGGCGGTAGCACAGCCGGGGCAGAGTGTGGGCGAAGCAACGCGCGCCATGGGAAAATTGCTGCGTGATGTGATGAAGCTCAATGCCGAGGCAAAAAACTTTCGTGTATTCGGCCCGGATGAAACCGCTTCCAATCGATTGGGTGCATTGTTTGAAGTGACAAACCGGGCATGGCAGGCGCAGACTCTGCCGGAAGACGATCATCTTGCAAGGGATGGCCGGGTGATGGAAATCCTCAGTGAGCATACCTGTCAGGGGTGGCTGGAAGGCTATCTGCTGACGGGTCGCCACGGCCTCTTTTCCTGTTATGAAGCCTTTATTCATATTGTTGATTCCATGTTTAACCAGCACGCCAAATGGCTTAAAGTCACCAGTAAGGAAATTCCCTGGCGGCGGCCCATTGCATCGCTGAACTATTTATTGACCTCTCATGTCTGGCGTCAGGACCACAACGGATTCTCTCATCAGGACCCCGGGTTCATTGATCATGTGATGAATAAAAAAGCGGATATCATTCGTGTTTATCTGCCGCCTGATGCCAATACTTTGTTGCACGTTACTGATACCTGTCTGCGTTCAAAAAATCTCATCAATGTTATTGTCGCGGGAAAACAGCCACAGCTTCAATGGCTCAGTATGGATGCGGCGATTAAACATTGCAGTGCGGGTATCGGTATTTGGGATTGGGCCAGTAATGATCAGGGCAGTAAGCCGGATGTCGTCATGGCCTGCGCCGGAGATGTGCCCACACTGGAAACTCTGGCAGCCGTGGACTTGTTACGGCAACACCTTCCTGAGTTGAAAGTCAGGGTGATTAACGTGGTGGATTTAATGACGCTGCAACCGCAGAGCGAACATCCTCATGGGCTGGCTGATAAGGATTTTGATAGTCTCTTTCCCGCTAATACCCCGGTGATTTTTGCTTATCATGGTTACCCATGGCTGATTCATCGCCTTACTTATCGTCGCGCATGTCACCACCATTTGCATGTGCGAGGTTACAAGGAAGAAGGTACCACCACCACACCTTTTGATATGGTGGTACTTAATGACATGGATCGTTTTCATCTGGTGGAAGATGTTATTGATCGTGTTCCCTCGCTTGTGGTAAGCACTGTTTACCTTAAACAAAAAATGCGCGATAAACTAGCTGAGCACAAAGCGTATATCGTTGAACATGGACAAGACTTGACGGATATTCGTGACTGGAAGTGGAGCCACTAGGACTGAAATTCATGAGGTTCGTAATAAGGGGTACGAAAACCAAGTTTTCAGGTATTTATTTTTTTGGTATGCAGGGTAAAGTTGTTGAATTAACAAAATACACAGGGCAGAAAAAGGGAGGCCAATGTCAGTAATCTTGAAACACTGGAACCCTTCTTCTGGTCCTGACAGGCTATTAAGCCTGTTATTTTGAATTGTAAAAAATACTCTTTCGTATTATTACGGATTTATAATATCAAACTATGTTTCAATAGCATTTAATCGTGATGTCATGGTTTGGCATTGGAAATTGTCCTGATTTGAACCCGTTCCCCAGACACCATATGTAAACATAGTTTCCCTCGCTAATGTCGTGACCACCGATTTCATGTGTTCCCTGAGGCACCTGACCATAATGTACGGCGTGATAGTTACTGTCTTGTTGAAAAAGCCAGGTTTGTGATGCATGGGTTTGCCAGTATATTCGGCTTGCACCGACAACAGAACTCATTTCCTGAAGGCTCAAGTCTTTGGTTTGTGGTGCTTGTTCATTTATTATTGAGGCAAATGATATTGATACGCTACTTAAAGAAAAAGCTATGACTGTAAATATAAAAGCAGTGAGCCTATTCATGATGGTATCTCCTTTGTTATGAAAGGTTGTTCCTGAAAACAAACACATATCTATAAAACGTGAGAAGTACAATAAATAAACTGCTTTAATAGCTGATGTAATTGATAAAGTTTTTCGTGAATGTACTTGCATAAGTGCTGTTGATGAATTTGGTAACGTAACTTTAGCAGCGGTAACAGGAAAACTTTTATTTCAATTACAAGGTATAATTATAAAATTATTTTTCCATATAACAACCAATACAGCTTATCCATTCATGCTATTTTTTTAGTGGTTTATACTGAAAAAAACAACGTTATAAAAAATATTCCGGGTCTGGTTTTTTATATTTTTATCGTAATAAAAAATCCCCGGGCATGACCGGGGGTTTTTCCTTTAAATATAATCAGTTTTATTGAAATACCTCCACAAAAAATAACATGCCGGTATCGGCATGTTCCAAAATGTGACAATGGAATTGTCAACCGCATGAACGTCCTCGTTTGCCGATACTGAGGTTGGCATTCTCGATCACAGCCATGCCGCCGTTCGTTTCGATATCTGCACCAGTAAGGCCTTCAGCAGGCGAGAAGTCGATAGCGATTTTGACAATTGATTCCGCACCCATAGGACCATTGCGGGCAGGCAGGTTGACCACGTCAACATTTTCCAACTGCGGTGCAGGGGCCACTCCCAACACGTTGCCATCTTTATCCTTGTAGATGGTCTCCAATACCTGGAAGAAGCCGTGTAGATGGAAAGGATGATCACCGCCGGTCATGTTGACCAGATTCCACACCTGGATTTCGCCGACTTGCGCGTCAGGTGCATCATGGGTAGTGACTTCGCTAGCGGTTTTGCCGTTGATCAGGAATTTGATCATGCCATTAGCCATGGGCATGCTGTGACCAAGCCTGAGCGTAGTCTTGGCGGCAACGGCAACGGCAACGGCAATGTCGATAGGCTCCATGGTGCGCAGATGTTCAGGCAGCTTGAGTTTCCCGGCATGTTTGTGACCTTTCTTGAAGGCCAGGCGCATGAGCGGAATGTCAGGATAATTAACATCCATCTCATCGTCGCCCATCACCACCGATGCGAGTCAGCTTGTGACCGGGTACGGCAACACGCATGAAACGTGTATTGGCAATGTTTACCATGCGCCAGCGGATAGGTTCACCGGGTTTGACACGCATGGTGGGCATTTGATGTCCATTGACCAGCAGAGTATTACCCGTGCGACCATTGATTTTTTTCAGCAGGACTTCTTTCGGAGTACCTGTGAATGCTTCTTTAACCTGGCCATTTTCATCAAGCAGTACATCGTCGAGCACCAGTATTTTCTGTTTGGTTTTGCGGATATTGTTAAATTAGTATATTATCTGACTCACCGTTTCGCTTAGCCATGAGCAGCATCACTGAATACCTAAGCATTGTTTCGCTCTTGCTGTAGCACTTCGACTTCCTTCTGAGCCTTGCCGGAAAATGCCGGAAAAGGCTGTTGTATCCCTCGGCGGTAAATGTCTCAGCTTTAGACTGTATATACCCGCAGCGATTGAAATTTAGGCACTCATTGCACGCCCTCTTCATTCCATGGCTGCGTTGAA
>JAKISS010000005.1 GCA_021648485.1 Gammaproteobacteria bacterium
CAGCACAAATTTGCTGACGGAGATCGATCGGGCGGCCATGAAAAAAATGTCCCACATTTTCCAGGCAATGGTACTCTGGCGCATCAACCTGTTTCTGCACCCACTCGGCAACCTGTGCCAGATCGACCTATACGCAACCGCTCAACCACTTGTCCGTGCAACAGATGCTTTTCGACAATGTCGTCGATATCGTCCTTGTCCACAAAGGTGTACCAGACATCATCGGGGTATACCACAGCCACCGGCCCCAGTTCGCAGCGATTAAGGCAGTCCGCTGAATTCACCCGCACACAGCCTTCTTTGCCTGCGATGCCCAGCTCCTTAGTACGCTGTTTGGCATAATCGCGCAATGCCTGCGCACCGTGCTGCTGACAACAGACACTGCCGTCATCACGTTGATTGGTGCAAAAAAAGATATGGCGTTGATAATAGGACATATCAGCAGAATAAAGGGTAAAAGGAAAAGATAAAAGGGGAAAGCGCAGCTTTTGCGTATCAACAATTGCCGTGGTTTCGCTGAAATTTTACGTTAAAAAAACCGGGGTCAAGCACAATGCTCTGACTCCGGTTATTTAGTACATTGGATACACCTTACCTATTTGCGATCAGTATTACTATAACCCCAAAAATCAGTTTTATTATTTTGAATTCCATTAGAATTTTTCCCTGATTTTTATAAAAAAACAGCAGGTAGGGTGCGTCCTACGCACCATGACAAGCCATCAACATACAAAGTAGTTAAATACCATCCACCATGCCATTCGTTACACCGTAAATGGTGCATGGAATGCACCCTATCTAACTCCAACTGGTGGTCATTTAGGCGTACAACCTTCGGGCCACCAATATATCCAATTGCCTAATGGCCAACTAAACCAACAATCCGAACCTTTCATGTGCAGTACATTGAGGGTTGTCATTTCACGCATCTGCATCGGCGGCAACGAGCCACATACTTGTATTTTGGGAGGTGCTTGCTTACATAAATCGCCGTACTTTTTTTCTAGCTCTGGGGTACAAATTTGGCATCTTGGTAACATGTCGCCTTGTGCATCTTTTAACTCCAAGCGTCCATCGGATGTAAAGGCCACTATTGCCAGAGTATTTGAGGGGAGGCCTTTCGGTACTGGTATAGGCGTGTCTGGTTTAACTTGCTCATAAGCACAGCCTTGAATAAAAGCCATCACAATCATAACTAGCATAAACAATAAATATTTTGGTCTAAAAAACATTTTCGTTATCATCATTTTTCTCCACATTGAATGATTAATTGTTGGTAGAGCAAGTTTACTCCACGCCCCCTGCTACAAAGGGGGTGATGGTATGTTTTCAATCCATTTCTCTGCCGCCTAATCAAGTTCAACCTGAATCAGTTCCATTTGGCTTTGCTCAAAGTACCAGCGAAAGCCGTACGAATACAGTTCGTTCTGGCTGAAACAGGGATCCGCGCGGTTCATTGGTTCTGAAGTTATCGTCCTGATAACTAAAGTTTTCATCGAAGAGATTCTTCACTAGCAGGCTTACGTTTCCGAGCCGCTGCGGCAAGCGGTATCCAACTGATAAATCAGTGACCCAGAACTGCTCTCCAACCGATGCCTCGGAAATACCCACTTCCTGATCCACATAAGTTGCCCCAAACTTGGCAAATAGCTGACTGAAATGATAGTAATGCACTGCAAGTGGTAACGATTGTGTGCGCAAATGTTCCAAACCTTCAACAGCTATATCTGTCTCGAAGTCATCATACTGATACTCTGCACGCAACGCCCAACTAGGACTAACTGTCCAATAAAGATAGGCACGATGTAAGAACTCACCCTGCTTGATTTTGATTCCGGCCGTCGGTATTTGCATATTCCGCTCAGTCAGCTCCATTCCCGTGTACAAGCCATTATTGCGGGATTTATAATCCAAACCAATTCCAATGCGTGTTGATTTTGTTGCGGCAGAATCGTCAAAAAACTGATTAAAACCGGAAACCTGGGTAGGCTCAATAGTTCGGTTTCGAAACAAGGATCGGCGCAGGACCTTAAACCCGGCTAACCGCAGAGTGACTCTCGGAGTCGCATTCCAGATTAAACCAGCCTTGGGATTCCATTTGCTATTTTGTACAGCATCGCTGTCGAAATCATCGTAACTCACACCCAAAGTCAATTTCAGCTCAGGTGTGGTGGTCCATGTGGAGTACAAATAGGCATTATCATGCTTGATGTCGTTTGTTAAAGCGGAGTTACCACTAAACGGCGGAGGAAGCAGTGCTCCACCAGAACTGGAAATGACAGTCCCTTTTACTTCCTTATCTTGGGACAAACGCCCAACACCTGCGATGACATGGACTCGATCCATCCTGATTAAGTATTGGGTCTCTAGTGAAACGCCGTCAGTATTGTCAACATTATTCGCAACCGACAAAATCGGAACCACAAACGGGACAAACGGAGGGATAATTTTCTCAAGGTAGTTAACATCTTTTTCATCTTCATAGATAACGGACACCAACACGTTTGATGCCGGTGTAGGCTTGAATCTGGCCCCAAGCCTGAGAGAGTCTGTGTCAGTTTTTCTCCTATTGGCTGGTGAAAAACTGCCGTCAAAACGCGACGGCAAATCACCCAACTCGATTTTCCTTGTTTGAACTTCCAATTGAACACTGCTAGTAGGGGAAAGATCCAATTGCAAAAATGCATTATAAAGACTTTGTTCCTGGTCGTTATTCTCCCGGATACCATCGCTCTCATAGTGAAATCGGCCAACACTGTAGGATATCCGATCCTGCACCCCGGATAACACCAGATCATCACCCCATGTATTGTTACTACCCCCAATGCCATTAGCTTGGAATCGCACCTGATTGCGAATAAACAGAGGATTAAATTCGTTGAACGAAGAACCTGCCGACCCCGCACCTTCAACGATTCCTAAGCTGCCTTCTCCAAGTTGTGGCTGTAACGGGTTGACATTAATAGGCTGCAACAACTGTGCCTGGAGCAACTCACTTACTCGTGCAATTTCATGCCTCGGTAACACCGAATACGAGTCTGCCAGTAAACGATGAGCCGAATAGTTACTGAAATCAGTATTGACGGACTTCCAACCCTCAACCAACGCGAGTTGCTGAAAACCTAAATCGCTATAAACCCGTCCCTGACTGGCACCCTTTGTCGCCTGATCTCCATCCAGTAACAACCTCGAACGATACACAGCCCGGTTATCATTTAGCTCTGTGGATTTCTCCAAATCTCTCAAAGCTTCAATGGGCCGATTTTCCGTTTGTTTGCGAATTGCATCATAAAACCACGGTGTCGGATCATTGGGATCCAGTTCTTTGGCCAAGGCAAATTGCGTGGCATCCAGTGGACCGCGTTTTTCTTCGTAGTAGGCTTTGCCCAGATAACTGCGGATCAGTGGATTTGCCGGGGCCAGACTGGCGGCTATTTCAATCTGGTGGCGACCGGGGGCCAGCTCACCACGGCGGATCATCGCCAGCCCCAAACCCAGCCGGGGCAGCGGGGCTGCCTGATCGAGTTCGATGGCCTGATTAAAGGCTTGTTCTGCCGCTGCAATTTTAATCCGTGTCAGATAGGCAAAACCGAGTACGCTTTGTGTTCGCGCAAGCCGAGGAGCGATTTCTGTCGCACGGTACGCCGCCTGTAATGCATGATCAAGCTCTCCAAACATCAGATGAAGTTCTGCCAACCGCGCCCAGGCCAAGGCATTTTCCGGTGCCAGTTTTACTGCTTGTTTAACGCTGAGGCGGGCTTGCTCCAGATCAAATACGGCCTGTTGTGCGTAAGACTGGGCCAGCCAGGTGGCGGCTATTTTTGGGCTGGCGTCAGTAGCTTCCCGAGCCAGTTTCAGGGCAAGATCAGTGCTATTTTGCGTCACGGCGATAATTGCTTTGAGCGCGAGGGCTTCTCCGTTCCGAGTATCCTGGGAGACATCCGGTTTCAGAGCATGATCCAGGTCGATACTGGCATGTCCGGCCTGACCTGCCGCCAAGTATAATGCCGCACGATAGATGTAGACATTGCCATTCGGAAGATCGCCCGGCAGTGATTCAATTTCTGTCAGTGCTGCGGATATTTGTCCCTGTTTATAGTGTTCAAAGGATTGCAACAAACGGGTTCGCCAAGGTTCCGGCAGCTCTTCGGCGGCTGTCACCAATGCGGAAAAATCACTCACAGCAGGGTAATACAGAGCCCAACTGACCGCATCCCATGGCTGCACCCGGGTTTGCAAGACGGGGGCTTTTCCGGTCTGAGCCTGGGCGGCTTCACCCTGAGTCAGGCGGATTTCTCCCTGTTCATTGCTGACCCGCACCTGACCTTCCAGTACGGTAACATTACTATGTTCTGCACCAACGGCGACAACAAACTCTGTGCCATCAACGGCGGCATTAACGTAGGGTGTCAGCACTTCAAAACGTTGTTTTATACGACTGATAAAATGCGCAATACCTTTTTTCAGGTCCAGTTGATTTGTGCCCTGTGAAGAGGGGCCGGTAAACGTTACCGTGGAAAGTTCGTTCAGGCGCAAGATGGAATGGTTGTTGAGATAAAGTGCGGCGCGACTGTTGAGTTGAGTACGCACCATGTCATTGACACAAAAGGTATCTTGCGCAACCACTTTTTCCCACGTTGTGCCGGATTTTTGGCGTTTCTCCACGATTCCTTGAGCGGAGGTAACTGTGGCCATGGTTTCGACACACTCTTCTGCCATTACCGCTGGCGAAAACAACCAATAAGCCAGTGGTAAAAACAAACTGTAACGAAGGGAACAAGAACGATTCAAGAGACACACCCTATTCATTTGCAATCCAATTTTTATTATGTAGAGGTAAATCTGAGTTTGATGCTGGGACTCTGCCGACCAGCATGACGTGCGCCGTATAATCCTCTTTATTTCGCTTTCATTCAAGCTGTACCGTTATGGTAAAAGAAAGGGCGCATGCCAAGTAGCAATACTTAGGACGCTCAGCAAACACACTGACTGCATTATAACGTTTGATGATAACCCTGTTATTTGCCGACAGCCTGCACTCTGTCTAAAACCTCTACTTTTAGTTATAGACTGCAACATTAACCGACTACATGACGTTAATTTGCTTCAGGAAAATGAAGTTACCCCATGCATCACCGTAATACTATGTAAATAGTTGTGTTGTGATATGTGCAATATTCACACTGATGTACCTGATAAACAGACATTGGTAAACAACCTATTTTTTCTGCATGACAATCACGCCATTCTGTGGCAAGGGCAGCATTTTTTGTGCATGTAGTCTGCAACGTTCTAGGTAGTAACGACTGGGCCCATCACCGGGCGAGAGTTTAAACGTTCGCTGAAAACAATCCGTCGCTATCTGCCAATCATGATGCTGATAAGCATGTAATCCCTCGGCAAAACACTTACACAAATGCAGCTGTTGCTGGTCACAGTCTTCCTGTCGGCCTAACAGTTCGTGAATGACGATGGCTTTTTGTTTGCCGACCATGCGGAATGTACCCAGCTCGCGACTGATAAAACCCTCCAGTCCCGAGAGGACCGCATCGGAAACCAACAAAGCGGTACCAAGCTGTTTGTTGAGCCCTTCGATACGCGAGGCTGTGTTGACGATATCGCCTACGGCGCGATATTCGTAGTGATCCAAAGCGCCGATATTGCCTAACATGATTTCTCCCGCATGCAGGCCAATGCGCGTCTGTAAAACAACGTCGGGGGCGGATTCCTGTCCGATTCGCAATGCGGCCAGAGCGGCTTCGCAGGCCTGCCGACGCAAGCAGCTTTCTTCCTGGTGCGCAGACCAGATTGCCAGCATCGCATCTCCCACCACATCGGAGATAATACCACCGTGCGCACGCACCGGTTTAAACAGGCGCGCGTAATAATCGTTCATACAGGCACTGAGTTCTTCGGGTTCCAATGATTCGGCCAGCTGGGTATATTGCGCGGCATCCGTTGCCATACATACGCCAAACATGCGTTCACTCAGCACTTTCAGATGCTGGGAACTGCGTACCAGATTCTCAACCACATCACTGGGCAGGTAATAACCAAAGGCCTGACGAATCCGGCTACGCTCACGGTTGATTTGTCGATAGCGCCATAAAAGCCCGATAAACAATGCCAGCGGCATTTGCAGCAGAACGGGGACAAAGAGCGGCAACCAGATTGCTGAACGGGTAAATAACTGCAAACTGACCAGTATATACAGTCCCGCAGCAAACAAACTCAACAACACAAATGCGCTGGCACTGGGTAATTTGCTTAACCAGGCCAGTAACAAACCAAAACCGATAATGATCGCGAGGTAGGCTATCGGCTCAGGCAGGCGCAGACTTTGTTGCGCTGAACGTTGTGCCAAAAAGGAAGTGGGTCTTGGTGCTGCAAGATTGGCAAAGGCGGTGGCGGCGATTTCCACACCGCTCAGGTCCAACCCACTGGTTTGCGAAAATACTGTGTAAAAATTATCTTTTTGCTCAGGTTGACGTTCTTCGGAAAAACCAACAAACACAACTTTGTCATTGAAAGCGGTAAGCTGTTCCGCTGTCGCAGACAGCACTTCACCATAGGACCATGTAGGAATGCTGCGCGGCGGCCCGTAAAAATTCAGATAACGACGTTCCGGCCCGAGATATACTTCGAGCAGCGCTTGAAGACGACGACGGCTCTTCGATGTCATCATCGAACCGGAAGGTTCCCGTAATGTTTCCAGCAACGTCTGAGTGATAGCGGTTTGCTGCTTAAAAAAAGTCCGTATCTGCACAATACGCTCACGTTGGGTGAGACCATCAAGGGATGCCCGCAATGCTGTCACCTGTTGTGGGGCAATACTGGCAAGGGCTTCAAATAATAATACGTGGTCCTGTGATGCATAAAGTTCCAGAGCAACCGTCGGCATTGAGGGATGACCGCCAGCTGAGGTGTGAAAGGTCCAGAATTGATTGACCTTGACCGGTACCTTGGGCAAAGCAAAGGGTGCGCTGGCAACCGCAGCTTGCTGGAATATGGGCAACGGCAGGAGCAAGCGCTCCAGATTATATTCTCCACCTCTCTCCAGAATCTGTTTTTCGCGTTGCAGTCTGGCGAAAATCACCACATTGCCCGCCTGTCGCATTGCCTGCGCGAGACGCGCATCGTGCTCAGGTGTTTTGGGTTGACGAAAAAACACGTCGAAGACAATCACTGCCGCCCCTGCCGTAACCAACTGGTCGATCAGGCGCGCGTGCAATTCACGCGGCCAGGCTGCCTGATCATTGGCCAGCCCCAATTGCTGTGCAGCGGTTTTATTGATGGAGACCAGCATGACATTGTCTGGCGGGGAGGCGGGCGAGCGCTGGTTGAACAAAAAATGCAGGGCCACATTTTCTTCCAGATCAAAACCACCCGGCACTGCGTAGACCAGCAGCCCCATCACGGCAAGCAATAACGCAAAACAAGGCGTCAGCATACAGTGTGACTTGATGTTAGAGGAAAACTGCCTGACCATGGGTTCTCGTTGCTTTACAGATTTCGGATATTCCACAATGCGGTTTACATGTAAATTAAGCGCCAAAACACCCTTATCTTAAAAAACCATGAGTATTTAACGCAAAGGCGCAGAGAACGCAAAGTTGACTCTTTTTTTGCGTTCTCTGCGCCTTTGCGTTTATAACACGTCATTTGCCAGCGCCACTACAATACCGTTTTCTGATGTACTATACCCGTAGCGTTTGAAATTTAGGCACTTATTGCACGCCCTCTTCATTCCATGGCTGCGTTGAAATTCCTCACAATAGACCGGCTATTACTCGTCATTTCGCCTTGCCATGAAATGAATATGACGCACACTGAACACCTAAATCTCAAACGTTACGGGTATATTGAAGCGTTTATCCGGAAAGATAGGGACTTACAGCACCTGGATTCCGACTAAAAGCATGCCTGAGTGATTGAACACTTACTCCACATTTAATGTAACAGGTGATGTAGGCTTTATGCACCGTTTTATCTCTCATGTATAATCTGAACCCATTCCCGGTTTTCCGTTGTCAATTTAGGTAGGAGCAATATCATGATAAAAGGTGGTCTCGGCAAAATGATGAAACAGGCCCAGGAAATGCAGGCCAATATGCAAAAGGCCCAGGAAGAGCTGGCCAATATGGAGGTCACCGGCCAGGCTGGCGGCGGCATGGTGTCGGTGGTGATGACAGGTCGGCACGATGTAAAACGTGTCAGCATTGATGACAGCCTGATGGGCGACGACAAGGAAATGCTGGAAGACCTGCTGGCCGCAGCGGTAAACGATGCTGTGCGTCAGGTGGAGAGCACGTCATCAGAAAAAATGGCGGGCATGACAGCCGGGATGAATCTGCCCGGTGGTTTCAAGATGCCATTTTAGGCCGCGCCCCAGCCTGACACCAACTTGCACATACTTTAAATACCCCCGTGGAATTCAGCCCGCTGATCAATCGTCTGATTGAAGACCTGCGCTGCCTGCCCGGCGTCGGTCCAAAATCAGCGCAACGCATGGCTTTTCATTTGCTGGAGCGTGATCGCGAAGGAGCGCTGGCGCTGGCCCGCTCACTGACCGAAGCTTCAGAGCAGGTTGGCCACTGCACACAATGCCGCACGCTCAGTGAAACAGACCTTTGCCCGCTGTGCGCCAACCCCAGTCGAGAACAGCACCTGTTGTGCGTGGTGGAATCCCCGGCGGATGTGCGCGCCATCGAGCAGGCCACACCGTATCGCGGCTGTTATTTTGTATTAATGGGCCACTTGTCACCCCTGGACGGCATCGGTCCCAACGAGATCGGGCTGGACTTACTGGACCATCGACTTGCCGAAGGCGCAATCAGCGAACTCATCCTCGCCACCAATCCCACGGTCGAAGGTGAAGCCACCGCCCACTACATTAACGAAATGGCCAAAATACACGGTGTTACCAGTTCACGTATTGCCCACGGCGTACCACTGGGAGGCGAACTGGAATATGTCGATGGCGGAACGCTTTCACACGCCTTCTCAGGAAGACGCCAGTTATAGCCATTTTCTGCACCCTCTCCTATTTTTCCAGGCAAATGCCCTACCGCAAATCACTGTTTTTCTCACCACCTTTCATTAACCTAAATTAATCAGTTAAACCTACTGCGAACGCCTAGGGGGTGTTAACCCTCATTTTGACAATCCTGTTGTACCTGAAAAATCGTCAGGCAAGGCGAGAGGAGAGACGTTTGATCATTCCAAATAAGCGACGAATAACGCCGCCTGGCGTTTTTTCAGGCGCAACCCGAAGGGCCGGTGCTCATTTTTCATCCCTCAGCGTTGTCGCTCGCTTATGTGGAACAACCACACCACGCTCACGACGTCTTGAGAGATAAAAAATGAGCGCCGGCAGGACTGTCAAAATGAGGGTTAACACCCCCCTAAGGCACAGAATCTAAAGTGCTTTTCAGAACATGTTGAACTCACCGTATGGGTGATACGCTTTCGTCCAAAATAACCTGAAAAACACTTTATCTTCCGCACCTTAGTCGCTCTCGCTACGGTTTAACTGATTAATTTAGGATTAAAGATTCCCTTCTCTTCTGCCGCAATTTCAGGTGAACCCCCCGCAGGTCTGCGTTTATCACAACGTTAACTGTGCAACGGCTGAGGACGGTATGTACGATAATCTGGAAAATGCAGGTCACGACGAACTGGTCACCAAATACGCGCCATTGGTAAAGCGTATTGCGTACCATTTAAAAGCGCGCCTGCCTGCAACCGTGATAGTGGATGACTTGCTGCAAGCGGGCATGATCGGCCTGCTGGAAGCCTCACGCAAATATGATGCAAACCAGGGTGCCAGCTTTGAAACCTATGCAGGTATTCGTATTCGTGGCTCCATGCTGGATGAATTGCGCCGTAATGACTGGGCTCCCAAGTCTGTACACCGTAAAGTCCGCGACATCACCCAAGCTATTCGCAGCATTGAACACCGCGAAGGGCGCGATGCCCGCGATGAAGAGGTCATTGAGTTATTAGGTATTTCCCGCGATGAATATTTCAAAACCTTGCAGGATGTTTCCAGCCACCGGGTCTTGAGCTGGGACGAAATCGGTATCGACGAGGATGCCTTTGGGCACAGCCTCAGTGACGGCAAAACCGGCGTGCATGACCAATTGGAAAAGCAGCATTTCCAGGCAAAGCTGTCAGATTCCATTTCTTCATTGCCCGAACGTGAAAAAATGATCGTTTCCCTGTATTACGAATCTGAACTCAATTTGCGGGAAATCGGCTCCGTCATGAATGTCAGCGAATCACGTATCAGCCAATTATTAAGCCAGGCCCATATACGCCTGCGAGCTCGCATGCGAGACTGGATTGCGCAACAATAATCACTGATTCAAAATCCAGGTTCAAAATATATTTTCATGGTACACCCTTTTCTCATCGCTAAACGCAAACGGCATAACGCCACCACCTTGCATGAAGCAAACTTCAGAAAACTCGCGCGCGTGATACCTGCCTTGCCCGAACTGGAAATAGCCACTACCGTAAAAAATGCAACCGGGATGCAACTATCCCTGCATATTCTGGAAACCAGCAAATACACCAAAACCTTCTCATTACACCTGCAACACTCGGCAGAACAACCCTGGTTACCCGGCCTGCACATGAAAATCCGTAACTATTACGATGCAGGCGTCAGCGAAGTGCTGGCCTTTCAGCACAAGCATCGCCTCAACGCACGTTATAACTACCCGAATTGCGACATGTTTCAGCGCAACGAAAAATGGCAAATCAACCAGTTTTTAGGTGAATGGCTGGATCACTGCTTACGCACAGATTGCATATTCCAGGCAGTCACCGAACCTCTTAACCGCTAAATTTATTTTATAATCCAGGACAACTTCATATTTGTTGACTGTTTTTTGAGCTATCATCGAAGCTAGTTTTCTAACAGCCGGGAATATAAGCAAAAATACTTTTCGTTGTTAAAGTCCCTCCTTCCTGCTGCCGATACCGTAAGGGCAAGCCCCCCCTTATCAGCACTGGCTATCGCCAAGAGAATGCTTTATGAAAAAATTTTTTGGAATCATACTGTTAGTTATCACTACCGGCTTTTTTTCACACACCTTCGCTGTTGATGATTATATCTGGGAAGAAAAATTTAAAAAGGCACTGCCCAAAGCAGAGCAAGGTGATACAAAATCACAATATGCCATCGGTGAGATGTTTGAGAAAGGCAAAGGTACTATCAAAGATCCCAAAAAGGCTTTCGAGTGGTACCACAAAGCGGCAAAACAAAATAACAAAAAGGCAGCTTACAAGGTCGGACGCGCCTACCTGGAAGGAAAAGGCGTCAGCAGAAACTATAAAAAAGCGCATGACTGGTTTAGAAGCTCTGCCAATCAAAAATATGTGCGCGCCGAATACTATCTTGGTGCCCTGTATGAATACGGCCAAGGCGTGTCAAAAAATTACAACGAAGCCCTCAAATGGTACAAACAGGCTCTGGCGGGAGGCTATAGTAGAGCTTCCGACGGTATCAAACGAGTTGCCAAAGCACAAAAATCTGCTGAACAGAAACGCCGCGCAGCCATCGTAAAAACAGTCAAACCTAAAACCGTACCAAAACCGAAACCGAAACCCGTACCAAAAATAAAATCCACTAAAGACAAAGTGCTGGCGGGTGGCTGGAAAAAACGCAACAAGCCCGTCGAATACCTCCCCTCTTCGCTCACCCAGTGTAAAAATGAAGAAGAACGAGTGGAATGCCAGTCTGTAGACATTTCCCGCAACATTGGCATGGCGGACATCAGCTACACAACCAAGGCCACCTTGTTTGACTTTGAAGACAATGGGTCATTTAACATTTCCTATCGCAACAACGTCTCCAAAATTACCGTCACAGATCCTGAGTTCGCTGAATCTGGTCGCAAAGTACCTGTCACTCTGGGCTGGCAGGATGCCGACCATGAACTGGCTTGCCAATTTGAAAATGACCGCTCCCTGACTTGTACCAAAAACAAACTACGGAAAATCACGTTGCGGCGATGATGCTTACTCTACGGTTTAAAGGTTGCCGCATGACAAATGAAAAAGGGCTCCATTTGGAGCCCCTTAACTTGTTGTATGGCGGAGAGCGAGGGATTCGAACCCCCGGACGGTTTCCCGTCAACGGTTTTCAAGACCGCCGCTTTCGACCACTCAGCCAGCTCTCCGTTATGTACATTCGTCGTAACTCCCCTGACAACACCAATAACACCACTATCAGCAAGGAGGAACAGTCTTGAAATAGCTCTTTTCACCCCCATCTCTAGCGAGGCAGGCAATAATACTGAATCGTTGAGGGCATTGCTAGGCGCTTGTCCGAGAATAGCGACCAGCGAAAGCAAAAACAGGTTTGACCCATACATAGACGGAACTTATAATCCCGTATAAGTCTAAAGATCCGATACGTTACATAAATTTTGAAACAAATGACAAACCGTGGAGGTTTACCCCCGATGAACCCAAATTATTCTGTTGCCACCCACTCGTCCTCATCGACGCTGGCCACCAACAAACTCATTCGCAATACTTACACCCTGCTGTCAATGACACTGTTGTTCAGCGCGGGTACTGCCGCTGTCGGCGTAATGATGAACCTTTCACAGGGCATGGCATTAGGCGCAACTATTGCCGCCATTGCGATGCTATGGTTCGTTTTGCCTCGCACCGCCAATTCCGCCATGGGCATCCCGGTCATCTTCGGCATCACCGGCTTGCTTGGCCTGGGTCTGGGACCGGTGCTGAATTATTATCTGGCGGTTAATCCCAGCATCGTGATGACTGCATTGGGCGGCACGGGTGCTATTTTCCTGGGTCTGTCCGCTTACGCACTCACCACGCGTAAAGATTTCAGCTTCATGGCAGGCTTCCTGATGGTGGGCTTGATTGTGGTGATTGGTGCCTCCCTGCTGAATATTTTCCTGAGTATTCCTGCCCTGTCTCTGGCAGTGAGTGCTGCGGTCATCATGATCATGAGTGGCTTCATCCTGTTTCAGACCTCCTCCATGGTCAATGGTGGTGAAACCAACTACATCATGGCAACAGCCAGTCTGTTCCTGTCGATAGTCAACATGTTTCAGGCGCTTCTGCACATTCTGGGCGCGTTTAATAACAACGATTAAACGCCGTTTCCGGAACTGAAAAAGCCCCGGTGTTGGCCGGGGCTTTTTTTTGCTGAATATTTTATGTTAAGAGGTGATTATGGACTGGATACAAATTGGTTCTGCGATATTTCTGGGGGCCATGTTGATTTTCATTTTCCCGCGTATGCGCCATGCGGTAAAAAATGCCCCCAAGGGCAGTAACAAAGACTGGTTAAATTACCTGATGATTATGGTCGTTGTGGGCTTATTTATTATGTTTCTGATTCAGATGGTGTAATCTAAAAATCATACCCTGCATAATCAGCCAACGAAAATGCCACCCTGCCTACAGAGCCCACCAGAAAATCACCTCTTGCTGGCCACCCTTTTTAATCAGGCCAAACACGCCGCGCTGGTAGCCGTGGTAAAGACAATTCAGACTCAGCCTTAGGCAAGGGGGCCGCCTCCGAAACCTGTTGCGCATCCGCTGTATTTTTCTGCGGCTGTTTTGCTTTCGCCTGACGAACACTATTGGCTAATTTGGAACCCAATTCTTTTGTCATGATGTCAATATCTCCTCGATGAGAAACTCCACTTCCTGAACCGCAGATTCCCCACGCTTCCCCATGCAATATACGCTTAAACCTTCTAAGGCTGAGTTTCGATACACCGCACGCCGTCGCAGACAACTTTGCAGGGCGGGCATATCAAATTCCGCCAATGCCTGGTTCATACTTCTGGACATCGCACTCCGCAACTCCAACTGATTGACCAGTATATATGCCTGCAGCCGGGGATTACCGATTTTAACCTGATCAATGGCATCCGTCAGCCGAACACTCGCCCACAAATCAACAGGGGAAGGTAATACTGGAACGAACACTTTATCAGAGATGGTCATCGCCGACTGTGCAACCCCGGTTTCAAGCGTCGGCGGACAATCAATGACCAGATATTGGTAATCCTGACGCATGCGGCTGACTTCTCTCGCCAAATTACTCGCCACAGAAATGACCGAAACAGGAAAAGGGCGCTCATCCGTCGATAGTCCTGCCCATTGCCCAGCCGACCCTTGCGGATCGGCATCAATAATGAGAGTTCGACCACGCCGGGAAAGCCCCGCAGCAAGATTCATACTGAGCGTCGTTTTACCCGTGCCACCTTTTTGATTCGCAACCGAAAAAACCTGCGCCAACATAGTGAATACCCTTACTTAGCTTAAGATAGCTGCGACCCTGCACTCTGTTTTACTCTTTAACCCGCTCGACACAAGAATGATTAAACATTTCCGCCAGAGAAAACAACAACGCAACATCATCCGCATTTGCAAGTGCGTGATCCTTCCTGAAGGCCAGCATAACACCCTTGCGTACTTCCAGATAGAAGTCGTCATGCTTTGCAATAAACGCAGTCAGTTTTGGCGAAAGATACGATAATGGATCAGTGCCTTCCTTTGCATAAAGGCGATATTTTCCAGCAAGCGCATTTTCATCAGGCAACACAACCTCTTCATAATCGACCAGATAGCGCTCCAAATAATGCCCTGGGGCGATCACCATATCCGGCACATCGGCCTCCAAACCGGCAGGACAACATATGGTAATGATGGTGTGCCAGTGTCTGGAATAATAATTCGGCGCAGATGTGTGGCTGTAATCGTACAGGCGGACACGACTACCCCAATGCTTACCTGACAGGATATTACACTCTTCCTTGTCTGCTCCACGCCGCAGATAGACGAAATCTTCAGCATTTAATATGCTCTTTGATTCAGGCCGAAAGTCCAGACTGTATTGCTCAGCCAGACACTCCATTTGCACTTCCCTGTCACTACGCTGAACCTGCTCCTTGATCAGAATAGTGTCTTGCATACGGGCAGCCAGTGCGTGTCGTGTAAATGGAATAAAATTTTCTACACCAACCAGCTCAAAGACACGACCATCACGCACGCACTCCTCTTCAAATTGGTGCAAATATTCCATGGCAGTATGATCAATGATTCGCCCTGATTCAGTAACAATCAGCGTCACACCTACCTTAGGCGGCAAATTGGCGAGCAACTTATCCAACGGTAAAAGGTTGAAACAAACGAGTGAAGATAATGTCATTTCATAATGAACGATGCCTTCTCTTTCCTGCTCCTTGAGCTTGATTACTGGCGTTTTAAACAAACTTTTCAGGTTGTCCCATAGCAAACAACACCCTTGTTTAAAGCTCATACGTCCCATCAACACAAAACGAAAAGATGGCATCAACAGATACAGCAGTATCACGACCTCTGCGGCCACACCTATCAAAATACCAGAAAGAAGATCGGTGCCAAGAATGGCGACAACAGTGATAATAAAGATGACGATCTGATCACGACCAATGGCATAGGTTTTAGTGAAAACTTTATATTCACACAACTTCCAACCAACATAGATCAGAATCGCAGCAATAGCCGCCAACGGGACCATTGCAATAATATCCGTAATAAAAAACAAGAATACCAATAAAAACATTGCGTTATAAAAATTCGCCCATAACGTCCGTCCACCGGCATCGATATTTGTGCGGCTTTTTATTCCACCCGGGATGATCGTCAACCCCCCAAAAATACTCGACAACGAGTTAGATATCCCCATTGCACGCAACGTTATATTCGGGTCTGACTTGCGCTGGAAGGGATCAATTTTATCGACCGCCTTAATCGTCGCCAATGACTCAACACCATCAATCAGTGTCAGGGTAATCACGACAACCAACACGCCCCACCACAGGTCAGGTCGTGAAAACACTTCACCAAAGGCCGGAAAGGTAATCCCGTCTGCCATTATATTATCCGGCATAGTGATCAGATACTTTGCG
Source organism: Gammaproteobacteria bacterium (assembly GCA_021648485.1). Taxonomy (GTDB): domain Bacteria; phylum Pseudomonadota; class Gammaproteobacteria; order SZUA-152; family SZUA-152; genus SZUA-152. Next base: position 15,951 of record JAKISS010000005.1, read on the forward strand.
TCAAGGCCGAATGCAGAAGCCAACAAAATACCAAGCACCGTCACAAGTAACGGTGGCGGCACTTTGCGCATCCAGCCATGCTTCGATTTACTTAGGTAAAAAACAAGAAACAGACTTAGCCCGCCAATAACCAGAACACCCCATTCTATTTGTAATAAGGCCTGCGGCAACTTTGCAACAGACGCCAGCATGGTTCCAGAAGCGGGTAACATCGCCCCCATCAAGGGGGGGATCTGTTTAATGATAATAATCAGACCGATGGCGGCAAGCATCGCCTCCACTACCGTCACAGGCAAAAAAATGGCGTAACGACCCGTCTTGAAAAAAGCCAACACTATCTGTAATAACCCGGTGATGCAGATGGCCACCAGAAGCAGAGGGTAACCTGCGGCAAGATCACCACCACCTAACATCAACATTCCGGCTAAAAGTGCAGGAGCCAAGCCTGCGGCGGGCCCACTAATGGTGACATAAGCCCCTCCCAGAAAAGGGAAAATGAGGCCAGCAATAATGGCAGAAATCAATCCTGTTACAGGTGGTGCACCAGACGCGATAGCGATCCCCAGCGACAGAGGCAATGAAACAAGCGCCACTTGCATGCCTGCCAGCAAATCGTAACGCCAGTGTTTTAAACCTTTAATACCATTCTGTGGAGTTTCAGTCATAACACGTATACCTCAACATTTATTTAACCCCGAACAGTGCTTTCAGAATGTGCCCGAAACAGCTTCCCTGTTTTGCATCCCGGCTTCGTCCGCTCTTCAATCAAAAAGCGCGAATGACAGAGCGACTATTCCTCCACTTTCTGTTCAATCAGAACGAACACACACTCAATCCAGATACCAAACAGGGAAGTTATTTTTCTGCGCGTTCCCACTGTTGTGCTCCATTCATTTGTCAGCAACGCAATGTATAACGCAACATCTGAGGTTTGCGCCATCAACACAAACGCTCATTAGCTTACTGAAGAGATGTTAACGCCCCCCAATCAAAATCGAGCAATACGCAAAGAAACGGCTAACAAAACCATACGACTGAAAACCGTGACACCAAGCCTATCGGGTTTGGCCAGAAATTGGGCATTCGGATATTCAATGGCAAGCATTGTCAATCATCGATATCACTCTTCCCGCCTCAGTTCAGAAGTAGAAAATAGTGATCTGACTCATGAAGTCATAAAATAAAATCACAAGGAACTATACCAGACAGGCAAAAATATAGGCAATAATCAATAATTCCCATTTGAATTCTGAATATACACTTATAAAAAATTAGGGTAATCTGACGGACTCTCTCAACTCTACAGTTTCCCGCCCAAGCGACAACTGAGCGGAAAAACGAAATAAAGCCGATTCAAACATACCGCCATGCACCGCGAAAAGCTTTTACAACTGCTTAAAAACTACAAAACACCTTTTCTCGAAGAGTCTGCGATGCTGGAACGCACCCGGCGGTTTGTCGCCGCGCATGAAGACTGTTTTGACAGAGCACTTGTACCTGGTCATGTCACCGGCTCTTCATGGGTTGTCAATCCCCGACGGGATCATGCTCTCATGTTACACCATCGCAAACTCGACTTATGGCTACAGCCTGGCGGACACGCAGATGGCGATGCTGATATACACAACGTGGTTATAAAAGAGACTTCTGAAGAGTCAGGCATTGAGCCAGAACATATCAAACTGCTAAGTCATGATATTTTTGATATTGATATACATACCATTTACGCGAGTCAGCACGACCACCGACACGAACATTATGATATACGTTTTTTACTGGAGATTAACGACAACTTACCTGTCCCGGGCAACAATGAGTCACACCAGATAGGCTGGATACCATTAACGCACATACCGCGTTTTAACAATTACCGCTCTTTCTATCGCATGATACGTAAAACACGCCAGTATCCTCCCGCATCTTAAATGTGAATTAAGTGCCAAATCACCCGGTTAACGTTTTTACTGGGACGTTAGGTTGTCGCAGCATTGGTCAGCGGGGTGTTATAAACACAGGGGCACAGAGTGTTTAGTGCTTTTCTCTGCATTTAAATATTTGGTGATTTTTAAAAACAGCGTGTTTTTAGCGCTTAATTCATATTAAATCAAAGATGTAGGCCAAGCGTTACACACCACTTAAGCTTTGCACCGCATGTATTGCAGCGTGTGCAGCCACATCGATATCTGCTTCTTTTCCCGCCAATGTCAAGCGCCCATAAGCACCCACCGCACGGGCATCGACCAGCGTTATATTGGATGCTTTCTCAGCCTCATTGGCCGCATAAACGATATAACCCGCAGGTTCTGTTTCGAGAATAAACATACTCTGTCCAGGTAATATCATCGACCCCCGACGGTCCTGACGATTAATCAGCACAGCATGGTCCGGGGTAATCGCCCTCACCGTTTCACTCCAGGCAACACGACATTTCTGTCGTTCATCTTCCGCTGTGCGCAGCGAATACAATATAGCTCGACCGGCTTCAATAACATCACTCTGATCACGGTGGTGAAACACCATGGAACCAAACGCTCTCTCGACAACCTGCTGTCCAAGATGAACACGCGTCGCCTTTAGTGCTACATCGGTCAAACGGTGTATCGCCATACCCGGGGCTACTTCCATCCACAAACAGGCATCACCTGGCACGGGCAGAAAACCCTGTGACACAGTCGCCATATACGCTGCCAACTGTGGCTGCAACGAGTCAATAAAAACATAGGTTCGCAGTTTAATCATTATATTACTTCATAAGTTGGCAACGCGATTACGATGCCGCGTAGAAAATTCTTCATACAAATCGCGCATACGTTGGCGAATTGATGGTTCACTTGTTTTTGCAAACTCAAGAAATGTCCTGGCAATCAGTGACAATTCCTTCCCTTTCAAATGCACAAGGTACCAATTACGCTCTATGGGAAACCCTTCAACATCCAACAAATCAACAGGCCCATTGGTACCTTCTAAGGAGAGCGTGTGCAAAGACAATATAGCAACACCCAAGCCACCAACAACAGCATGTTTTATTGCCTCGTTACTCCCAAGCTCCATACGAACATTAGGCACAAGCCCATGCTCCGCAAACAATTTCATTGCAGTATCACGAATCCCTGAACCCACTTCCCTGGAGATAAAAGGCTCTTGGGCCAGCCTTTCAATACTGATGTTTGATTCTCTGCATAACGGATGCTCATGGGAAGCCATAACGACCAGGGGGTTCGGTGCAAACAGCAATATTTCAAGATCCAGACCTGTGCCGGGCGGCCGACCAAGAATATATAAGTCATCTTCATTATTATAAATACGCTCAAATATCCGCTCTCTGTTTGTCACTTTTAAAGAGACATCAACACCGGGGTACAACCTGCAAAATTCGCCAAGGATCTCAGGTGTAAAATATTTTGCTGTACTAACGACCGCCAGACGTAACCGACCACTGCGTAAACCTTTAATTTCTGCAATACGGCTATCCAGGTCAGAAAGACTGTCAAAAATATCTCTTACTGCTTGATATAATTTTTCGCCGGCCTCAGTCGCTTTGATCTGGCGACCTGCCTGATCAATCAATGGCAACCCCATCACATCAGTCAATTTTTTTAACTGTATGGAGACAGTGGGCTGGGTGATATGCAACTCTTCCGCAGCGCGGGTAAAATTACCCAGTCTGACAATGGCTTCAAATATTTGCATCTGCCTGAATGTGGTATGACGAATCAGGTAATCTGGCAAGCCACCCTTGAATCTCGACATACTATGATTAGACATCATGCATTCCCGATGTTGAATACTACGAAAAATCGTATTTTCAAGCGCAGGATTCAGCTGAATTTATCAGGTGCAATCACCTGAACATCGCTGATATAAACGGTAAGGTGATATCCTTTTTTGAGTTTACGCTCAATGCTCTCCAATATAGGCTCCATCCGTTCCTCAGACACAATAACCTTCACCAGTATATTGGAGTCAAAACCACTGATATCAGCCTCATAACCAGATGACCCTTCACCTCGCGCACGTAGAATAGTGAAGCCACTCACACCATATTTTTTGAACATGGACACAAGCCTGTCTTCCATAGAAGATATGGTAATGATGCTTAAAAGCTTTTCTGGATATAATGTGATCATACTTATTTGCTCCTGAGCGGTTTACATCGAATCTATGCAGCAGCCATCATCTTAACGAGACTATGATACAAAGGGATACCAATAAGCACATTGAAAGGAAAGGTAATACCAAGAGACAAGGTGAGATAATACGAGGGGTTAGCTTCTGGCACCGCCAATCGCATAGCCGGCGGTACAGCAATATAGGACGCGCTGGCGGCCAAAACAGCAACCAATGTTGCACCGCCAACACTGAAACCAAGCATTGAATGACCGATAAACGCTCCGGCAACACCACCAACCAATGGCATCACAATGCCAAACGCTGCCAAAACAAGTCCAACCTTCTTGAAGTCACCAATACGGCGAGCAGCGACCATACCCATCTCGAACAAAAACAGGCACAACACGCCCATAAAAATATCATCTATAAACGGGAATAATTTGCTCATTCCCGAAGGTGTCGATATTGCACCTATAATCATCGAGCCGATCAAGATAACAACACTGCCGTTCGTTAAAGCATCACGCAACAGGGAACCAAAACCATTTTCCGGGGCGCTATCAGCAGGCGCACCAACAGAGGAGGGTGTCACATCACTCAGCGCTTGGGAACGCCTTGCTTTAGCTGCGAGCAACAAACCAACAATAATAGCTGGCGATTCCATAACAGCCAACATAATCAAAGGGTACGTTTCATAGGTAACTCCAATATTATCCAGATACGCAATGGCTGTCAGAAAGGTACCCGCACTCACTGAACCATAGTGAGCTGAAATTGCCGCCGCATCCATCGGATTAACCTTGCGGGTTGCGACAAGCGATAAATACCCAATAATAGGTAACACAAAACCAAGAACCAGAGCCCAGACTATCGAGTGGAACGCCACTACCATATCGGATTTAGCTAACTCATAACCACCATGTAAACCAATGGCCATAAGAAGATAAATCGACAGAACTTTTGCCAGATCCGGGGGGAAACGTAAATCCGATCTTATGACGCGCGCGATAAAACCTAGCGCAAAAAACAAGACTGCGGGCAATAATAAACTTTCCAGGCTCGGCATGTTATCCCTTCGCAGGTTTCCACCGTGACAAAAACAGGCATCCGCCCACTAACCACAATGATAATCTAAAATTACAAACTTCAATTAATATTTCAATCGCTTGTGTCGTTCTAAACTCAACAAAGCAGAATACTAAAAATAAAGTATCGCCTGTTCAATCAGGCCAAACTCTATGCGACGCAAACACTCGCGGCTGTTCTTCAATCTTCTTCGCTTCGTTCATTGCCGTTTTTTTACTTGCGGCAGCCGTGCTAGCACTTCTTACGCTAGCAGTCGTATCTTTAGGTTTGCTCACACTGGAAACCTGTTTTTTACTCGTCGTCATAACTCATCCTTACGGTAACACTTTTAATCAATGGTCTGCTTTGCAGCAGGTATGAGCTGATCCACTTGATGCGCATAACGCAACATCTCCTCACTAACTTCATCCACATCATTTTCAGAACGAAGCGTAATAGAAACATAGGTACGACCAAAACTCATATCAGGATAATAATCTTCACTTTCGGCCAACTCAGCGACCCGCTCCAAAAAATCGCGGGTCTGTTGATAATCAGAAAACTCGATACGCCGTTCAAGTTGTGCCGGCTTTTTACGTGTAAACCAGTCCGAACTCATAACAACCTCCCTTAATAAAAGGTCAAAAATTTATGTCGTCACCATTTTTTGCCACCAATCATTCACATGGCTGGCATGCTGCCTTTCTTCACTAAGCAAGGCATCAAAAAAAATCCGGTTTTCGCAGTCGCTCGCCTGGATACAATACTGAACAGCACTCTCGTAAAACTCTACAATTTCATGTTCAAGTTCAATCACATGCTCTACCAACTGTGACAATGACCCATTTAATTTGGGAGGCCGCAAACAACTTGCATTGGGCGCGAACCCTAATGCAATCATTCGACCAATAATTCGCTCAGCATGCTGTAATTCATCCTGTGCTTCATTTCGGAACCGTTCACCGGCATCATGCACTCCCCTCATTGCCAGGAGACTGGATAATGACAGATACTGCTGTACAGCAGAAAGCTCATAACTCAAAGCGCGCCCAAGATAACCAGGGATGACTGCATCCTGATTCATGACCGAAGGTTCATCACTTATCATTCAAAGAAGGGCAAGGCAGGATAACTCCGGACTCACCCACCCCGAACTCAAGCTTTGTTGCCATCAAGAATGGGTTCAACTTCCTTGTGCGGACGCGCGATAATGTGTGCGGCCACCAAACCATCGCCAACACGCTCACAGGCATCAGCACCCGCACGTACCGCAGCATTAACAGCACCCGTCTCGCCACGTACCAGTATGGTGACATAACCGCCGCCGACAAATTCACGACCGATCAAGCGTACTTCTGCCGCTTTAGTCATCGCGTCAGCAGCCTCGATAGCAGGAACCAGACCGCGGGTTTCTATCATGCCTAAGGCAATACCGTAAGTTTCATTTGCCATGGTGTTGTTCTCCTCTATGGTGTTTATAGATTACAAAGTGCCTTTTGGGCTGCTTATGCTTTTGTGACACTCATGCTAAGCACAGGCTCAACTTCTTTGTGAGGACGCGCAATAATGTGTGCGGCCACCAAACCATCGCCAACACGTTCACAAGCATCAGCACCCGCACGTACCGCAGCATTAACAGCACCTGTTTCGCCACGAACCAGTATGGTGACATAACCGCCGCCGACAAATTCACGACCGATTAAACGTACTTCAGCGGCTTTAGTCATTGCATCGGCTGCTTCAATAGCGGGAACCAAGCCGCGGGTTTCTATCATTCCAAGCGCAATACCATAGTTGTTTTCGCTCATTACCTTTTCTCCGTCTTGATGAATTAAAAATGTTTTTCTTACTTCTATACTGTTTCCAATTGATCGTTGTCTACATCCCAATAATCAATAATTCCACCTACTGTCAAATCCGTTAATACTGTCGGGTCTATACAGGCATATCGTGCCGCCGACCCGCTGATCACAAAAACCCAGTTACCTTCCCGGGAACCACAAGGATCCACCGCCACCTGAAGTTTACCGCTAGTGTTTCGCAGCACACGTAAACTGTACTGCTGCAAGCCAGGGTGGCGTTGGGTACATACCAAAGTATCCACCACCTGTAATATCTCCACTAGCTCTGTTCCTCATCCCAGTAGTCAATGATGCCAACAATCGTCAAATCACTGGGATATTCTTTGCTACCCGCAGCTTCACGAGCAGCCGAACTTCCGACACATAACACCCAGTCCCCTGGCGAACACCCGACAGAGTCTACCGCGACCAACCGGCTACTGCCGTCAAGCACGACCTGTAAATGTTTATGTTCCATGCCGGGTATGCGATTAGTGGCAACCAAAGGTTTTTCCACCTTACATATTTTCATTAATGTCTCTCCTGCCCATTCAGTGCCAGAGAACACCCTACTGTTTCTGCACAAGCGTCCGCATGGCAATCTCGCACCATCAACAGAGTATGCAACATACCCTTGCCATACAGTGCCGCGAAACGGTGTTTCAATGCAGCATCAAGCTGATGACAACGGTCAACTGCACGTTCGCGCGCACCTGGAACCTGACCGTGATAATCATTTCGAATCACCACTGGAACCGGCAGCCCGCGTGACACATTCAATTGACTGAATATTTTTATGCCAACATCCAGATCTCTGGCACCTTCTTCGACTGTTTTCAAATAAGCAAAGTACGTCAGATTGCGCAACTGTATTTCTTCAAAACCAATACCCATGCCAATAAAGCGCTCTTGGTGACCGATGTCTTCGTATCGCCCGTTGTAATACTCACGAACATAATTCACTTGCGACATATTGCTGTGAAACAATCTGGCAACAAACCGTAACATGCCCTCAGCAGGCGCAACTCCCTGAGTTCGCGCCAAACGTGCAACAACGTTATATATCTCTTCATTCGAATCACTGGCGTTTACGACAGCATAAACATCACTGCAATCAACATAACGCAAGGCATCAATGCTGCCACCAGCATCCGACAAGTGAATACGAATCGTATCATTATCGGTATCAATGCCAATCAACAACAGATCAATGGACGCGCCACAACAAAAACTGTTTTCAACACCCTGCTGAAACGCCTGCAAACGTGACAACGCACCCTCAGCAGCCTTGACTGCATCGCTGCCATGCGCTGCACAACCTTCCACATCAGGCGCACTTGTACTGTAGTGATAAACAGCGACTTTCAAATAACGTGTCGCCGCATCAACGCTATTGGGTCTCGATTCCCGATAACGCAACATTTCTGTCTCGACCCACTTCTGTAAACTGTCATCAATGTCAAACATTGCACCAGCGTAAGACTTACGACGCACCGATTTATAGGGCAGGCGCAGCACATAGCGAATAACGTGCGCCAAACGCCCATCCGCACAAGGCGACACATCCACAGTGTGAAAACCACACTTTTCGATAAATGCCTGAAAGTGCTCATCCTCTAAACCCGCCAGAGGTCTGTCGGTAAAAAACTCGTCCGACATACGACGAAACGTTTCAAAAACACACCACACATACAACTGACCAATATCCACAGACTTTATCCATGCGTCTGCCAACAAAACATCGGGCAACTCAAAACCCAGGTACTCTCGGGCAATTGCTTGCGCGCGACGTGAAAAATCTGCCTCATGCTGAAAACCGGAAATCCCTTTCAAGCACAATTCAATATTCGCAAAAGCTTGTTTTATTTTTTGCTCGTAACGATAGAGGCGTAAGTTTTCACCACCGCCATCCGACGTGCAACCAATTCCATAAGCAGCACCAGCCCGCGACACAGAAGGGCGCATTACAGTCTGCGCACGCTGCAAAGGTCTCCTGCTTTTGGCTCTGGCATTAAACATTTTATTTACTAACCTACTTCATTATTCCAGAATTTGGCGTAAAGACTCAGTGGGCTACTGCCCACTGGCCGCTTGGTTATTCAACAAGTCATACAAACAGGAAAAGCCATACTCACTACTCTCTGGCTACCCTCTGGCACCACCTGATACGGTTATCATTGCGCCTTTTTCAGTGTTTCCACTTCCGCCCGTCACTTTCGAATCACTGGGTGGCACTTCTTCGTTACGCTTTGGTACCACATCTGGCATCGCGTTCACTGGCCCCCGTATCGTCAAATTGCGACGAGTTGCAGAGCGCCCTTCTGTACCGGTGACATGCTCACCCCGGTCCCAGTCATTACCTGTGACGGTCAAACCCGTTGAGAGTCCTTCACCTGTCACACGGGAGACCTTGGCTTCTTTTACTTTATCAACGGGTACTCCCGGTACAGCAACAGGAGACTCATTGCGGCGACCACCGAATCTGAACTGTTCGGTTCCGGTCACTTTCCCCTCACCGAGTGAAAAAGTGCCACTAATACGCCCCTGTTCATAACTCGTACCCGTCACACCCGATGCAACCACTGATGCTTCGCTGACATGATTCGATGTCGCAATTTCGCTGGCATAATTCGGTGTCGCAATTTCGCTGGCATGATTCGGTGTCGCAATACTGAAGCTTCCCCATGGCGCCCCTTCCAATGGCTGCGGAAAATCACTATCGCCAATCTGGGCGGGAGCTGTGCCACAGACACTGACTTGCTCATGATCTGCTAAATAAGCCGTTCCGCTTACCGACTGACAACTGCCTTTTTCTGCGCCTGTCAATCCAGACAAACCAGGCTGCGTACCACTGATATCACGGCCTGTGTTGCTTTTTGGCAGAAAGGTTCTGGCCTGTATGACTTTAACTTCCTGCGGCATACAATAATCCTGCGTTTGCTCAACACCCGCATAAGGCGTTCCGGTGACGGCCTTGCATGTCCCCGCCTCATCCCCGGTAACCGAACGGGATCTCGCAGGCTTTGACCCTGAGACAATCAGCCCTCGTGTTGTTTGCGAATGGCTGACTTTCGCGCTTCCCGGCTCTGGCTTCGACTGGCAGAAATTATCGTACTGTTCACGGCCAACATACTCATCGCCCGTCACATTCCGACAACTCCCCCGCTCATCACCCGTGACACGCTCGCTGCGCCCCACTCTTCCACCACCTGTCACCGTTGATCCACTCAGTGTTTCTGTGGTTTGCACCTTTGCAGGCACGCTTGGCAAAACCTTGGGCGAATCCGCCTGGCAAAAATCAGTAAAAACTTCACTCGACATATAGTCTGTACCCGTTACCGAGCGACACAAACCGATCTCGTCGCCTGTTGTTTTTTCACTATGCGCAACCTTCGTGCCCGTCACTCCGGTCTCAGGTCGCGGACGCTTTCGACCAACCGGTGCCGGTGCTGTAGCACCCTGGGCACCCGTGGCACTCCGTTGTGCGCGGATACTGCGAGCCAATTGCCGACCCGATATATCAGGGTTCTGGTGCTTTACCATCTGCGCAGAACTCAGGCCTTTGCGGAACACATCGTTTCCGCTTTTGCCATGTTTCGCCAACATTTCACGACGCAGTCGGGAATTAATCCGCCCTGCACTGCTAGGCGTTACCTTCTTTGGCTCCTGGCTACGGCGATTGCTCCCAAATTTAGGTAACACTCGCGACGACGCAGAAGAAGAGGGTACGTTTTTCGCGCAATCCCCTTCACCGTTGCAACCACAGCCACAGTCTTTTTTCTGTTGAGCCTGATTACGCGCATTGCGCATCGTATCCGCCATGCGTTGACGATCTGTAGAAGCAACACCCGACTTGCCCTGTTTGGACATGGCCCGTCTTCGCGCCTGAGATGCAGCACGCCCTGTGCTCGTCGTCACCGTAGCCGGACGTTTTACTATCGCAGCCGCTGCGGGAGGCGTGCTCGACACCGCTGGAGCACTTGTGTTGCTTCTGGCAGACAAGACATTTTTGCCACTCACTTGTGCTTCGCGACGCGCCATTGAGGCGGCACGACCTGACAGCTTTTGCATGGCTTTTACTCCTTACTTGAACTCTCTAACCTTTGTAGCTGGCCATGGAGATCTCTCCGTAGCCAGCCTCCCCTGCTCATCTACCAAGCCTTGGCACGATAAACGACAAAACAAACACCCTGGCTTTGTGTGTAGCTGTCGTAACCAATCAGCCTGACATGGTGATCCGGGTAGGCCCGGTGACAGGCTTCAAGCTCACTCACGACATTGCTTAACTCGGTTTCACCAAAGAAAGGAAGTTTCCACATGGGCCAATAATGATCTGCTGCCTGGGCGGGTACTTCGTGCTCGATTGCCGGCGTCAAACCCTGGGCAAGCATGTAGTTTATCTGCTCATAAACTTCTTCCTGCGTTAATGCTGGCAAAAACGAGAAAGTTTCGAGTGTTTGCTGGGTACGATAATCACCTATTTGTGAATCTGCATTCATAATTTTCTCCTGATTTTCTTGGGCAAACAGGGCATTAAGCCACGTCTAACTTGTCAACGGTATCGAATTCAAACTTGATTTCTTTCCAGGTTTCCATTGCGATAGCCAACTCAGGGCTATGACTCGCAGCACCCTCCATGATGTCGCGTGCTTCACGTTCCAGTTCACGCCCCTCATTACGTGCTTTCACACAAGCTTCCAGCGCAACGCGGTTAGCGGCTGCACCTGCTGCATTACCCCATGGGTGACCCTGTGTACCGCCACCAAACTGGAGGATGGAATCATCACCGAAGATGCTCACCAGCGCAGGCATGTGCCACACGTGGATGCCACCCGATGCAACCGCAAATACGCCAGGCATTGAACCCCAGTCCTGATCAAAGAAAATACCGCGAGAGCGATCTTCAGGAATGAACGATTCACGTAGCAAATCGACAAAACCCAAAGTAGAAGCACGATCACCTTCCAGCTTGCCCACAACCGTACCGGTATGCAGGTGATCGCCACCCGACAGACGCAGGCACTTGGCTAATACGCGGAAGTGGATACCATGTTTGGGGTTACGATCAATGACTGCATGCATCGCGCGGTGAATATGCAACAACATGCCGTTCTTGCGACACCATTTGGCCAAGCCGGTATTCGCTGTAAAACCACCCGTCAAAAAGTCATGCATGATAATGGGCTGACCCAGCTCTTTTGCAAACTCAGCACGCTCATACATGTCTTCAGGTGTATTGGCCGTCACGTTTAAATAATGACCTTTCACTTCGCCCGTTTCCATCTGTGCTTTCCGGACAGCTTCCGCCACAAATTCAAAACGGTTCTGCCAGCGCATGAAGGGTTGTGAGTTTACGTTTTCATCATCTTTGGTTAAATCCAGACCGCCACGCAAACATTCATAGACGGCACGGCCGTAGTTTTTCGCTGACAGGCCCAATTTAGGCTTGATTGTCGCACCCAGCATCGGGCGACCGTATTTGTTCAACTTGTCACGTTCAACCTGAATGCCACTGGGTGGTCCCATGCAGGTTTTCACGAAAGCAATAGGGAAACGGATATCTTCAAGACGCAGGTATCTCAGCGCTTTAAAGCCGAATACATTACCCACCAATGAAGTCAGTACATTGACAATTGAACCTTCCTCGAAAAGGTCGAGTGGGTAAGCGATGAAAGTGTAGAAGCTCTCTTTATCCCCTGGCACATCTTCGATACGGTACGCACGACCTTTGTAGAATTCCATATCGGTCAACAATTCAGACCATACTGTACTCCACGTTCCCGTTGAAGATTCTGCAGCAACAGCGGCAGCGGCTTCTTCACGAGGTACACCTTCCTGTTGCGTTACCTTGAAACACGCCAACAAGTCCGTATCCAACGGTACGTAGTCCGGTGCCCAATACAGGTCACGATACTCTTTTACACCAGCATCAAATTTTTTAGCCATAGTCAGTTCACTCCTGCTGTGCTTGTTTAAATTCCTCGAAGGCAAGACTAACGACGTATAAACATTAAGACCAATTGATAGTTTGAATCTTATTCATTTACGAACATCAATGGTTCCAGCCGTCACCAAACGCACTATATCGACTTCAATCAGCATATGCATCATTTATTACATGCCTGGTAAGGCTTGCAGCCAACGATCGCAATAACAAAGGAAAATACGCCCAATACCTGTCACCGGTTTAAACTGATTTTTTTAGGTTGAACGGTCCAGGGTTCAGCAAAACCGAAGGTTCCTTACTTTCAATGCAGGTTTTTTTGCTGGAGCCAGCACTCTTTCACTGTGATATTGCCAGGCTCGGTTGGCCTGTCAGCTTTCAAGGCAAGGCGCGCTTCGCAGCGAATGGCCGCGCCCTTTGCAAGAAGCCGGAGCGTGGCTCTGGAGGCTAACAGACCAAGGACGGATCAAATCATCTGATGACTTTGATACTCAGCGTGCTTGTTTTGATTCGGATCGTGTGATGAAAAATTAGCCGCTTTTGAGACTGAAGACATCGCTCACTACTGGCTGGATACGCTGCACCAGTTCTGGCGCTTCGATATCCATCACCTGCTCCAATACCCACCTGTCATCACTGAGCGACATAATGTCCGCCACATTTTTTGCCAAATAACGTAAGAAATCATAAGCCGGGCCATCTCCATCAAAACCGCATTCGGCATAATTGGCCAACCGCCCGTTAAGTTTGTCGATAAACTCCGCTTTGTAATCACCGGCCCCCAACAGGTCAATTTGATTGCTTTCAATTGTTACCGCAATTTCTTTTGCGATACCGTTAATCAAAGACTCACGTTCTTCTTCGCTCAGTTTGCCATAAATCATTCTGTCGGTGATGTGCAGCATAAAAATACAAAACTCAGCAACCACATCAATAGCTTGGGAGTCTTCACGAAAACGGAAATTTTTCTTTTCCATACGCATGAAGGCCTCCTTTGCCAACTTCCAGATATTAATGGCTGCCACGCTGCACAGATTTTCCAGCGTCTTAGCACGTTGCGAACCTTCACGGTTTCGCTCTGAGCGTGTCGAACGGTGCCAGCGGGTTTTAAGACGGACAGCCATATTTTTCTCCCTTCAAACGTAACACACAGTGTAATTCCGGGGATCCATTTCAGGTATACCTAATATGGGCTTAGCAGCGCATTTAATCTGCATATACAGTGTCTTTATTGCCGCAAAACACCTTATTATTTAGTGGTTTCCAGCATCCCACAAACTCGTTAGACTACCTTTGAAGTGATCCATACTTGATCCGAAAACATTCACTGAATCTGCACAAAAAACGGCCATATTTCTGAAGCCCCGGCCATGCTGACCATCTTGGAGCACACTTTATGGATGACATAGACTTTGATTTACAAAGCGGTATAGCGGCATTCGAAGCCAAAGATTTTACCAGCGCCCTCCGCCTGCTTTCACCACTGGCCGATGGCGGCATCGCCGAAGCACAATACCGCATGGGCATGATGTTTCAAAATGGTCTGGGGCGCGTAAAAAACGGTGAACAAGGCGTTCAATGGATGCGCGCTGCCGCAACCCAGGGGCACGCCTACGCACAGCATGGGTTAGGGGTAATGTACCTATACGGCGAGGGAGTGGAAAAAAACGAAGCCTCCGCGCTGGAATGGTTCCACCGTGCTGCCGAACAAGGCCTGCCCGGCGCACAGATGACCCTTGGCATGATGTACGAAAACGGTCAGGGCGTGGAAAAAAATGAGGTTGAAGCACGCCGCTGGTATAACTTAGCCGATGAAAACAGTTAATCAGCAAATTACACTACTTACTTTCCCACGTAGAAAAATTACTATCATTCTTGGCCTCACCATCCACGTAGCCCGCTTCATAGGCATCGTTCACGCGCTGCTCTTCCACCTTTGGGTTTTGCAAAAAACCACTGGCCCAACCGACAATATATTCACGGGAAACGTTGGCTTTTTCCATTTTTTCAATGGCAGCATAATAATCTTCATTTATCATATTTTTCCCCATCAATCAACTTCAGAATTACAGAAAATTAGATTATACTAATAATACTTTAATGAAGCAGCATTGCAATTCATTTTTACGCACCGTGGGACAAGCCTGCACCGCCACCTCGGCTTACAGAAAGTTACACCCCACCCCCGACCCAAGCACATGTATATCGAAAAAAAACTGTACCGCCACAGTTTAGGTATAAAATGCAGCTTTCACAGAACACATCAACAACACTTTGAAAATCAATGAAATAAACACACACACGGTTACATCTCATCAATATTTTCGACACTACTGAAGGAACACGCATGACATGACTTTCCTGTTTTCATGCAATATCGCAATATCATCCTTCGTGGTGTAACCTCTGTTGCTGATTTTTCAACGGCACAATAACCCGCGCAAACACAGGACACCATTCAATGAGCAACCCCGATATCCAGGCCATCAAGACCTATCTGCTGGATCTGCAAGACCGCATCTGTGCCGGTATCACCGAGGAAGATGGCAGTGCCCATTTTTTTGAAGACAACTGGGAGCGCGAAACCGGCGGCGGTGGCGGTCGCACCCGGGTACTCACTGATGGTGCGGTGTTCGAACAGGCCGGGGTCAATTTTTCGCATGTATCTGGGGGCAATCTACCCATTTCGGCCACAGCCCATCGCCCCGAATTGGCAGGACGCACCTTTGAAGCTATGGGCGTATCGCTGGTGATTCACCCCAAAAACCCCTATGCGCCCACATCACACGCCAATGTGCGTTTTTTCATCGCGGAAAAAGAAGGCGAAGATCCTATCTGGTGGTTCGGTGGTGGCTTCGACCTTACGCCTTATTATCCGTTTGAAGAAGACGTGCTGCACTGGCATCAGGTATCCAAAAAAGCCTGCGATCCTTTCGGTGACGATGTGTACGACCGTTACAAAAAATGGTGTGACGAATATTTTTTCCTCAAACATCGTGGAGAGACCCGTGGTGTGGGTGGACTGTTTTTTGATGATCTCAACGAAGGTGGATTCGAACACTGTTTCAAGTTTATGCAGAGCGTGGGGGATTATTACTTAGAAGCCTACCGGCCCATTGTCGCCCGCCGTAAAAATACCGAATACAGCGAGCGAGAGCGCGATTTCCAGCTATACCGCCGTGGTCGTTACGTGGAATACAACCTGGTTTATGATCGTGGAACGCTGTTTGGTTTGCAGACCGGTGGCCGCACCGAGTCCATTCTTATGTCGCTACCACCACTGGTGAAATGGCGCTATGACTGGAAACCGGAAACAGGCAGCCCCGAAGCGAAACTCTACGAAGGTTTTCTACATGCACGCAACTGGCTGGAGGAACTGGCCTGAGCAAACGCGCCCAATCGTCGCGCAGACAGGATAACCGCCTGCGCATCATCGGCGGTCAATGGCGTGGTCGCAAGCTGGATTTCCCCAATATCGAAGGCCTGCGGCCTACCCCGGACCGGGTACGCGAAACCCTGTTCAACTGGTTGCAACACGACATCGCTGGTGCCCGCTGCCTGGATCTATTTGCTGGCAGCGGCGCATTAGGGCTGGAAGCCCTTTCAAGGGGTGCCGGTCGCACGGTGCTGGTGGAAAAATCGGCCACGGCCACACAACAATTGGAAGCGCACCTGCGCACCCTGTCCTGTGATCATGCCGCAATCGTGCATCTCTCTGCGGAACAGTTTTTGCGACGTGGGCCCGGAGATGCTCGTTACGACGTAGTATTTCTTGACCCGCCCTTCGGCAAGGGGCTTATGGCCACCTGCACACAATTATTGGAAGAAAAAAACTGGCTCACATCTGATGCGCGTATCTACCTGGAAAATGAGCATGACTTGCCAGTCACTGATATTCCTTCCCACTGGCACATTGACCGGGAAAAAGCCGCTGGGCAAATCACCTATCGACTGGCCACCCGTCAGGCATAAATTCATGCGACAATCGCCATATGCCTGCATCTATAACAAATAAAGCCATCTATCCCGGCACCTTCGACCCCATCACCCATGGCCATTCCGATCTGGTCGAGCGCGCTACCCGCTTGTTTGACCGAGTCATCGTTGCCTTGGCCGCCAACCCAGGCAAACAGCCTACATTCACCCTGGAAGAACGCCTGAAACTGGCACGCATAGCATTGAAGGAATACGATAATGTGGAAATCTGTTCCTTTGATGGTCTGTTAGTGGAATTCGCCCGGACAAAACAGGCGCGAATCATTCTGCGTGGCCTGCGCGCCGTGTCTGATTTTGATTATGAATTCCAGCTGGCAGGCATGAACCGCAAACTGGCACCTGATGTAGAAACGCTGTTTCTGACGCCTGCCGAGCAATACTCCCATATTTCTTCACGTCTGGTACGGGAAATTGCCACTTTAGGTGGTGATGTTACTCCCTTCGTCCATGAAAAAATCAGGGATGAACTCACGCGTAAATTGCGGTAAAATCTTTAGGCTAAATACTTCTAACATTCAACACGTTTGTGAGTTTTCCGATATGTCTTTGATTATTACTGATGAATGCATCAACTGCGATGTCTGCGAACCTGAGTGCCCCAATGGGGCTATTACCCAGGGCGAAGAAATCTACGAGATCGACCCGAATTTATGCACCGAGTGTGTCGGCCACTATGACACCTCGCAATGCGTGGATGTCTGTCCGGTAGACTGCATCCCGCTGGATCCTGCTCACGAAGAATCCCAGGATGAGCTGCGCACCAAATATGAGCACCTGATGGCCCAAAGTGCCTGATACAACCGGCTTTTTTACCGCATGCCGCGCTTTTGGTTCCTGACAATAAACTCACCACAAATAACCGATCTTTCCGCCGTTATTGAAACTTGCGCAGTCCCAACCAATTGGGTAGACTCGTGGCTGATCTTTATATCAAGCCTCCTGTGGGGGGTGGGCTTCTGAGGAGAATTTTTGATGGATATCATCGTACCAATCGCTGTGTTTTTGTTCATTCTCGTCTCCACCACCATGCTGGGTGGTATGGGGTGTGATGCGGCGGCTAAAGCCCGCAAAAAATAAAGAAAATACGGGGTCTTATGCCCCGAATGCAAAAAAGCCCGGACTTCCCGGGCTTTTTTGTGTGGTTTCTGTGTGCTCACATGCACATCAAAAATACTGGCGCTCAGCATCAACAAAAAGTCATTACCTTAACTTAAGCACGCTACGTGTATCCTGCTTTTCCACATAACACAGTTGTATTCTATGCAAACGTCACATCAACCCGAAAAACTGCCTATCCCTACAGAGAATGACATCTATCTTGTTAAATACCTGATGGTATCCGCACTCTGCCTGTTCATCGGTACGGTACATGGCGTACTACAGGTTATCCGCCCGATACGTGCATGGCTGGACAGCATCGGCAGTCCTTACGGCGGCCCCGGCCACCTCATCGATCCTCTGGCTCATGCTCACATCAACGTCATCGGTGGTGTCGTGATTTTTCTCATGGGAGCCTCGTATTATCTGTTACCCAGAATGGGGGGAGTTCGCCTCTATTCACAACGGCTGGTAAAACACACGCTCTGGTGGACTGGCCTCGGCATCGCCGGTTTTTACACCACTCTGATGACCTTTGGCATTCTCGAAGGCATGGCCCTTCTGGAAGACCCGGATTCAGTGGACGATATCCACCAGTTTTACGGTCCAACCATTGCCACCGTCTCCACTATTATGGGCATTGGGTTCTGGGTCTACTTCACCAATGTGTTTTTGACCTTCCGCAAAATACGCAACAAGTTGAGTTCTGCAAAACTGTCATGATGCTTGAATGCGGCTGTCCCGGCGAATACCCCGACTGGCACAAACAGGATGTTGACCTGGCCCACCACACTGCACACGCACTCCCCATTGCCAGCTTTTTTCATATGCCATTGTCATATGAAGCATATAAACAGCGTCAGCAAAATGAGATTGAGCAACTGGAATTACGCGAGCGCTGGCCCGGCTTTGCATTAACACGCACTGGCTGGTTGCGCGGAAAAATGATTCGGCTGCTGGAGAAAGGCGAATCACCTTCACGCTATTTTTTGCATCTACCCGCTAATTTTCAATTGCAGGGCTTCATGCACGAAGGAGGCATTGGCACCCTGCGTACAAGTGTGCGCGAACAACAAATGCGGTTATTGGATAACGGTCGGATGCCTAAAGAAATGTACCTGGTCTATCTCACCTGCCCAACCTGTTGTGACGCCCGAGGCGGAGAGCGCATTTTATTACTGCGGCGCTGGCGCAGCAGTCGCCGTTTGGCAGAAAAAACCCGTCAATAAATTTTTAAGGGTCGCCAGCGTTATTGCACCCCCCGTTTTTGATTCAATGGAAAAAGCAGCACCGTTTCATCATCTTTATCATCACTTTTCGCCCGGCGCACATGAACCGATAGCGATTGTGTTGCGGGATCATCAACACGCATCGCGCGACGATACACGCCGGTATAACCATCCTGAATTGCCTGCCGCCATTCTCCACTGTCACCCATGCGCAACATCACCACCAAACCCACGCCGGGCTTGTGCTCACGGTTGGCAAGAACGATGAATTCATTCATGCCCACTCGCATAGGAGTGGGCCGTGTTTCCACTCGAAAACTCAGCTCCTGCCACTGTTGCGGACCAAGAGTGACCGATTGTTCATTCGAACAGGCAGACAACAACCCCACAAACACGGCAATAAAAAACAGCGTCTTAAAACAGAAAGCGAAATAAACAGGTAACTTTCGCTTCATTTTGAACCCGCCGGTGCGGCATAACGCTGGAGATAATCCAGCACAGCATTCAATTCACTTTTATTCAATGGCGTTGCTCCCTTTGTTATCATGCGCATTTGCATTCGATGTAAAATGGCGGGCCATGCCTGGGCAGTGTGTGCATGAGGCTGCGGCGCATTATGGCATTTAGCACACTTCGCTTGATAAAGCTGTGCGGATGCTGAATCCGCATCAGGATACACCAGCGGCTCGTAAGAAATATCGCACGCTGACAACAACAGCGCTACTAAACCAAAACAACTATTTGTCTGTAGTTTTGTTGTTTGTGGCTTTAGACTTAAGGTATGCGGTCTTGTTTTCATTATTGTTTTCATCATTATCTGAGGATGATTCTGCCTCTTTTTCTTTATCCGAATCGAGACGCCCTGCTACTTTGGAGCCGTAAAAATTCACCATAAAATAGACGAACGTACCAAACACAGCGGTATACAACAACGCCGCACCAAACCCCCAGTTTATCCATTCACGTTCATAACCGGGACGATCCCCCCAAAAAGGAAAGCTCAACCCGACAGCCACTAGCATCACAGCGACAATAATACCGATAAACCAGCGCGGTACTGGCTGCTGTGACTCGGGGATTTTTTCTACCAACTCCCAGTCTTCCAGTCCACGTTTGGAGCGGCGCTCCTCATCAGAAGCATAACCAAAATTATCCGCAGGCAATTCGCCCCACTTGGTATCTTCAAGCTCACTGGGGGAGACGGATTCTTTTTCTACAGGCTCAGCGTTGGGTGTATTTTCAATTTTATTCATTGGCAAATCCACAGTTTAAGATGCTCTATGACGCCAGGAGGTCCTTTCGTCTACATCGGGTACGGCATTTTTCGCAACAAAATGCTGCACTCGAAAAACTTTGTGCCAACCATCTACCGTATCCACATGCACTAAAAATGTGTGTAATCCTGGAGGAACCGTGGCGTCGATATGCAGATTCACATCAATTCGCCCGGCGGTGTCAAAACGTAACACTTTCTCCGGCATCGAATAGCTGTTTTCCGGCAACCCTTCGATACGTAACGTTGCCTCTGTCGCACGATACAGCTTATTGGAAACCGCAATACGATAGTCACGAATCACCGAACCAAATTGTTTATCGGCACGATAAACAGCTAGGTGATACCCGTCATACGTCAGCACTCCCCAAATAAACATACTCAAACCTAATACTGAAAATGGCAGAGTCCAACGCATTCGCAAAGAGATTGAAGCCAAGTTACGTAAAGCGGAGGATTTTCCCGATACGCCTCTCTCGAAAGACAACAAACCTGTTTCACCTTTTTTGGCTTGCAGCTGATTACAGGCATCAATACATTCACCACAGTTAATGCAGCTGTCGTACATGTCCGTGTTACATGGATCAAGTCCGATAAAACAGGAAGTACTGCAATAATTACATTTTTCACACTCGGAAGAACGTGTGTCATCATACGCAATCTTCAGCGTCTGCCTGGTTTTAAAGCCATGTTGCCACACACGGTATACACACATAAAACGACACCAGAAATGACGAATAACACTCACATCAACCAAAATAAGTATCACAAAAATGGCATAAATATAATGCAATGAACTTGCTAGACGCTCATCATCCTGAAAGGTGATAAAAGACCAGATGACACCCGGCGGGTAAAAATAAAGCAATGGAATCAACGCCAGCAACATGGACATCGCCAGCAGAATAAGCCCTAACACAACCCAGTTTAGCAGGCGGTTTTTACTCTCCGCCACTTTCATTTTTTCGCCCGAAACACTCATATCGGCACGTTTGCCAAGTAATCGATAAGTCCATTCGTTAGCTATTTCTGACAACGTGTTTTGTGGACAAACCCAACCACAAAAAGCCGTGCCCATTGTGGAATACAGCATTACCATACCGCTGGCAAGCAGCATCCATAAGCCGAAAACCAGAAAAAAATCTGCCCACCAAATCTGATAACCCAAGACCACGAAGGCACCGGCCACCAGATCAATACGCAACAGCCCACTTACGGGAATAATAATGGCAAGAGCAATGAACAGAAGCTGCGTGAACCGACGCCGCTTGTGAAAACTGAAGCCGCTATTGGCAGCTTCCACTCTGATGGGGATTTTACTTAAAGCATCGTTACTACTCATAACCGCATATTACCATTGTGTGCCTGTTTATTCATCGAATATCTCGATCAACACCAACGATATTATCGACTAAACATGTAAGGCTTTTGCAGTGCGGAATTCAGAGGACTCAACACCGCAAATCGCTGTCGGTAAACGGCAGCCTGCTCACTATTCCCGGCCAATTCCGCTAATTCCCACAAACGGCGCAATGCCTCCGTATGGTCTGGCCGTATGCGCAGCACCGACTCCAGCAACTGCTGCTCACTCAATCCGCGCGCCTGTGCCGCAGCACGGCCCTGTAAAACAGCATCTGCCAATGCAAAGCCCACCCAGCGGTCTTTTGGGTTCGCCCGGTAGGCCAACGGCAGCAAACGCTGGTTTTCTATCGCATTTCCATGCAACAAAGCCAACCAACTGCGATGCGCTAACTCCGTGGCGATATAAGCACGCTCAAACAGAGGAAAATCATTCTCACTGATTCGGAGATCACTGACCGCCCCATCGAGCGGGCGGCGAATGGATAATAACCATGATAGTACCTTGGAAATATCCAGACTCCCGTCGTAACGTGCTTCCGGCAACTGATATTCAATCACTGGTGCCCATTCATCTTGTCGCGGCACATCAAACTCGGGAATCCCTCCCCAATAGCGTCCTAGCCATGTCCAAGACCCTTCACTCCCCGTAGCCACCTCGACTTGTTCACTTGTCAGGCGCTGTACATTACTTAACAGTTGCGCACCACTAATACTGCCATCGCGTACACCGACCATCGCTAATCGAAAAGCATCGACAAAAATAACCGCATTTGGAAACACATCTTTAAACGATGCTAAAACCACTTGCAAGCTATTAATGTCAAATTGATTCAGTGCCAGCCACTGCACAAAAATACCACCAGACGACAAACGTTTATGTGCCCGCATAAATTGTTGGCGGGATAGCAACGCGCTGCGCCCCACCAGATCAGGATGAAACAAGTCGCCAATAATCACATCATAATATTCAGCATCACTCAACAAAAAATGGCGAGCATCATCACGCACAATTTTCAGATGATCGGTAATGCCGCCATTGACAGGTCGAAACTCCTCTCGCGCAGCATTAATTGCGCCCAACGACAGCTCAACAGCAGTGCGCTGCAAGCCAGGAAATCCCAAAGAAGCCGATGCAGATATTCCCGTCCCCAACCCCAAAAACAAAACCCGCTGTGGCTCGGGGTGCAATAATAACGGCAAACGTACCTGATTTTTTTGTACTTCTATCGCAGTGGGATCCGACGAGGCATCCATACGCCGCATATCAGCCAATAACTGTCGTTGACCATCCCTGCCAACAACAACATGCGTAATGGAAATGGCATCTTCATGCAAAGACAGTGTTTTTGTCTCTGCGTAGGCTTGTGGCAATAAACGGGACACTGGCGGCATTTCCATTACCATCATACTCAATGCCCCCATCACAATGACCAGAGCCCAAGCAGGCCGGGAAGCCCAACCCTGCGCCAGCACCAAGCCGAAAATCAATAACAGCATTGCTCCCAACACAATTGTACTGCTACTGCCAATGCTGGGAATAAAAACAAAACCCGCTAACAACGCACCTAACGCGGCACCCAACGAATTGGCACCGTACAACCACACGCCGCTTTGATACCGGTTACCCACTCGCTCTGCCAACAACGGCAACCAGGCACCCAACACCAATGTCACTGGCAGAGTCAATATAACAATCGCCAAACCCTGCAACCATAATGCCGCGAACAAAGAGGAAAAATGCGCCCGTTCAACCCAAGATGAAAGCACAGGCAACCACCACAAACTCAACAAAGCAAACCCGCAAGCTACAACTGGCAAAACACTGAACCAATATTTTTTTGTCAGCAACCGGGCTAACAGGCTACCAAAACCAATACCCGACAAAAACACCGCCAGAATAATCGCCAGCACATATTCGGTACGTAACATCACCATGCCGAATAAACGCGCCCAACCTATTTGCAGTAAAAGCGCACCAACCCCAATGCCCGCATAAACCAATAGCCACTTTATAGAAGGGCGAATTAACGGATTTGTCACTTCTCTTTTCTGCGCCGATTCAAATCGCCAGGACAATAAAAACAAAACTCCCGCAACCACAAGACTGACCAATGCCACAGCTCTCAACGATGACAACCAACCCAACACAGGCAGCAACCATAGCGGCAATAATGCACCCAGGGCACCTCCAAGTGCATTGATTCCATAAATGCTGCCTAGAGAAACTTTTGCGCCTTGTACTGCGGATAAAATCAATGGGAAGCCAGCACCCATCGCCATGGCGGGAATCATTAACACCAGCGTGACAATAAAAATTTGCAGCGCAATCCAGCTGAAATAACTGGTATTACCTGCGATGATGGCAAACTGTGTATCCACCGCCTGGAATAGCGCAGGCATTGTTAATGCCGTAACGGCCACAAATAATTCAATAAAGGCAAACAAACGTAAAGGACGGCTCGTTAACCGGCTCCAGCGCGCACCTAAAAAACTGCCCACACCCAAACCGGCCATGTAAGCAGCCACAGTGACAACGACACCAAATATACTGACCCCGAACTGCAAAGACAGCATGCGTGTCCAGAGAATTTCATAAGCAAGACTGGCGGCACCGGAGATCAGATATAAACAAACAAGAACCAGACCAAGCCTTCGTAATGCGGATATATTGTGCATTGAGTCTTAGCACCTTATCATTTGGACAATCCTGCCGATTCTCGTTAAATAACAGCCGGGATTACCTTTGACTTGTGCGGAAACGTAATTCAAGAACAGAAAAAATACACCTTTAACAGGCATAAAGTGAGCGCTACGTGACGTAACACCGACAAATCCACAGTAGACTAAATCGATATGGTCAAAAAGGATAAAACCAGACAAGACCCACCACCGCATGCCCCAAAGCCAGCGTTAAACTTAAACCGGCACAAATCATATGAGGAACAAATACACGTTTTCCATAGACAACCATAGCAACACCGAGCGCCACCGTAGCAATAATGAGCAGCAATAACGGGATACCCATTATAAACATAATCAGATGCTTGGTTTTAATGTCAATGGCAACCAGCTCACTTTTTGCTGATCTGTCATTATTGAAGGCTTGCATCACTGCCGAGCTTTGCTGCTCTGCCTTCGGCTCCAGAGACACATCCGCATACCCCGATGCAGGCACACTCAACACCAGCAATGCCAACAAACAGAAAACGTGTTTATTCATGTCCAGCATCATTAACCTCTGATTTTTTAACTGCAAAATACCAGTACAGCACCGCCATAAGAACAAACGGAAAAAGAATAATAAGCAACAAAAAAATAAAGATTGCCCAAGGTGTATCAATAGTTACATGAAGATAACGGTAGCTGTCCACGGCATGTACGGAACAAGCAGTTGCCAACAACGTCAAAAATACGTACAAACGGGATATTTTACTCACTACGCACCTCTCGCTAATTTATTGCCTGACTGGTATCCGGCACCGTAACTACGCAGCGGAAGCCAAAAAAATCTGATGCATAATAAGGCATTGAAAAGTTCCGGTGATATGTCGATGTGGAAAACGGGTCACTTTTCCACGAGCCTCCACGGCGGACTTTATAGACACCCTCCACAGCGACCAAGTCGGCCACTTTCAAGGTACGGTCTTCGGCGGTCATCGCCTGTACTTTTTTTGGCTGAAATGTATCCCCAGCGGCAGAAGAGCCATCGTAAGGAAGAAAATCACTTGCTGTCCACTCACTGACATTTCCTGCCATATCATAAACGCCATACGGGCTCACGCCGGTTTTATATGTCGTCACAATATTACTTGCACCAACGTGATAATACGTATTCAGGCGGTTTGCATCCATTTGATTGCCCCAAGGCCACCGTCGGCCATCAGTGCCACGCGCAGCTTTTTCCCACTCTGCCTCAGTCGGCAGACGTTTTTCTCGAAACCGGCAATAACTCACTGCGTCATACCATGTCACCATGGTGACAGGGTATTGCACTTTTCCATCGGGAATGAGTCCATCTTTCCAATCTAATGGTGGACGATGCTGTGTGGCTACAACAAACTGTGCAAACTCTGCGTGTGTAACAGGGTACTTATCAATTTTATATTCTGGTAAAAACACCGTATGTTGAGGACGATTAAATTTATCAGCACGCTCTGAATCCGTACCCATTAAAAATTCACCCGCCGGAATCGTCACCATAGAAGCCAGCTCTTGCCATTGCTCAGTGGTTAACAAAGCTTCCAGCTCATTCCATTGGTAAACTTTTTGAGCCCTCTTTTTGGATTCATGGATACGGTGCCGGGTAATATCTTCGCCTGCCGCACGTATATGATCTTTCATATCCGCCAAATCGTAAGTTATCCGGGCTTTCATGTCATCCATACGATTTGCACCCAGCTGCACAACATGTATCACACCAAATATCACCGCCGCCGAAATGCAGGTTATAACCGTTGCCGCTAAATAACGTTCGCGCTTTCGGCGCTCGCTGGCACTCATATTGGACCGATATTGCACTGGCATACCCAAACCTCATTTAGCCTTGGTAACAGCCTTTTCGCCAGGTTTTTCCGGAACCTTGGCTATCTCAGGCGATGCCCCATTATCATCTTCATCGGAAACATGCGCTGCCTTTGTCCACCCATAAACGCGTTTGTTCATGATTTCGCCAAACACACCACCAATCATTGACGCTTCCATCGCCAGTATGACAAAAAACCCCCACCAACCAAGAGGTATTAATGCTGCCCCCTCTGGCACACCGGTATATTCAACGGTTTGATAGTACGCTGCGAAACGCACAATGAGTGGAGGAAATAAAGAAATCCACTTGCCGCCCAACCCATAGATGTACGACACGGAAATACCGACTAATACTGGCAAAATAAACAGCTGTAAAAACCAAAAAAAATTAAACGTGTCCAAACCCCAAAATAGCTCGATACGAACACCAAGCGCCCAGTCACCTAAAAAATTTACCAGACAACCAACAGATATCGCCAGCCAAAAAGAAAACCAACGAATCCGAAACATCATTGCTGATATTCCTTGCCTGTCAGTTTTTCGTAGGCCGTTTTTTTGGTTTCTTCCAGATACCAGTCTTCTACTTTTAAACTGGCAATATAACTGGCTAACATTCTGCGATCAGCTTCTGGAATGCTGGCGAACGACGGCATCTGGAAACGCAGTTTCAGTCTGGAGGGTATTATTGACTGAGGGTCTTCCGCAGAAAAATAATTATATAGCCATTCTTCATCACGCAATGAACCCATGCCATCCAGCGAAGGTGCGGGAACTGCCTGCATAATGTTACGCAACCCCCATAAGGAGTGGCAATCACGGCATTTGTATTTACGATAAAGCACCGAGGCCTTGGCAGCCAATTCTGGCGAAGCGGTACTGTAAAACGGAATACCCGGATCTTTTTCTTCTTCCTGAGAAATCATCCAGCCTTTCACCGCCATAGCTACCACGATAAAACCGGTTATACCAATTAGAATGCCTCTTTCACCCTTTTTCATTATGAAGCACGCTGTTTACGCTCGGCAGCCTCTTTTTCCAGGTACACCTTGCGCAATGCCTCCTGCTCCTTGTTCACCCTCATTGCCTTTTCAAATTCCTCAGGAGCCATTTTGTCTTTGTCATTTTCATCAAAAACAACATATTTTATATCTTCGTCAAATTGATCATTGCGCGCAGCCCAGCGCACCCAATAAATCGCCGTTAACACGATAGCTGCACCCGCAACTAACCAAAAATAAATGGTCCAACCATCTTCAAGTGAATTAAAAAAATCCGCCATTACCATTCCTCCTAAAACAAATACCCATGAAGCATTTGTGTCGCACCGAAAATCACTGCGACCACAATACCCAACAGAATCCAAACAAACATAATTTTTTCACCTAGCTTAAGGTTCTCTCTTTTTCCCATTGTCATAAACATAAAAACAAAAATGGTAAATACAACGATAGAAGCTATCAGAAAATAAAAAATCCCAACACTAAACTCTTGCGACTTCATCCCTTCGATGCTGGTGTCGATTCCAAATGGGCCAGAAGCCTCCTCTACTGACAAATTCAGGTACGGAAGATTCAATGAATATACAGCAGCAACCATACTGCCAATAACATGTTGTAACGCTTCAAAAACCATTGCCATTAACCTGTACCGGGAGCACCAAAAAACATAGATAAACACTCACCACGAAAACAATAACTTTACCATGTCAGCACACTTCACAGCCAATAAAACTTACCTGTGACAAGTGCGGGTAATTTACTCTAAGCCTCCTCAGCGGATGCGTAGACAGCACATTAACATCTTGATAAAGATCATATTTTAAAAATAAAAAGATTCATCTGACGAATGCATCACCATGTCCCTACACGGCTCGCTGTCTACGGTGCCCGCAATTACAGAATTTAACGCGCATCACAGGTCACCCGACCATAAGCGCCGAACTCACCTTCCTCTGGTAAGCACGTTTGGAGGCGAAATAATAAAAACACAACAAAAAAAGCCACACCGGGTGAGGGTGTGGCCTTATTTTATCGTTTCAAAACCAATTAGAGGAGCATCAACAAACTAACCGTAATCCCCAATATTTGGTTTATCCTCGTCCGTTTTATCCACATAAAAACTGTAAATAAACGGTGCGGTATAAACCAGCAAGATCCAAATCAGCATTGCGGCTGGGCCATTATCCCAATCAATCATAATAATCTCCTATTACTTCTTCATACAGTATGTAACCTAGTGGCCGTGATGCGTTGGCTCCCAATCGTATTCAGGCAAGCGCTTTACAACAATCAGCACACCGATACAGAAAAAGATGATAAAGAATACATCAATGGTATAACCTTTATCCCACCATGGCTGAATCCGCTCACGACGCAACTCTCCAGTCTTCGGATCAGTGATCCAATTACCTTCAAAGTTTGCCAACACCACCTTATCTCCTAGCACAGTATACTCACGCAAGTCTGACCCATTGTCCCGCAATTCGACAATCGCATCCCTGATCAGGCGCAAATCATCCATTTCCAGAGGATGGCGTTCCTGCTGAGCCGTCCACTTAGAGCCACTCGCCTTCACCTGATTAATGATGTATTCCATTGCTTCCGCATCACTTTTACCCTGAATCGCCGGGGAGTCCATTAAAGCAATATATTCTTCATAGATCGCTGCAGTAGGACGCTGCCCCCACAATGGAAAGGTAATCAGAAACGCAGTAATAATCGTCAGCACCAAAATACCGATGATCGGCGGCGGTAAACGGTTATTGTCTTCTGTAATTCCACCTAGGCTTTCGCCCTCCCAAACAGCTTTCGCCGCTGTATTCTGATCATCCGTACACAGGGTGTGCAGTGGGTTATCAAATTTCCAAGCCATATCCTACTCCCCTTATTTCAGATTCAGAACGAAGTCAATCAACGCACGCGCCTCACTGTCAGCGGCTGGCAGAGGGACTTCAGGTGGATAAATTGACTCCCCATTGGCATAAGCCGTGTAGGCCGCACGCCAACCGTCGTAATCAATAACGTTACCGCTGGCATCCTTCTCGCCCCATAAATAATCATAACGAGGCATAATGGAATGCGACTGAACCAGGCGAGGATTAAAGAAGTGCATCACCATCCATTCGCGAGAGGAGTTACGAGACCCCACATGCGTTAAGTCAGGACCCTTCCGGTCAGAACCAAATGCCGTCGGTGACTCGCCATTGAAATCACCCAACATAGGGGGGGCACCAAAATACTGCCAATCCTGAGTTTGCTCCGGCAACAAGGTATGACACCACCAGCAGCCTTCACGAACAAACATGATTTTGCCTTTACCCACAAGCAGTCGCTGCGAATCATTCGCCTTTGCCAAGGTTGCCGACGGTGTCCAACCACGAGTCGCCGTCACATTTTCGATGTACGGAATCATCACGCCATTTTCAACGAATTCCCGAACAATAAATACTGCGCCCTGATCTTCTGATGCCTCATTAATTCGTCCCTTTGACTCACTTGCAGCCGCCGGCACCTTACCGAGGATTCGCGGATGGCGAATACCATTGGGAAAAGGCACATCTTCCTCGTACACAAAAGCGCGTGTCGATTCAATGGCAGCACCCGTTTTCGGATCTTGGCTTATTTGCACCGTAATCGGTTTCCCCCAACCCTGCAGAAAGGGGTCTTCATAACTGAAGCCACCTACCCGACCAAAAGATAACTGACGATCCATTGCAATATACGTTGCGGATACATTCTGAATATCCACTGCTGGCATATACAGGGTGATGAACATCGACGTACCGAACGCTAAACCGAACATTCGGGAACCGATTTTATATTCTCTAAAAGCCACGGTAATTACCTCCCCTTATTATTCTGTTAACGTTCGTAGGCTAGTTCATGTGGCAGACGTCCCGCAGGAATCACGGTACCCACACGAGCCGTCATGTACATGTTGTACAGCCATACGCAGTTTCCGAGGAACACCATAGTGCCACCCACCCAGCGTGCGATCATGTAAGGGTGTTCGGCAATCACGACGTCAATGTAGGGTACTTCGTAGATTTTACCCGCGCCCTGAATCAGTCCGGCAATAGTCATGGACACCCAGTAAGTCGTAAAGCCTATCAGCAACATCCAGAAATGGAAGTTGGCTAATCCTAAGGAATACAGTTTACGACGCAATAGCGTTTGCAGACCATAGTACACGGCAGCCGCTTCCAGGAAGGTGGAAAAACCCAACAAAGCCAAGTGGGCATGGGCCACAATCCAACCTGTACCATGAATATACCAATTAATGGCACGAGTCTGCTGGAAACCTCCCTGCATATTCAGGGGAATCGCCATCAACACACCGGTAATGGTGAATTTAATCTCGATATTTTCCACAAACATGCGCCACTTGCCTGTCATGGTGAGCAACAAGTTGGATACAAAAGCAATAGCCGGCACCAGAATCAGCACACCTTCCACCGAGGCAAAAGATTTTAACCATTCTGGCAGAGGAGCAGACATCAAGTGATGAGCGGCCGGAGTGGAGTAGAACACCACAACAGACCAAAAATGCAAGTGACCAATACGGTGAGAATACAGCGGGTTACCCGTCACTTTCGGTACAACATAGTACGAAATGGCCGCAGCAACCGGGGTAATCCACAAGCCCAGCACATTATGCGCAAACCACCAAGTCAGATATGCCTCAGTCAACCCGGTCAACTGGAAGAACTCAGGCGAATTACCCACTGTGAACACGATGATAAGCATGAAAGTAGCGGCACCAAAGAACCAGTTAGTGGTGTAGATACCCTGGGTACGACGAGTCTTGATGGTCATTAATACGTTAATGCATAGCGGAACCAAAAGGCCCAGAACAACGATGACATCAATAAAAAAGGGTAAATCGGAATATTCACGACCTGAAGTTACGCCCATCCACAACAGGAACAAACCTATTGAAAGGCCAACATTCCACATAAAGCAGTTCCAAACGCCCAGCTTTTCCGACCAGAGCTTGGTATTACCCAAGGCCGGCGTGATGTACATCATCGCCATTGCAAAAGCCATGGATATCCAGCCAAGAATAACAGCCAGAACATGCACTTGGCGCATATGGCCAAACGATAAAATCTCGCTACCCATAACAAAGTCAGGAAACGCGAGCTTGGCAGCATTAAAGGAACCCAAACCGGTTCCAATCACAAACCAAATAATCGACGAATAACCGAAGTAAATCGCGGCTGATCCAGCCGGGATATCTTCCGCTTTCGCAAACAGGTATTTAAACATCTTTACCCTCCCAGGTTATTTTTTAAATCAACCAACATTTACTTTTTACTGCGCGGCATCAGCAAAAACCAGCTGAACCACATGAAACTCAGCGCTAACAAAATCCCCATCATTCCTGCAAAGGTAGCCATGTTAAATTCTCCCAAAAATTTATTAAATCAAGAACCCATTCAGAACAAAACCTCACAATGAAAACAAAGCCGATTATGCCTTAGCTTCAATTTCCAAATGCCGATCAACAGCAACCTTGAGGATAATGAAAAAAGCGACGCCAAAGACGATCATTGCCCAGTCAATAAACCCCGTAAAGGTACTAGGGTCAAATGCGGTCATTCCCCAACCGCCCCAGTCATCGAACTGGCCACGCCCAAGAAAGCACATGAGTGCAGCACCAAATACACTACCATTACCCATCCCAGTTAACATTCCCGCAACAAGAGAAAGCATTAGTGGACTTTTCATCCCTCACCTCCTGAAATAACCAACATTACATTTTGTTTTATATAGGCCTGATGGAGACAGCGGGACACAATAAGACATCTAGTGTTCCTCCCCCGTGCTATTGACCTAATTTTTTTTGGGAAGTCCCCCCTCCCTAACATTCACCCGCAATAATAACCGGAGAATCATGACGAAAGAGAGTGTCACATGTCATAGCAAGGGTCAAGCCTTCGATAAGGAAAAACAGAATAGCTTTTTGCAGACAAAAAAATTTGACAATTTATAGACAAATCAAACAAATACCCAAGTTAATCAGTATGAAAATGTAAGTTTCTGTGCGGCCTATATTTTCTGTTAAACTACCGACTTTCGATACAGCTTTAATCTGAAATTATATTCAAATGAAAGAAATAATTATTCTCGCTTCCGTGGCTGTAAGCTCTATTTTTATTCTCGGCTATTCCATTCACATGCTGATTGGCGGACTGGTTTCAAAAACGACCGAACAATGGATTATCGCGGGAGCTTGCTTGATTGGCGTGGCCGTACTCATCTTTATGGGGTGGGATATCGTTCGACGCCGCAGACAACGATAACGCAGATATCATTTAGTATAGGTCAGGCAAATACTTTAAGGGCGCTTCCCGCCTTGCCAAAAGTGGCATCATCAGCAAATTGCCCCTTGTGAAAGACATACTGACGCCTAGAACCCATCATATCCATACCGGTAAGACCAAACGATTTACCTGCATGATCTGAAAAATAGCGCACATTTTTAATTAGCTCGATGACCTCACCATTACGCAATGCCAACGACACTCGCTGCCTGGATACATCCAGCGAAACAGGAGAGCGCGGAAGCACCAGCATACGCCCCAGGACACGATGCACCCCCTGATAAAAAAAGAAGCAGGAAAGAAAAAACAACAGGTAAGCCAACCCCTGATTTTTGTCGTACCAAAACATCAATGCACCGATACCCAGTCCGCTCACTGTAGGCACGTACATCAACACATCCCAGGTCACACCCTTGCTATCTTTCGACAATTCAAACATTTCAGACTTTGCCATACCCGTTAACCCGTCGCTTTCTCTTCTTTTAACAAGGCGGCAAGCACAGCGTCCACTTCACTATAAAGCATACGCCCGGCACGCTTCAGGCGTATGGTTTTTTTACCATCCACGATATAAGTCCAAGGATCACCAATCACTACCAGCGCACTAAAGGCTTCAGGGTTTTGGTATTGATCCATATGCAAGATCAGCACTTCATCCC
This sequence comes from Gammaproteobacteria bacterium, assembly GCA_021648485.1. Classification (GTDB taxonomy): domain Bacteria; phylum Pseudomonadota; class Gammaproteobacteria; order SZUA-152; family SZUA-152; genus SZUA-152. Next base: position 49,377 of record JAKISS010000005.1, read on the forward strand.
CATACTTGTCCATTATACCCTTGAGCATTTGCAAGTGTTTATCGCATTGCGTGCAATGCCCCGGAGTCGCAAAGGTCAGCACCATCACCTGCTCCCTGGCTAGAGCTTCATCCAGGGAATATTCATACATACGTTTGTCAGGATAACGATAGGTGGTGATACGAGTCAGGTCTCCATCAACATCTGCTAGCGTTTTAGTGCGCAAGCTCGGTACAGTCATACCAACCTTGTAACTGCCATCATCAATACAGCCGGATAGAAGCACCAGCATCAAAAAAATACTCAAATATCGCCATATTTTCATGTTTCAGCCCTGTTTTTTTCCCAGTCAGCACAAGTGCGAAACAAATTGTACGCCCAGATAAAATTCGCCAGCAACACTATAGTGCCAAAAATACCCATAGTGGCAAGAATTGGCTTCACCACCGCCTCGACCTGTTCTGGCGTACCGGTTTCACCCGCTAACCCACCCAGCACGCCCGCTGTTGTGAAGAATACCACCATGCCGATAAGACCAAAATTATGCATCCAAAAATGCACTTTGACCAGCTTAAGGCTGTAAATAGGCCGTTTCACCAACCGGGGAATGAGGTAATACACTGCGGCAAAAATAGCCATTTCCACCCAGCCCAGCAAATTGATATGCGTATGCGCACGCACGATCAAGTCGCCGTGCAAACGATGATCAACAAAATGACGAAATTCAGAGATGCCGCCCATCAACGCACCCCAGGAAAAACCAATAAGACTGTAAATGATGCAAGCGTAAACAAACCACAGAGTGTAACGCGTATATTCCGTGTCCTGCTCCCATGGCTCCTGATGACTACTATTATTCACTGATAATTACTCCTGAGCACTGGGTGCGGATTCATGGGTCTCCGGCGACACCGACTGAGGCCTTCCCGCCGAAGCACCTTCGGCTGCCTGTTTGGTACGGATATCCTGAAAGCGCTCTTTCCAGTCAGCGGGGGCCCAGGCTCCCACCATATTATCGATAAAATCTGAGCGTCCTTCCGGCGGCATTGCTGCTGATGACGAGCCCCGTTCAGCTTTCAGCTCAGAAATAAACACCGCTATGGCATAACGATCCTCTTTCGTCATTTCAGCAACATAAGCTGCCTCTTTGGGCTTGGGACCATGATCCAACGTTTTGGCTGCATAATTCACCTCTGGGTCAGCCAAGAAAGCAACCAGCCAATCCAGGGTACGCACCGAACCGACACCATCCAATGACAAGCCCATGTTCGTGCCATTACGCAATGCGCGGTGACAGGCCGTGCAACGTGCTTCGCGAAACAAACGGGAACCGAGATGCCCTGCCTCAGAAAAGTTATAATGTGTTTTATTTTCAAACAAGGGGTCAGTACGTGTCATGCGGTAGGTTTCCAGCGCCACATAAGCAATGACGGCTAAACCAATAAACACGGCCACAATCCCAAACAAAATCTTTTCACCGCTTTTCAGCGGTTGTTTTTCTTTCAACATAATTTAATGGTTACCACTAATTGGAAATACACCCAGCATCAAAGTAAACATCTATTGGCAAGCCAACATGATCTGACGACTATGCCTTAAACAACCACAGGATTGGAATTCTACCAGAAAAACCGGTCCATAAGAAAATCACTGACAAAGAAAAAGGGGCGAATAATATCCGCCCCTTTTTTTCATCACCTACCGTTAGGGATTAATGGTCAGGATAGTCTCCTGGCACACGCGAATTACCCATCGTGGTGCGAGGAGCCGACGTTAGGTACGTAGAGACATTATAAATATCCTCGTCCGTCAGATTTTTCGCAACGACCTGCATCTGGCCCATCGCATCATTGGCACGACTGCCATCGCGCCATTTTTTCAGCTGGCTGACCAGATAAACGTATTTTTGACCACCAATCATCGGATAAACCGGTGCAGCACCACGACCATTGTAGCCATGACAGGAGTAACAGGAAGAAATGCCTCGATCCGGTGCGCCATACATCACCAGGGCTTTACCCAGATGACGCACGCCTACTGGATTACCCAGCTCTTTCACTTGCGCCATGTCCGATGATACCAGCTCTTTACTTAAACTGGCGGCATAAGCAGACACATCCAGGCGATCCTGGGCACTCAATCCTTTGGCATTGGTGTTCATGATGAACATCGTGGTATCCATACGTTTGTCCGTCGCATAATCTTCCAGCTGCTTCACAAGAAAGACATAACCTTGACCTGCCAGACGCGGTGTACCCATGGCATCGTCACCCATAGCATCCTGGCCATGACAGCTGTTGCAGGCAGGAACATCACCCTTACCGTTCATGTAAATATTTTTACCGCTTTCGATATTACCCTGACTTCCAACAGCGGCAAATGCCGCAGATGCGGCAAACAGTGTCGCGACTGTTGATACTTTTGTTATGAGATGCATAAGACCACTCCCTCCCAACCAATTGTTAATTCGTAATAAGCAATTTAATTCTTTTTTTGCCCGGCTTACACCCTACTGTGCCCGACTTAGCCTCTGAGCACTCGCGGTAGCCTGGTTACTCAACCGTTTTCAACAAGCCCCTCCAATGCATGAGCAGCTGTCCACAATCTACCGTAACAAAAGCCATACAAAAAATACCCAGATCTTTTTTCTAAAGACTCTTAAGGCTTGCTCAACCTCTTTTCATCATCATGCCGGCAACAACAAACGACACGATGGTCGAGACGACATAAATAAGCAGAATTGCCATATCAACACCCATTTTTATTCCCCTCCCAAGACAAAATTTACAAACACGACTTAAAATTTCAGCCATGTATAACACGGTTACCCACAACCGGACAAGCAAACGACGGCCAGTATATATCACGTTTCCCTCAAGTTACCAGGCTCAATTGGCTTTGATTTACCTGAGTATTTTATTTGGTTATCCACAACCAGCATCAGGCAAAGCAACAGTTTCAGTGCATATGGAACACATCAAAAGCAAACCGAAATCAATTACGACAGATCATCGCAATTTGACCTTACACCCAAGCCCACAACATACTCCGGTGTGGCGGCAACCAAACCACAAGGCACGCACGCGAGTAAAACCGCCCTGCCGAATTTATCACTAACTGAAATCGAGTTTATCGCGCCATGGTGCAGAGAGGATACCGGACCCTGGTATTATGGGTCGCATGGGCAGCTGCAACTATTGTCATCTATCTGGGGTTGTATCAGGACACCGAGGTACTGGCCTTCGTGCAGCACGACCCCAGTCGCATCACCTGGGCCATCATCGGTCTGTTTATATTAGGCGTGGCCACCAGTTTTGTGCTCACCATTCTGCTTACCCTGGAATCCATCAAAATAGACGAATTGGAAGACATCGCCAGACGTGATGGCTGGCTGGGCATTGAACAGGCTGACAAAAAAGGCTGCGTGGCCAATTTTTTTGATTCGTTGCGCATTATTGTCAACAATAATGGCGAACTCAATATCGAAGCGTTGGTCGATGTGGAGTTTTCCATTTACCAGCGTATTGCCCATGCTCTGGAAATTATCGGTAATCTGCTGATCACTCTGGGTTTAATTGGTACCGTTGTGGGCCTGACCCTGACCCTCACCGGCCTTACCAGTTCACTGGATGCTCTAGGCCAGGATCAAACCCAGCTGCTGGCGGGTCTGCGTGGAGCCATGGCGGGCATGGGCACCGCATTTTACACCACTCTGCTGGGAGCCGTACTGGGCGGTGTGCTGTTGCGTATCTTCGCGCATATTGACGAAAACGGTGTAGAAAGCCTGGAGGATGCATTAACACGTACCTGTCTGGTCTACTGTTCATCAGACTTCAAGCCTTCACTGGAACGCGACTTGCGCCTCATCAATGCCGAAATTGCGACTATGAGCCGTAACATCACCAATCTGCAAAAGTTGCTCACTGATACCCGGGGGGCAATGCGCGAATTCGCCACCGAAGTGAAACAACCTGGACAGGACATGGATATTGACCATTTGCGGGAGATGGTGCGATTACGTGAAGCTCATGTGAAATCCCTGGCACTGGAAATCAAACTTAGGCAGGCCGAGCGCGGTGTCATGGGTTATCTGTTCGGCAACAAACACAAAAAATAAGAGCTTGAACATCCCTCTCTAAAACTTACGCCAAAAACTCACACAACCCACCATGCGCAGAAAACGCCGTTCATCACCGCCCAATATTTACGAGATGTTTTCCGACATCGCCTTGCTGATGCTGGCAACGTTCATTTTTTTGCTGGTCACCATCCTCATCACCGCACGCATGGCCGAACAATACCAAACTCCCCGGCTCAAAACTGCTCTCGCCGAACTGCAAACCGAACTGGATCAATCCCGGGCCGAGCGCACACGCCTGATGGCCAATATGGATGCCCTCGTCGGCCTTTCCACCGACCAGCAAATGAAAAAGGCTCTGGCAGCGACCGGTCTGGCCGAGGGCAAAAATCGCAAAGATTTCGACGTGTTCGTCAAAGGTCTGCGTGACCTGCCTGGGGATAGCCTGCATCTGCTCATCGATGCCACCGGCTCCATGCACGGTGTCAGCGAATTTCTGGTGCCGATACTGCGTATCATCGTCATCCGCTCCGGCAAAAGACTGGATGCCCTCACCTGGTTCTCTGATGGCAAGGCCGACACTTACAGAGGTAGCATGGGCGAAATGTTCGACCGGCTCATGGAAGGCGCACCCTTTACCGGTGCCAACGAAACCATCGGTTATGGCTTTCGCTACGCCGCTGATCACGCCCCGGCACCCGGAGCCTACCTGCTCATCGGCGATGAACCCCCTTCTGACCGTATTCGGTATTTTCACATTCCCAGCCCGGTTTACACCCTGCCCATCGGTCGCGACAACCCGGACACCAACTGGCACTATCAAAAACTGGCCGACAAGACGGACGGCAAAATGCTGCATCTGGAGTTAAAATAAAGAACTGCCATCACCCAATATTGCAGCATACAATTTCCTGCTCCTGTCAGTTCATGTAAAATCCCCGCCCTTATACCCATTCGCAGAAGTATTGTGGGCTGTCAGTTATAAGCAACAGAGATACCTCGATGTTCGAATCCTTGCTGGAAAAAATCCCACCCAAAGTCTGGGCCTACCTGCTAATGTTCGCCTGGGGCGGCGGCATCCTCTGGTTTGGTTTGATAAACCTCACCTCCTACGGGCTGGATGAAGGCGCAGCTATGGCGCTACTGCTCAACTGGTCGGTAGTGGATCAAGTGATCAACCCGGTAACCACTTACGGCGGCCCGGATTTTCGTGCCCTGCTGTTTATCCCACTGGGTCTGTACTGGTCTGGCAGCATCCTCGCTGCCAAAGTGTTTTCATTAATGGTCGCCTTTGGCGCAGCCATGCTGCTGTACCATTGGACTCGCCAACGTGATGCACAATACGGCAACGAAACGGCATTAATCGCCACTGGACTGTTACTTATCTCCCCCGCCACCCTGGGGCTCACTGACTATATGGGTGTCGGCCCCTATCTCATTGCCGCCTTTGGACTGGGCCGGGTGCTGGATCGCAAATACCGTGCCTCTGAGCACACCATCAGCAGCCTGTATTTTGTACAAACCCTATTGGTGGCCATCACTGTATCCCTGCACCCCATCGGGCTGGCCTACCCGTTAGCTCTGGCCTGGCACTGGCACAAAAACCCCAAATCTAAACAACAGAAAAAACAGGTATGGATCGGTATCACCATCGCCACCGGTATTATTCTCGCCATGCAAACCGGCTGGATTGCACTGGCATGGATGGAAAACCCGATTATTTCGCTAAGCCGCATGTTTCAGGGCACTAATGCCAACATCCTCAGTGAAATCAGCAGCATACCAGGAATCATCGCTGCGATTTTACTGTTGGTGGTCTTATTCAAACAGGGACGTGGTTTGCTGAACGACGTGTTCGGTAGCAGCCTGTTACTCGGCCTGCTGCTAGGCTTGCTGGTGGCCGATATCAACTGGGCCTTTATCGCCCTGGTGATTATTTTGTATTGCGGCACACCGCTGCTGATTCGCGCCAACCTGGTATTGGGAAAACACGCAGGATTCATCGGCCAACGTGGGCTTGTGTTCACCATATTATTAGTGCTGGCTACCCTGTTCATGCAAGCTGACAAAGCTCACGGCATACGATTGGAAAGCGGCCTGCTGTCGCCCACAGATGAACTGATTCAGGCCTTGATCCCCGAAGCCGCAGACCCGGAAAAACACTTTCTTGCCGCCAGTCAATGGCCTGCACGCACCATGTTAGTCGTCCGCGCCGATGTATTGCCTCTACCACCCGCCGCAGAAAACGGCCCGGAGCAATTAGCGATGCTTAAGGGGTTGACTCACCTGATCTTTAATCACAACAACCCGGACAATACCCTGCTGGTGAAAAATTTCCGTGAAATGACCGATGCAGTTATCACGCTGGCTCGCCAGCCCGGTGGTGTTATTCTCGCTCTGCGTGATGCGCCCAAAGAAGACCCTCATGCACCAAAACCTGTAGCACCACTCAGCACAGATACCCCCGCTACTCCGTCAAAATAAAGCAAGGAGCTTCAGCTTCTTGCCCAAAGATCAGCCTTTGGGTAAAGTTACCGAAACGATTTATACCAAAATGAAAATCGCGTCATGAATAATGTATGACGTGTTTATGACTAAGTCCGCGATAGTCAGTTATCAACTAATTACAGTAATGATGAATAACGATGAAAAAGAATGATCCAAACAACATTCAGGCTGTAAACGAAACCCGGTCATCACCTTCTCACATTCTGCCCGGTGAAATCGTTATTGGCACCATGACCGGCATCAACGAACAGGGGCAACCGCTTATCGACTTTCCCGACAATACTGCCGGGCATACCCTCGCGGCCATCACAACACTCGACCTGACTCAACAACACACAGGCAGGCAGGTTGCGCTGTTATTTGCAAACGGAAATATGTATACCCCCGTCGTTATTGGACTGATCCACAGTCCCTTACAGGACATGTTAGAACGCTTTAATCCGTCACAAACAGACAACAATAACCAGGAAAGTGAAATCAAAGTAGATGATATTCACATTGACGGAAAAAAACTGATTATTGAAGCGAAAGAAGAAATTGTCCTTCAATGTGGTAAATCCAGCATCATGCTGAACAAAGAAGGGAAAATTTCGCTGCGAGGAACAAAAATATCGACCCGCTCAACCGGAACAACCCGGATTATGGGTGCCTCAGTACACCTTAATTAAACCTGTTTTCAGTACGAGCATCGACTATCCGCTATGTTACAGCTTCGCAACAACACCCCCTTTGCTGCCGATACCATCCTTCTCCCGAATGAAGAAGGCATTGACACACTCTACATCGTCGTCAAAGCCACGTTCAACATTGGTGAACAATGGACGCTGGCAGACGAACAAACACCACCAGCAGAAACCGACGAATACTGGGGTGAAGCGGAAAATTCCAGCATTAAATACGCCTCCGACTATCACACCGGCAAACCAGGCAGTGACATCATCATGCTCGGCCATGCTTTCGCAACAGACAAAAAAGAAGTTCCCCAGATGGATGTCAGTCTGACCGTCGGTCAGGTGCATAAAACGATTCGGGTCTTCGGTGACCGCCATTGGCAGGATGGCCGTATCTCCCTCCCGAAACCGTTCAGAACAATGGCCATGACCTATGAAAAAGCCTATGGCGGAACGCATATCGTGGATGAGCAAATCAAGGAAACAGAAGAGCGAAACCCCGTTGGCTGCGGATTTTCGGGACAACGCAAAACAGAAGAAATGAACGGACTACCACTGCCCAATCTGGAAGACCCCGACAATCTTGTCTCCAGCCCGAAACAACGGCCTGCACCCGCCTGTTTTGCTATCAGCGCACCACACTGGTCACCCCGTTCCGGTTTTGCCGGCACCTATGATGAAAACTGGAAAACCCGGCGCATACCGTACATACCGACAGACTTTGACCCGCGCTTTTTCAACATGGCGCATGCAGACCTGATCTACCCAGGGTTTCTTCAAGGCGGTGAGCCGGTAGAAATCACCAATATGCACCCACATGGCCACCTGAAATTTACCGTGCCAGCGGTTAAATTACGTGCAAGTGTCACCGTTGCAGGCAATATATTAAAACCCGAGTTCGACCTGGAAACACTGATGATTGAACCGAACCGGCTAAAACTGAGCATGGTATGGCGAGCCGCCATGCCCTGCAACAAAACAGCGCTGAAAATAAGTGATATCACCCTCAACACCACACGATAGTTAAACCGATAAACAACAGGAAAAACATCATGGCACAAACAACCTATTCAAACGGACGAGGGATCGCACACCAGGGCAGCGGCGGTAAAAGTGTGGTTTTCCCCGATGTTTGCCTGACCCCGATTGGCAGCGCCATCGTCCCCATCCCTTACCCCAATATCGGCAAATCACAGGACACCGTTAACGGGCCAAAATCAGTCACGGTCGATGGGAAAATGCCCATGGTAAAAGGCGCACAATATTCGAAAAGCGCAGGTGATGAAGCCGGTTCACGTAAAGGTGTCATCAGTGGCACCGTCAAAGAGGTGTGTGAATTCCTCATGTACTCCTTTGATGTGAAATTTGAAGGCAAAAATGTCTGCCGTCTGGGTGACCCGCTCTGGCACAACAACAAAAATATTGCAGGCTGAGCGGATGACCTGATGATGACTGCGCTTGATACCCAGGACGCTCCGAATATAAAACATGCCTATAAAGATTTTTATGAGCACAGCATCGAAGATGCCTCTTTCTTATGGATACTGCGCTCAGTGGCCATCGAACAACCGCATTACACTGCCCACGACATACGCGCCTTGGAACACCGCATAGCCGCCCGGCTCGACGGACTGATGACCGCGCTGGACCCCGGCTGGGCCGCCTGTGAAGCCGCTCTGGAATTCCAGGCACCTGGTGAAGTTTTCGCCGCCATGGTCACCGCCATGCGCAGCCACGACAGCGGAAAAATTAAAACAGCTGTCGATACCGGCCTGGAAAATGCGCTCGCCACCCCCGGCCTGATCTCCGCCATGGGCTGGTTACCCGATGCCCTTGTGAACCCCTGGACAAAACGTTTTCTCAATGGCAAAGAAATGGCGCATAAATACCTGGGGCTGACCACCTGTAGCGTGCGCCGCCAGAACCCGGGCGAACACCTGACCCATATTTTGCAACGTGATGATTGTCAGCAGCATGAAAAACTCTATTGCCGGGCGCTGCGCCTGATCGGCGAGTTACGCCGCCAGGACGCCATGCCCGCCATCTACCAGGCAATACATAACGACAACGACAACATCCGTTTCTGGGCCACCTGGTCCGCCGTATTGTTAGGTCACCGGGCCAGCGCACACGCCCTGCAAGATTTTGTTTTCAGCGCAGGCCCGCATCAACACCAGGCGATCCAATTGGCGTTTCGAGCACTGCCGGTCGAGCAGGCACGGGAATGGATCGATACACTGTCAGACGATAAAAACCAGACCCGGGCCGTGATCAAAGCCACTGGCGCACTGGGAGATCCCCATGCCATTAACTGGCTGATCAACACAATGCGAGACCCGACATCCGCGAAACTGGCCGGTGAGTCTTTCACCACCATCACGGGCATTGACCTCAAAGCACACCGGTTAACACTGGACGCACCCGACGACACCATCACCATTGACGATATTGATGATACGGATAACGACAACCTTGATCTGGATGACGATGAAAACCTGCCCGTCCCGGACGCTGAAAAAGTAGCCGCCCTCTGGTGTCAGCAAAGTCCACACTACATTATTGGCCAGCGTTATTTCATGGGCCAACCCATCGGCGCAAAACACCTCAAGACAGTACTGGCCGACGGCACACAGCGCCAACGCCATGCCGCCGCCCTGGAACTGGCCCTGAATGAACGCGATGTACCCCTGCCCAACACGCGCGCCAGGATGCTGACCCCATGAGCGACAACATCAACGACACCCGCAAAGCGTACATCGCCGGTATCGGCATGATCACCTCCATTGGTGCCGACACCGAGATGACGGCTGCTGCCATCAATGCAGACTACAGCGGTTACCGTATTTCTGGCTATCGCACCCGAAAGGGTCAGCCCATTACCCTGGCCGAGGTTCCTGACGAGCTGTTTTCAACGTTCCCGGAAGGCATTAACGGCGGTGACCACTATAGCGATCACAGTGACCGCATGATTAAAATGTCGTTAATTGCCATTAATGAAGCCCTGGCAACCCCAACAGGCAATCAAACCATCACTCAGCCCATTCCACTGGTACTGGTGATGCCCGAACCCCAAACCAACGTAGATGATATCGACTACTCGCTACTGATTAAAAACCTGATCAAATATGGTGAACTCCCCCTCTCTCCCGAACTGGTCACTCGCACGCACACGGGGCGGGCGGGAGGTATTCAGGGACTGGACTGGGTATTTCGTTACCTCTATGAACTTGATTATGACTATGTCTTGCTCGGCGGCAGTGACTGTTACCTGAACCACCCACGCCTGGAGCAGCTGGACGCTGCGCAACGTCTGCTGGCCCCCGGTGTGATGGACGGCTTCACCCCCGGCGAAGGGGCCGGGTTTCTGCTGCTCACCCGCCATCCGCAACAGGCACTCAGCCAGAATAACCACATCATCGCCCTGCACCCGCCCGGTATCGGCGAAGAACCCGGACACCTGCACGACGACAGCGACCGGCCCTATCGCGGCGACGGCCTGGATCAAGCCTTCAAAAAAGCGTTAGTGGAGAACCCCGGCAACAATATCCACACCATCTACTCCAGCATGAACGGCGAACACTACTGGGCAAAAGAATGCTCAGTGGCCCTGCTGCGTAATGAAGCCCACCTGCAGGAAAGAATTACGGTTGCCCACCCCGCAGACTGTTACGGCGACCTGGGAGCCGCCACCGGTTCCGTGCTGATCGGGCTGGCTGCACAGCAGCTGTTAAAACAGCCCGGCCCCGCCACACATCTGGTGTATAGTTCCGCCGATGGCCCCCTGCGTGCGGCTGTGCGGGTAGAAAAAATCGCACAACCTATTGGACAGCGCTCATCATCACATGAACGCACATAACGAGAAAACCGTATGGAATTAGGCGAAACGAACTTCAACCCCGCAAAACAAGCGGAAGAAACACCCCAGGAAAAAAAACAGGCGCATGTAAAAGTCCGCCTCAGTGTGTTTTTTGACGGCACCCTGAATAACCGCATCAACATCGACCACCGTGTCGCCAACACAGCGGTCTATCAACAGAATAAAGAAGAGGGCAACAGTTACGAAAACGACTACACCAATGTGGAAAAAATAGAGCGTTACATGGAAACGACTCAAGACGATGAGTACGACAAAAAACTCTCTATCTACATCGAAGGGCCGGGCACCGAAGATGAAAAAGGTGATTCCGCGATTGGCTATGGCCTCGGCAAGGGTGGCACAGGTATAGCCGCCAAAGTGCGCCAAGGTATTCTTAAGTCAATAGAACGGCTATCCAAGCACATTGAAGCGGAAAGCATTATTGATAAACTCACCCTGGATGTGATGGGTTTCAGTCGCGGCGCCGCCGGGGCGCGCAACTATATCTTTGAAGCCCTCAAAGAGTCCGGTTCCATCCGCGAAGGCATGGAGGATATAGCGTTGCCGGTCAAAAAAATAGACATCGACTTTGCCGGATTGTTTGATACCGTCGCCTCCCATGGCGTTATCCCGCTGCTGTTGAGCCTGCCCAATACCCGCAGCCTGAATCTGGACGCGATCCGGGAGGCAAAAAAGATCATCCATCTGGTGGCTGCCGAGGAACACCGCAAAAACTTCTCCCTGACCAATATCAAAAGCGCCGGGGGCAACGGCCAGGAGTTTTATCTGCCCGGTGTACATTCAGACATTGGCGGCGGTTATCGTGATGAGGCAGCAGAGGATGGGGTGATTTACAAAACACGCCGCACAGAAGAGGCCACGGCCGAGCGTGAGCGGCTGATCGCCGCCGGCTGGTACACCGCCAATGAGATCACCCTCAAACATATCCCGCCCAAAATCGGCCTCGCCTCCGTGCATTTGCAGGTCAACCGCAGCGCCATCCAGGAGCGTATCGAGGCCTATATCACCCGCATTGGCAGTGCCTCAGCAGAAACGGACTGGCAACACCTGAAGAGAACCCCCCAATGGAAAATGGCGAAACATCCGCACAAACCGAAATACCCGAAGAGCCCGAAGAGCCCGAAGACAACCGGAAAAAGATCGAGATTGTTTTTCACCTGTTTTTTGACGGCACCCTCAACAACCGCACCAATATTGATCAACGCCTGATTGCGGCGGACCCATTAGCGGCCGACGAAGATAAATTAATGGATGAGATAGAGCACCAAGCTGCGGCCGAACTGAAAAAGAATATGACCCCGGAGCAGATAGAAGAAGCCAGAGCCATCTACAAAAAATACGGCCGCAACAAAAACAGTTATGCCGGTGCCTACAGTAATATCGTTAAACTGGAAAAGTACATTGAAACGGATTCACCCTCTCCTGAAAAGCTGCTGCTAAAATCCTACATCGAAGGTATCGGCACCGTGGACAACGAAAGCGACAAAGGCTTGGCTTCTGCCCTTGGACTCGGGAGGAGTGGGGTAAAAGAAAAGGTCAAGACCAGCCTGCGTGAGGTGGTAGGGAAAATCAGAAAAAATCATTGGGCAACAGAAACCGTTATCTCCAAACTGACCATTAACCTGTTTGGTTTTAGCCGGGGAGCGGCTGCGGCGCGCCACTTTATCCACGCGGCAAAACTGACCAATACTGAGGGTGGGGGAACGGTTGCCGAGCAACTCGAGGCATTGGGTTATCAGGTATGCGAGGTCAATGTTGGTTTTGTCGGTCTGTTTGATACCGTCGCTTCCCATGGCATTTTTTTTGACGACGACACCGCCGCCCTGAACCTGAATGCCATTACACATGCCGCTGACGTAGTACACCTAACCTCAGCAGATGAGCACCGGAAAAATTTTTCCCTCACTAACATCCGCAGCGCCGGTGGAAAAGGGCAAGAGATTTTTCTGCCGGGTGTACATTCAGATATCGGTGGCAGCTACCGCGACGGCCCCGGTGAAAAGCAATTAATTTTTTGGAAGAAAAATATCTTTAGCGCAGGCAAACAGGCCGAGGCCGAAAAAACTCGACTGGTGGCTGCCAACTGGTATAAAGCGGAGGAGCTGACCCCCATCAGAATTGCCCTGGATACCGTGGTTTTGGAAGCAAAACGCGACACCATCAGCAACCGTTACAGCCAGATTCCGCTGCACATTATGGCGCAGTTGGCAAAAGAGAGTGACTGCAAGGAGAGCAGTATTGTTTTTAAAGATAAACTTGAGCGCAGTGAAGAAATTCACTCCGATCTCGAGAGGGCCAATAAAGAGATCCAGGCGTATGTCAACCAGCACAAGGGAGCCCGCAGTTCCCGTCCTGAAGATTGGCATGATAACCAGTGGGACTGGTTACGCGAACTGCGCTACAGCCATTTTCATTTTTCGGCAAAATTTTCAGTGATAATATCCCCCCATGCACCGCGTTATATCGACGGTAAGCGCCAACGCATGACTCACCCCGGTTGATACCCGGCACTCACAGAGAAATCCACCATGCCCCATGCTCCAGACAATACCGCTGCTCCCCCCCCGGATCCGTCTGCGACCCACCGCAGTGGAACGGCACGGTTCTTTATACTCATCATCAATCTCATCACACTCACAGGATGCAACGCAGACATGACGAAATTCGAATGGCAAGCGACCGAAAGCGGCCCCCGATATTATCCCATGGAAATTATCGCGGGCAGCCTGAAATATCACGACGGCAGTGGATCCACCTATGTGCCCAACGGAGTCACCCTGCACCACGGCTGGGGCCGGGGAGTCTCATCCCATGTGCTGGGGGATGGTAAAAGAAAAAATCCGCTGCCCAGCCAGCTAGCAATCCAATTTTTTTCCTACACCGAAAACCAGTTTTACGTGGGTGACTTTGCGCTGCCCTATGAAAAAATCCTCGCACTATTTCAGGCGGGTTTTTACAGTCATAGCCAGAAAGAATGGGTTACTTATCACAGCATTATCGTCGGTGTTTCCCCCAGTGGGGGTGTTACGGTGTGGCTGTGGGCATATGAAAAAATCACCGAAGTCTTTTTTGGGCGGGCAGAAAAAACCGATATCCCGTGGAGCCGGTTAACCACAGCAATAAAGATATCAAGGGAAGAGTTCGTTAGATTAGAAGTCGAAGACTCCCTGAAAACCCCGGAGCGCATTGAAGCCCTGCGCAAAAACGGCATACCGCTGGATTTGTGGGAAAATTACCGCATACGCTATGACTGGCGACCTCTGTTTACCGGTATGACCCTGCGCGACCCCCGTCTTCACACCAAATACTTCAACGGCGAACAGGGTTTTCTTGAGTATCCAGCGGAAAAAGGGGCCGCAGTTCTCACTCATGCGGTGCCCCGCGAGATCGGCATTTACTGGAAAAACCCGGCCCCGGATGGCCGCAATCAACAGTTTGATTTTACTTTCGATGAAACGGAAATCATGGCGGTATTTAAAACCCTCAGCAAACATCAATTACCGATTACCCTGGAGTTTTCCATGCGCCGTGAAGAAGGCAAGCGGATGATTTTCTTCATCGTACACACCGAAAAAGAGACAATTTCGTTGAAAAAAGTCGGATTTAGAAGCTATCTGGCAAAGGATTGATAGTGAACCCGTAGATTGGGTGGAGCACAACGTCCAACAAACAGGAAAAGGTACTCCGCACTTTCGAATTGGTGCCAACGCGTGAATTTTTAATGCATATATGATGACTGTCCGGTAGTCAGAATCGTTACGAAAACGACTACACCAATGTGGAAAAAATAGAGCGTTACATGGAAACGACTCAAGACGATGAGTACGACAAAAAACTCTCTATCTACATCGAAGGGCCGGGCACCGAAGATGAAAAAGGTGATTCCGCGATTGGCTATGGCCTCGGCAAGGGTGGCACAGGTATAGCCGCCAAAGTGCGCCAAGGTATTCTTAAGTCAGTTGAGACGATGTCAGAGCATATTGAAGCGGAGAGCATTATTGATAAACTCACCCTGGATGTGATGGGCTTCAGTCGCGGTGCCGCCGGGGCGCGCAACTATATCTTTGAAGCCCTCAAAGAGTCCGGTTCCATCCGCGAAGGCATGGAGGATATAGCGTTGCCGGTCAAAAAAATAGACATCGACTTTGCCGGATTGTTTGATACCGTCGCCTCCCATGGCGTTATCCCGCTGCTGTTGAGCCTGCCCAATACCCGCAGCCTGAATCTGGACGCGATCCGGGAGGCAAAAAAAGTCATCCATCTGGTGGCTGCCGAGGAGCACCGCAAAAACTTTTCTCTGACCAATATCAAAAGCGCGGGTGGCAACGGCCAGGAGTTTTATCTGCCCGGTGTACATTCAGACATTGGCGGCGGTTATCGTGATGAGGCAGCAGAGGATGGGGTGATTTACAAAACACGCCGCACAGAAGAGGCCACGGCCGAGCGTGAGCGGCTGATCGCCGCCGGCTGGTACACCGCCAATGAGATCACCCTCAAACATATCCCGCCCAAAATCGGCCTCGCCTCCGTGCATTTGCAGGTCAACCGCAGCGGCATCCGCCATCACTACAGCCGCATTCCGTTGCACATCATGGCGCGATTTGCGCGGGAGAATGGAATTGACATAAGAAGCAGACTTGAGAACGTTGAAAAAATTCCCGATGCCCTCAGCGCCATCCAGGAGCGCATCGAGACCTATATCACCCGCATTGGCAGCGCCTCGGTGGAAACGGACTGGCAACACAACGACAGCCTGCTGCGTCAATTGCGCCATGACTATTTGCACTTCTCGGCAATACATACCCTCGGCATGGAGCCGCGTTTTGGCGACAACGGCCAGCGCAAGCGTATGCACTATGATGGGTAAACGCTTAACCTCACTGATCGGCCTCCTTTTTTTTCCCTTACTCACTGCCTGTGGAGCAACCCCCATGACCACCAAATTTGACTGGCTGGCGACCGAAAGCGCCCCAAAAAACTATCCCATGAAAATCGTACAAGGGACCCTGTTTTACCCCGGCAGCGGCTCGCTCTATGTACCAAACAGAAAAAAAATCCACTACGGCTGGGGCACCTCGATTTCAACCCATGTGGTGGGACCAGACCTGAAACCGCTGCCCGAGCGACTGGAGATCACCTTTTTCTCCTACACCGAAAACCAGTTTTACCATGGCGTGTTTGACCTGCCCTACGACAAAATACTCGCCCTCATGCAGGCAGGCTTTTACAGCCCCAAAGCAAAAAAACAGATTACCTATAACGAAATCAGAGTGGGCGTGGCCCCCGGTGGCACCGTCTCGGTCTGGCTGGATAGCATTGATGGCTCTATTGAAGTCTTTTCCGGGCAGGCGGAAAAAGCCGATACCGACTGGAAGCGAATCAATGATAACCCCAAAATAACCCGAGAAGAGTATGTACGCTCAGGTTTGGAGAACACTCTCACCCCTGAAGCCCTGCAAACCCTGAAACAAAACGGGGTACCGCTGGGCCTCTGGCAAACCTACCGCAAACGCTATGACTGGCAGCCGCTGTTTACCGGAATTGAGCCACCGGCACTGATTCAGCGGATACGCTACTTTAACGGCGAGAACGAGTTTCTTTATTACCCGCTGAGTGAAGCCAAAGCCGCCGCACTGCGTGCCATTCCCCAATCGATGATCGTTAACCTGGACTGGCCTGGCATCGGCAAGCTGAGGTTTGATTTTGATTTTAACGAAGAAGAGATTTTTGCCGCCTTCAAAAAAATCAGCAGCCAGGGTTTACCCTTCAACCTGGAAATGCGCGTCGCCGAAAAGCCGGACAAGAGCCACGGCCTGTGGATTGTGATCGCTAATGAAAAAGAATATGTCGTGCTCGATCACACCCATATCAAGACCTATGGCACTGCGGAATAAAGCGGTATTCATCACAAGGGCCAGGAGTTTCATCTACAACCGCATTCCGTTGCACATCCTGGCTCAGTTGGCGCGGGAACAGTCGTTACCCATTCCAGACCTTTTTCATTCAGAAAATCGCTATTCGTGTGGCATGACTTGCCTTCATGGTAGACTTGAAGGCAATGAAAACATTCCACCGCATTACCAATCCGGTATGCGACCAACGAGATACGAGCATCATGAATAATCTGAAAGAACCCGATAACACCCTCATCGAAGTGGGTGTTGAAACCAATTATCTTGAAGAACAATCTTCTCCTGATAATGAGCGTTATGTTTTTGCCTACAACGTCACCATTTACAACGCGGGTGATGTCGCCGCCAAACTGATGACCCGCCACTGGATTATCACCGATGCCAACGGCAATGTGCAGGAAGTCCACGGAGAGGGTGTAGTGGGCGAAAAGCCCTATCTGCGCCCCGGTGAAACCTTTGAATACACCAGCGGCACCGTACTGGAAACTCCGGTGGGCAGCATGCAGGGCAGTTACCAGATGGTCACTGACAATGGTCTTGCCTTTGATGCCGACATTCCGGCGTTTACGCTGGCATTGCCACATACGCTGCACTGAGCTGAAAATGAAATAACTCGCATCCCATGCTGGCACGAACGGGATCCGGGCACCATATACAGACATAATTGAATCTTTTGGAGAGTTAATTCCTCACAACCTGCGGTGAAATCATTGACTTATCTTTTTCGCCGAATACGGCTGCCAATATTTTCAAGCCACAAGGCAACTTTTCCCCAAAACCACTCCAGCACACGCCGGTAACGGGGACGCATTTGCCATGTATTTAAATAACACGCTTCACTGGAAGCAAAGTCAGTCTCAAACAATTCACGCGCGCATGCCGCAAAATCACTGTTTTCAATTTCCTGATTGGCTTCCAGATTCCAGCGCAAATTCCAGCGATCCATATTACTGGAACCCAGCGACACCCAGTCATCACACATCAACACCTTGGCATGTAAAAACCGTGGCTGATATTCAAAAATACGCACCCCCGCACGTAACAAGGAATAGTAATACCGGTGCCCGGCATAACGTACCGCCGGGTGATCTGTTTTTGAACCAGGCAATAACAAGCATACATCCACACCTCGCTTGGCGGCTTTGCGCAAAGCATGTAACAAACGGTGTGAAGGCACAAAATAAGCTGTCATCATCCATACCCGGCGCTCGGCATTGCGCACACGTTTAAGAAAAAAGTGATGTATGCTCAGAGCACCAAAATGATGGCCGCCCGCGACACGTCCTGCCGACACACCTGCCACATCAGCACCCGATACTCCCACTGGTAACACATCCTGTTTTGCCCAGTAACGCCAGTTGCGGCAGAACACCGCATACCAATCAGCCACCACCGGCCCCTCAATACGTACCGCAACATCGTGCCAAAAAGTCTGAGGGTTGACTTCAACATCAAAAGCATCGGTCAGTCCCATGCCTCCCACAAAGGCTTGCGCCATATCCACTACCAATAATTTACGATGATCCCGCAGCAGGTTACGCCTGACTTTGCCAAGCCGTAACGGGTTATAGATGGCCAGATGAATACCGGCCCGGATAATACGTTGTCGATCTCTGGCACTTAAACCTCGCGCACCATAGTCATCAAATAACACATAAACATTCACACCACGTTGTACTGCATTCATCAGGGAGGCAATAAACTGATCTAACAACGAACCCGATTCCACCAGATACATTTCGAGAAAAATCTGCGACTGTGCCGCACGAATACTGGTCAGCATCGCCGGAAAAATTTCGCCACCATCCACCAATAACTGAAAGTCGTTATTTTCTCGCCAGGGAAAATGTCGCTGGAAAATGGTTGCCATTGATGATCGTGCCCGCTTGTTTAATTCGGTTTACCCTTGTTTATGGCACCAGCGTTAACTCTCCGTCTATCACCCTTGCCATCACCTCTCCCGCCAATACCGCCTGCAAATCGTGCCCGACCAGTTCAGCGCGCCAACCATGCAACACCACACCCTCTGTATCTCCGGCCACCAACGCTTCCAGTTGTTTTCGACTGGCCAGCAAAGCCGGGCTGACATCATGCTGATTCCCGCGCAAACGCAACACTGCCATGAGTAAATCTACCACTGCATCCTGCTCAGCAGATAAACGCTGGCTCTTCGATTTTGTTGGCCACTCTGCGGGATCAGTGCTTTTGGCTTCAGCGATCACCTTAAGCAAGGTTTCACCGTGACGATTCAGCAAACGTTCTTCGATACCGCGAATTTTTGCCAGACCATTCAACTGATCGGGTGAACGGCGTGCAATATCCACCATTGCATCATCTTTGAGTATCCAGCGCCGTGGCCGGTTACTGGCCTGCGCACGCTCTTCACGCCATGCGGACAAACCACGCAACACCGCCAATTGCGGTGCTGATAATTTTTGTGCGCCACGCACCCGTTTCCACAAGTCCTGCGGTGCAGGTGCATAGGTACTAATATCACTCATCTCGTCAAAATCAGCCTGCAACCATTCAAGCCGCCCCTTGCTGTCAAGCACATCCATTTGCTGATGATAGACAGTGAACAGGTAACGCACATCATCAGCGGCATAATTAACTTGCTCGGCGTCCAGTGGCCTCTGACTCCAGTCTGTGCGTGTGGCGGCTTTATCCAGGGTCACATTGAGCATTTGCTGTACCAGGTTGGCATAACCTACCTGCTCACCAAACCCCATCAGCGTGGCGGCAATCTGCGTATCAAATAATGGCCGGGGCACATCACCGCGCAAATCAAAAAAGATTTCCATATCCTGCCGTGCGCTGTGCATCACCTTGATCACCGCAGGGTCATAAATAATATCCAGCAAGGGCGTAAGATCCAGCGCCAGCGGATCGACACAGGCAATCACCCCATCAGCCGCCACTTGCAACAAACACAGCTGAGCATAATAAGTTTTTTCGCGCAGAAACTCTGTATCCAGCGCCAGTACCGGTTGGCCACGCAGTTTTTCACACAAGTCAAGCAAAGCATTTTCTGTATCAATAAACAGAGGTTTTTCAAGAACTTCAGGCATATTGTTTTGCTCTCTTTTTTTTACTTAGTTTAAGGTAACTATCGACTATTGCGCCGCTCGCGTTATGATGGCGTGCATTATTTCATGACCCGCCACAACTTGATACGACACCGACCCCCGCAATTATGAATGCATTGATCACTCTGGTTTTTAACATCATGCGTCTGCGCGCCGCACCGCAGGATTTGCCGTACTCGCGCGTCCTGATGCTGTTGTGCATTAGTGTTTATCTATTGATGGGGCTGGTTATCGCATCACTGGATCAGACTTTTGATCTGGCGTTATTGTCCGCTGGTGTTGATACTCTGCTACTCGTCGGTCTGGCCTGGCTCGCCCTGTGGATTACCGATCAGCAAAGCCGCATCATACAAACCGTGACCGCCTTTACCGCCACCGGCACCCTGTTTGAGATCATGGGCTGGCCACTGGTGGCCTACCTGCAACGCACCAGTGCCGATGACCCCAGCTCGTTATCCATTCTGCTACTGGTATTAATCATCTGGAATATCAGCGTTATCGGGCATATCCTGCGTCACGCAGTAGACGTGCCTATGTGGATTGGCACTGGCATCGCCCTGCTTTACATCTACACCTCCATCCGGGTCATGGTCGCACTGCAAATCGCCGGAGTGGCCACGGGCTGATGCACATTCATATCCTCGGTATTTGTGGCACATTTATGGGCGGCATTGCCCTGCTGGCACGCGAGCTGGGCTTCGGGGTCAGCGGTTCGGATCAAAATGTGTACCCGCCCATGAGCACCCAGCTGGCAAAAGCAGGCATCATGCTAACGGAAGGTTTCGACCCCGCCCATCAATTCGAGCCTGCACCGGATTTAGTAGTCATTGGCAATGCTCTGTCGCGTGGCAATGCCGCCGTGGAATTCGTATTGGAACGCGGACTGGCTTACACCTCCGGCCCGGCTTTTCTCGCCGATTATCTGCTCAAAGATCGCTGGGTGCTGGCCGTGGCAGGCACGCATGGAAAAACCACCACCGCCTCCATGCTGGCCTGGGTTCTGGAAGATGCCGGACTGACACCCGGTTTTTTGATTGGCGGCATACCGCGCAATTTTGGCCTTTCAGCTCGCGCCGGTAACGCCCCGTTTTTTGTGGTGGAAGCCGACGAGTACGACACCGCTTTTTTTGACAAGCGCTCCAAGTTTGTCCACTACCGGCCACGCACTGTGGTGCTCAATAATCTCGAATACGACCACGCCGACATCTTTCCCGATATTGAAGCCATCGAACGCCAGTTTCATCATCTGGTGCGTACCGTACCCAGCAATGGTCTGATTATTGCGCCACAAACCGATACACACATTCAGCGAGTACTGGAAACAGGTTGCTGGACACCCGTGGAATCCATCAGCGAACAGGCTGAAAACGGCTGGTATGCGGAATTGAAACAGGCTGATGGCAGTGCCTTTGAGGTGTTTTTTAGCGGACAATCACAAGGCACCGTACACTGGGATTCACTGGGCCAGCACAACGTCAACAACGCCCTGGCCGCCATCGCCGCCGCGCGCCACGCCGGGGTGCCAACGAAATATGCCATCGACGCATTGGGACAATTTCAAAGCCCGAAACGGCGCATGGAGATACGGGGCCAAATCAATGGCGTTACGGTTTATGATGACTTTGCTCATCATCCCACCGCCATCAAAACCACTCTCGCCGGGCTACGGGCAAAAACAGGAACTGCGCGCATCATCGCCGTACTGGAACCCCGCTCCAACACCATGCGCCTGGGCATACATCGCCATACCCTCGGCCCGGCACTGAATGCTGCCGATGACGTGTTGCTTTACCAACCTGCCGGGCTGGACTGGAATCTCGGCCATGTCACCGCAATACTGGACACAGCACAGGTTTTTGATGATATTGAACGGCTGGCTGCCTACCTTGCCGAAACTGTTCGTTCCGGCGACCATGTGCTGATCATGAGCAACGGTGCCTTTGGGGGACTGCACGAAAAACTGCTACATTTGCTGGAGACACGACAAGAGAAGACATAATGCCAGTGCAATCAGCTCTCCCTCCAAAAGAAATCTTTAGCGTAAAAAAAACACAAGCCGTCGGCTGTCATCCTTCACCCCAATCCACGTTCCTCAAGGGAAAAGAAAGTAAAGGCAATAAACGAAACATATGACAAACAACCCGATCATCCTTGCCATTACCGGTGCCTCCGGTGCCCAATACGGCCTGCGCCTGCTGGAATGCCTGCTGGACGCAGGATGTGAGGTATACCTGATGATTTCGCAACCCGCACAGGTGGTGATCGCCACTGAAACTGATTTCGACATGCCAGGACGAAGCGCCGAACAACAGCTGTTTCTCAGCGAATATTTCCACACCGCCGACAATCAATTACATGTCTTTGGCCGGGATCAATGGATGTCACCCGTGGCCAGTGGCTCCAACACCGCTCGTGCCATGGTGATCTGCCCCTGTTCTTCGGCAACTCTCTCGGCCGTTGCCAATGGCAGTAGCCGAGACCTTATCGAACGCGCAGCTGACGTCATGCTGAAAGAGCGCCGCTCATTGATTATGCTGCACCGCGAAATGCCCGTTTCGACCATTCATCTGGAAAATATGCTGAAGCTTTCACAGCTGGGGGTTACCATCATGCCCGCCAGTCCCGGCTTTTATCACCAACCGCAAAGCGTCGATGAACTCATTGATTTTGTGGTTGCCCGGATACTGGACCACCTGGACATTGAACACACATTGGTACCACGCTGGGGCGAAGAACAACACTGATGAGCACACTCACTATCCCCTTATTCCCATTGCACGCCGTGTTGTTTCCCGGTGGCACCCTGCCATTGCGTATATTCGAGCCACGTTATCTCGACATGGTCAGCAACTGCATGAAAACAGACTCCGGCTTTGGCGTGTGCCTGATTCGAGATGGCTCAGAAATAGGTAAAGCCGCCGATACTCACAACATCGGCACCCTCACCGAGATTTGCTATTTCAACAAACAGCCGGATGGACTGCTGGGCATCACTGCACGCGGCCAGCAACGTTTTGAAATCATTTCCCGTGAAGTGCAGACCGATCAGCTGACAATGGCGGAAGTAAAATTACTGAATAACGAAACAAGCTGCCCACTGCCCAAAACATTCAGCCACACCGCAAACATCTTACGCAATCTGTTTAAACAGCTCGACTACCCGTTCGTAAAAATGGAAAAAAAATATGACGATGCCAGCTGGGTCGGCAGCCGACTGGCAGAATTACTGCCCGTCCGCCTCGAACAAAAACAATACTTCTTACAGTTAGATGATCCGATTCAGCGCCTGGAACGACTTTCGGCACTGCTGGAAGACCTGGATATCCGCTGAGTTTACATATCAAGCAAAAAGGGGTCATCATCAAAAGGGGTCATTGCTCATCATCAAAAGGGGTCATTGCTTGACTTTGCATATCCGCCCGACCATATAGCCAGCATGGCGAGACAATTACGATTAGAGTTTACAGGTGGCCTTTACCATCTAACAGCACGAGGTAATGCGCAAGCTGCGATTTATCAAGATAATGATGGCCGTAAATTGTTTTTGGATTTACTGGAGAGAAATAAACCAGCAGGGATGGTTATGTTACGCCTACTGCTTGATGGATAATCATTATCACCTGCCGAGTAACGGAGACAGGGCAGCCTTCACTATTGCTGAAAAGGGCGACATTGAAGTGTAATGTCAAGCAATGACCCCTTATTCTCCCTTGTTTGTGATGTGTTCATATCCGATCCAGCCAACAGAAAACCACAGAAGGTCTCACAACGGTGACCGTGACCGTGACCGTAAAAAGCATGCGGTTAACACAAGTATGCGAGGAAGCGCATTCTTAAATCAAACGACACTGACTCGCGCAAAACGACGCTTACCCACTTGATAAACATGTTGCGTACCCGCTGCAATAGTGAGTTTATTATCTTCAATACGCTCGCCATCAATGCGCACCGCACCCTGTTTGATCATACGTATGGCATCGGAGGTGCTCTTTACCAGATCCGCCATTTTTAAAAGATTGGCAATGGCAATAC